>JBGPMS010000264.1:0-8198 GCA_041487115.1 Gammaproteobacteria bacterium
TAAGCTATCAAGATGATACTAATTATGGCATGCTCCGTGTTGTCTCAGACGACCGGAGAAACGCATGGCAAGACCTCGACAGATAGACATGGCGTTGGTTGCGCAGGCGCAAGCGCTGGCCATCGAAGCGGAAACTCTGGAAGACCTGCGCTGTGCGCAGGCGGTGCTGCTGCCCGCATTGCTCGACGCTACCCTGGAGGACACGGCTGCTGCGCTGGGCGTGGGGCGAGCCACCGTCGCCAGACTCCAGGCTCTGCTGCGCCGCAGGGTGGCAAAGCCTACGCAGGCGCGGCCGAACTGGGGCGGCCGACGCCGGGCGTCCATGAGTATCGAACAAGAGCGCGAATTTCTCGCGCCATGGACCAAGCAGGCCGACGAGGGTGGCGTGCTGGTTGTCTCGCCATTGCGTGCTGCACTGGCCCAGGAGCTCGGGCACCCTGTAGCTGCTTCAGTGGTGTATCGCATGCTGGCGCGCCATGGCTGGCGCAAGGTCGCCCCGGACACTCGGCATCCCAAGAGCGACCCTTTAGTGCAGGAGGAATGGAAAAAAAACTCCCCGAAGCATTGGCGGCCTTGCTGAGTCCGAAACAGGTATGCGGGCGCCGCGTGCGCTTGATGTTCCAGGACGAAGCGCGCTTCGGACGCATGGTCAGAATCCGGCGCTGCTGGGCGCCCACGCCCGCGCGACCTGTGGTGTGCAATGGGTACGAGCGCGAGTTCGTGTATGTCTATGGCGCCGTCAGCCCTGTGGAAGGCCAGCACGACTGGATGATCACTCGGCAGATGAACACCGCCAACATGAGTGCCTTCCTCGCTCAGGTCAGCGCAAAACATCGCAGCGAATTCATTGTCATGGTCGTCGACGGTGCCAGCTCGCATGTGTGCAAGGATTTGGTAGTGCCAAGGAATATCCGACTGCTGCGTCTGCCACCCTACGCACCCGAACTCAATCCGCAGGAGCACGTCTGGGATGAGCTACGAGAGAAGGAGTTTCCCAATCGCGTGTTCTCAGACATCTCCAGTGTCGTTGAACAGCTCCAGGCAGGACTTCCTCGCCTTTCCAAGAATAGAAAGGGCCTGCGCAGTCTGACGTGCTGGCCTTGGATTATTAGTCTCACCTTGAACGCTCATTAGAATTAGCGTGCGCCGATCCAATCCCGCCAGTCCGGTGGTGCTCGTCCTGGATGCCTCCGGACACGCGAGCACGCAGCGCGACGAAGCGCTGATGCTTTCCGCATACTTGACCCACTTGAGCATGGTCGCGGCTGAACTGGCTGCGGGCGGCCAGCGCCTTACGCTCTGGATCTCCGGAGCGGCCGCGGGCGCGGTCTATGTAGCTTTTGCGGCGCCCAGCGAGCGCGTCTTTGCGTTGCATACGGCACGCATCCGTATTCTTCCGGAGGCTGCGGTACGCCAGATCGTGGGATCGAAGCTCGAAGAGTCGTCCGCTCCGGACGCCTTGATCCGCTCCGGTGTGATCGACGCGCTGCTCCAGCGCAGCTCGGCCATCCACGTCCCGATCGCGAACGCGAGGCGACCATGAACAATTCCAATCTGTACGCCGCTCTCGAGCAGCAGTTCGCTCTGAACGCGTCACGGCCCGCGCTGGAGATCGGTACCGGCCAAACCTGCAACTATGCCGACGTGGATCGCGCAACGGCGCGTTGCGCCTCCGCTCTGTGCGATCTCGGTTTGAAGCGCGGCGATCGGGTTGCGGTGCAGGTGGAAAAGTCGCCCCAGTCGCTGTTCCTCTATCTCGCGTGCCTGCGCGCGGGGCTGGTATACCTGCCGCTCAACACCGCGTATCGCCTGGCCGAAGTGGCTTACTTCCTGTCCGACGCCGAACCTTCGCTGGTGGTTTGCAGCCGGCCAGCCGAGAAAGGTGTCCGGGAGTTGGTGCACAGTCGCGGTCTGCGTGCGGACGTCCTCACGCTGGACAACGACGGAAATGGTACGTTGCCCGAGGCCGTTCGCAGCGCCCCCACGCGATTCACGACTGCTGTAGTTGCGCCGAACGAGCTCGCGGCCATCGTCTACACGTCGGGCACCACGGGCCGCTCGAAGGGCGCCATGTTGACCCATCGCAACCTCGTCTCCAACGCACTCGTGCTGGTGGACGCGTGGCGCTTGGAGCGCGCTGACGTCCTGGTGCATGCCCTTCCCATCTTTCACGTGCATGGACTGTTCGTCGCCAACCACTGTGCACTCCTGTCCGGCGCGAAGGTTCTCTGGAGGGAGCGGTTCGACGTCAACGCGACGCTGCAGGATCTTTCGCGCGCTACGGTAATGATGGGTGTACCGACCTTCTATACCCGGCTGCTGGCCGAACCCGCCTTCACGCGTGAAGCCTGCAACAACATCCGGCTGTTCATCTCGGGGTCCGCACCGCTGCTGCTGGAGACCTTTCGCGAGTTCCAGTCGCGTACCGGACATGCCATTCTCGAACGCTACGGCATGTCCGAGGCAGGCATGATCACGTCGAACCCGCTGAACGGCGAGCGCCGTGGCGGGACCGTGGGTCTGCCGCTGCCCGGTGTGTCGGTGCGCGTCACGGATGCCCAGGACCGGGGGCTGCCGGTGGCCGAGACTGGGGCGATCCAGATTCAGGGCGACAACGTATTCGCTGGCTACTGGCGCAAGCCGGATAAGACGCGCGAGGAGTTCACTGCCGACGGTTGGTTCCGCACCGGAGACATGGGCGTTTTCGACCGCGATGGGTATCTCTCCATCGTCGGACGTGCCAAGGATCTGATCATCACGGGCGGCTACAACGTGTATCCGAAGGAAATCGAACTGGTCATCGACGCCATGCCCGGCGTCGTCGAATCGGCCGTCGTGGGCGTATCACACTCCGATTTCGGAGAAGCAGTGACGGCCGTGATCGTGCTCGATCCGAATTCGGCGCCGCTTACCGAATCCGCAGTCATCGCCCACTTGAAAGCCGAGCTTGCCAACTACAAGGTCCCGAAGCGTGTGTATTTCCTGCCGGAGCTCCCACGCAACGCCATGGGCAAAGTACAGAAGAACGTGCTCCGGCAACAGTTGCCAAACGCCTGGGAATGACCTGTCGCCGGCGTCCGCCCTGCCTCATCGCACGCCATAGAGGCGCTCACTGCCCAACACACTTGGGCCGGCCTCCCGGTCACAGGTCTGCGACACTCCAGGTCGAATTGGCGGCGGTGGGATAGCGCCGCTCCGTCTCCAGCAGCAGCGTGGCCTGTTTCGGCTCGGAGGGCCTACCGAGGGTAGGCGGGTCTTCGCCAGTCCTGGCCTTGCCGGAAAGGAGAAACACGACTCCGGTCACCGCCATGCTGAAGATCACACCAACGACCAGGCCCATCAGGGCCACGTTCAGGAAATCCTGCAAAATCCTGTAGCGCACGCGATTCATTTCCATCACTCCCTTCGATACGGTGGGTCCAGAGGTAGTACCGGATATCGGCCCGCTCGGGAATTCATTTAATCGTTCGGCGCTGGCCCACCCAGGAAGGATTGAGCAAAAGCGGTGAAGAATTCTGGCAAAAAGATGGCAGGTAGCCCGCGCCGGCCTGCCTTCCCGACTGGGTCCGCGGGCATCCAGCCGCGCGTCGCAAAGCGCCCTGCCTCGGGTTTTCGCCCACCGCAAACCAGCTGAGCGCTATCGGGGGGCCGGGCAAAGAAATGCGGCCTAGACCGGCGCCGGAACTGCTGCGTTATAGTTGCGCCCCAGCGCACTTGCAGGAGATGACCATGGCCCGCCGCATCGCTATCGTGGAAGACGAACCCGCCATCCGGCAAAACTACGCCGACGTCCTGCGCAAGCACGGCTACGAGGTGGCAGCCTACGCCAGCCGCCCGCTGGCGATGCAGGCGTTCCGGGTGCAGCTTCCCAGCCTCGCCCTGATCGACGTAGGACTGGCCGACGAGATGGACGGCGGCTTTACTCTATGCCGGGAGCTGCGTGCGCTGTCGCCATTGCTGCCGATCATCTTTCTCAGCGCCCGTGACAGCGACTTCGACATCGTGTCGGGACTACGCCTCGGAGCAGACGACTATCTGACCAAGGACGTTAGCCTGCCACACCTGTTGGCTCGGATCGCGGCGTTGTTCCGGCGCAGCGATCTGCTGGGCTCCACTTCCGCCCAGGAGGAGGTACTGGAACGCGGTGCGCTCAACTTGGACCTCAAGCGTTTTACGGTGAATTGGCGCGGCAGCCCGGTCGACCTCACCCTGACCGAGTTCTGGATGGTGCATAGCCTGGCAAAGTTTCCCGGCCACGTGAAGGATCGCGACCAGCTCATGCGCGATGCCCACCTGGTGGTAGACGACAGCACGATCACCTCGCACATGAAGCGTATCCGCAAGAAGTTTCTGGTGGTCGATGCCGGCTTCGACGCCATCGACACGGTATACGGGATGGGCTATCGCTGGAGCGCCACGACTTGAGAGTAGCGCTGCCGGTCCCGGGGCTGCGCACCCAGGTCCTGCTGCTCGCACTGATCCTGTTTGCGATCCCCTGGGTTGGTTACCGCTATATCCTCGAGATGGAGCGGTTTCTGCGCGCGGGTCAGGAGCGGGCGCTCGTCGCCACCGCCCGCGCAGTAGCCACCGCCTTGCACGAACGGGCGGCCTTGTTCGAAACAGGTGGCGCCGCGCCTTTTGGCGCGACCGATGCTGGGTTGTATGTGCGCGCGCTGCCAGGCCCCGTTAGCTTGGATGGCGACGATTCGGACTGGCCTCCGCTGTCCGCAGCCTCTTCCGACCTGCCGCTCACTTACTCTGGCGCGACCGTCTCGATGACTCCGCGGCTCGGCAAGCGCGAGCGTTACCTGTACCTGCTGGTCAAGGTTGTGGACGAGCACGTCGTGTATCGGGCCGTTGGCGATGTCCACGCGGATCGCGCTGACCGCCTCGAGCTAGCCGTGGTCAACCCGCATGGCACGTTCCAGCGCTTTGTCGTGGCACAAACCGCGCCGGGCGCGGTGCAGGCCTGGCGGATAGCAGGTGGGGGCGCCTCACCCGAGCTTCCGATCCTGGAGCCGCGTATCGAAGGCTTCTGGCGTGAGGTCTCGACGGGCTATATTTTGGAGTTGCGGCTGCCGCTCACCATGATCGGGCCGCGCCTTGGCCTGCTCGTCGCCAGCGTGGACGATCCCGCTAGCCGCGAAACGACGTCCATGGCCGGACCCACCGGCGTCGACAAGCCGGAAATGCTCGTCCCTGTCTTGATCCCGGAGTCCGAAATCGACCTGATTCTGCAGGGCCTCGGTCACACCACGTCGCGCATCTGGGTGGTAGATAGCGAACATCGGGTGCTGGCGCAGAGCGGCACGCTCAAGTCTCAGCCCGAGGCCGCGCCGGCGTCGACCGAGGATGCGTCCTTCTTCGCATCCTTGTGGCGCCGGATCGAGCAAGCGACGCTGCGTCGCGTCTACGCACAAGTGCTGGGGCGTGCGAACGAGGATTTCGACGAAGGCCCGCAGGATGCCTCCGGCTTGCTGGGCGCGCAGATCGACGAGGCTCTCAAAGGCGGTACCGTGACTCGCTGGCGTACGACCCCGGATCAGCGTGCCGTGGTGTTGTCGGCTGCGCATCCCATCTTCGTCGCTGACCGTCCTGCGGGCGCAGTGGTGGTTGAGGAGACGACCAACGCCATCCTTTCGGTGCGAACGCGGGCGTTGGAAACCCTGTTCACCACTGCGCTGGTGGTGCTGCTGCTCGGCACCCTCACCCTGTTTATGTTTGCGACTCGGCTGTCAACCCGCATCCGCCGGCTGCGGGACGAGGCCGAGCAGGCGGTCGATCAGCAAGGACGCGTGCGAGGCATCATCGCCAGCTCGACTGCCCGCGATGAGATCGGCGACGTGTCACGCAGCGTATCCACGATCCTGCGCCGGCTGGGCGAGTACAACAGCTATCTGGAGAATATGCGCGGGCGCCTGGCCCACGAGATCCGGACGCCCATCGCAGTGGTGCGATCCTCCCTCGACAATCTGCGCTTGCAACCGTTGCCCGAGGAAGCCAAGGTCTATATGGAGCGTGCCCAGGAGGGGCTGCTGCGGCTTAGCCGGATACTCACGAGCATGACCGAGGCCACGCGGCTGGAGCACCTTCTGCAACACTCCGAACGCGAGAGCTTCGACCTCGCGGCGGTGGTCGCAGGTTGCGTCAACGGCTATCGGCTCGCCTACCCCGTTGCGCGCTTCGAGCTGGCGGCACCGGCTGGACCGCTGCCGACCGAAGGCGCGCCGGATTTGATCGCGCAGATGCTGGACAAGCTCGTGGCGAATGCCGTCGACTTCGCACTTCCGGAGACTCCGGTGCGAGTCGAACTGGAGACAGAGCAGAACGCCGCTCGGTTGCGCGTGATCAACGACGGCCCGCCCCTGCCCGACGCGATGCAGGGCCGATTGTTCGAGTCCATGGTCTCGATCCGCCCACACGGGCCGGGCCGCGAGCCGCATCTGGGCATCGGGCTGTATATCGTAAGGCTGATCGTCGAGTTCCACGGTGGTACGGTGACGGCGGAGAACCGCCCGAACGGACGCGGTGTGGTGTTCGGCGTAAAGCTGCCGCTGGCGCCTGGGGCTTGACGGCTCCGATCGATTGACACACGCCGTCGCCGGTCGTCAAACGAGCGAGTAGAGCATCTTCGCCGCGAGAACGAGCATGATCACCACGAAGATGCGTTTCAGGAGCTGCGCCGGCATGCCATGCGCCATGCGCGCACCCATGGGCACAGTGACGAAACTGCCCAGCACCAGCCCGGCTAGTGCCGGAATGTAGACGTATCCGAGGCTAAGCGGCGGCAGGTGAGTCTTGTCCAGCCCCGCGATGACATAGCCGACGGCGCCTGCCAGCGAGATAGGCAAGCCGATCGCCGCGGAGGTCGCAATACAGTTGATCATGGGAACCTCGCTCATGGTCATCAGCGGAATCGTGAGGATTCCACCACCCACACCGACCAGGCTGGAAAGGCCGCCTATTGCGAAGCCTGCGACCGACATCCCTGCCTTCCCCGGCAGCTGACGACTGAGCTTGGGTTTCCTGTCGAGCAACATCTGGATCGAGGAAAAGAACACGAAGACGGTGAAAATGATCGCGAGATAGCGTGACGACAGCCGGTCCGCGAAAAAGGGGCCTAACAACGTGCCGGCGATGACGCCCGGCGCGATCGCACGCAGGATATCCCAGCGCACCGCACCGCGAAGATGATGAGCGCGTACGCTGGACAAGTTGGTGAACACGATGCTCGTGAGCGAAGTGCCCAGGGCCAGGTGCACGATGCGGTCTTCGGGAAAGTGGTGTGCGGTGAACAGAAAGACCAGCAGCGGGACGATGACGACGCCGCCACCGATTCCGAGCAGGCCGGCAAGCAATCCAACCACCAGCCCGAGCGTCAGATAGGCCAGCCACCACCACTCCGGCGACCAGGCATCCACGCCGTGTCAGTCCCGTTCGAGCAGCTGCAGGATGAACTCCCACTCGCCTGGGTCCACCGGGGTAATGGACAAGCGGTTGGCTTTTTGCAGCACCCGCATGCTGGCCAGCTCCGGGTAAGTGCGCATCTCCTGGATGCCGAGCAGGCGCGTCTTGCGTACTAAGCGCACGTTGACGTTGAACCAGCGCGGGTTCTCGCGGCTCGCCGCCGGGTCGTAGTACTCACTCTTGCGGTCGAACTGAGTCTCGTCCGGATAGGCCAGCTTCGACACCTCGGCGACGCCGACGATGCCGGGCTGTGGACAGCTCGAGTGATAGAAAAACGCCTGGTCACCGAGCCGCATCTGATCGCGCATGAAATTGCGTGCCTGGTAGTTGCGCACACCCCACCAGGCCGTGGTTTTGCCTTTCGCCCGAGCCAGGTGGTCGATGCCGAACACGTCCGGCTCGGATTTCATCAGCCAGTAGCGCATAAAAGAACAGAGTTCCGCGGTGCCGGAACTCTGTCTCTGGAAGCCGCAGCAGACAAAGAAGCGAGAGCGGCGAAGCCGCGTCGAGCAAACAGCAAGAGCGGCTCTGCCGCTCTTGGAAAATAAGGCCCCCCGCAAATGCCGTCAGGCTGGCTTCTTGAACCTGAGTTCAAGGTGGTCACTTTCCGAGCACATCAGGCGCTTCCGAGTCGGACGCGCACAACAGCGCTACTTGAGGCCGCAACCAGGCTTACGACATTGGTTCACAGAATTTACAGCCTGGACAAACACCGCAGGGGGAACTTTGAA
>JBGPMS010000265.1:0-8191 GCA_041487115.1 Gammaproteobacteria bacterium
AGATCGCGGTAGTTGGATCTCCCCAGACCGCCCCCAACGTACCAACCGTTGTCTGCGGCTGTCGCCACACCTGCGACCAGGAGTAGGGCAGTCCCAAGCGTTGCATACACGCACCGGCTCAATCGGGTCGACATAAACGCTCCTTGGTTTCCCCGCTGTAGGTGTACAGCGAGGTTCGCCTTCCCTCTGTGAGTTTGCTACCTATCGGGCAGGCATGCTCCAGCCGAAGGGTCTGTGTCACATTCACAGACGGCAAGGTGCGGAATATCGGCAGCGGACGAGGAAACTTTAGTGCTGTTTACGGTGTTGGGCGAGCCACGCAAGGCTTGGCCGTCGCGCCTTTGAGGCCCCTCGCTCTGGCCCATCGCCTATCGCCCCTCGGCCCTAAATCAGCGTATCCGTCAGCCGGCACATGTTCTGCAGCCAGCGCCGGACCGGGCTGCGCTTTTGCCAATGCTCCGGCGTGACGGCTTCACTGTTGGCCAGGTACCGGTCCTGCACCTTGCGCAGCTCGGCTACCACCTGCGGGTCGTACACGAGCACGCTCACCTCGCTGTTCAACGCGAAGGAGCGGATGTCCAGGTTGCTGGAGCCGACAGCGGCCACGGAGTCGTCGATGCTGACGTGCTTCGCATGGAGAAAGGCGCCGCGGTAGAGGTAGATCTTTACACCGGCGGCGAGGAGGTCGTCGTAGTAGGACTGCTGCGCGAACTGGACCACGGGCTTGTTCGAATGCTGGGACACGATCAGATCGATCTCCACCCCGCGGGCCGACACGGTGCGCATCGCGGTCAGGAAGGTGGCGTCGGGAACGAAGTAGGGCGTGGTCAGCACCACTCGCCGTCGCGCCGCATAGATCAGGCTCACCAGCACCTGCTGGGTATTGCCTTCCTGGTGCCCGGGCCCGCTGGGCAGCACTTGCGCCGCCGAGGCGCCGGCCGATTCGGGTTCGGGAAACTGGCTGCCCGAAGCGATCTCGTTGCCCAACTCCTGGTAGCGGTCGGCCAGCAGAATCGCCTGCAACTGCTGGACCACCGGCCCGACAATCCGTGCCACCAACTCCTCGTTGGACAGGCCGCGGTTTGCCCCGGCGCCGACGATGTTCTGCGATCCTACGTAACCGATCCTGCCGTCGATCACCGCGATCTTGCGGTGATTGCGCAGGTCCAGACGCGCGCGGCCCGGCCGCAGCAGGCGCGGAGGCAGCAGCGGTACGACCTCCACGCCGGCGGCCCGAAGCCGGGGAGCGATCTTGCGCAGCGCGGTGCGCGAGCCCATGCTGTCCATTAGCACCCGACAGATGACACCGCGCCTCGCGGCCTGCTCGATCGCGTCGGCCATGCGCCGGCCGGTGTCGTCGTCGGCGAAGATGTAATAGAGCAGGTGTACGCTGCTCTGCGCCGCGTCGATGTCCTGGCGCAGGCGCTCGAGGGAACCTCGATAGTCGTCCAGCAGCTCGACGCGGTTGCCGCCGCAGACGTCGAAGCTGCCCAGGTTGCGGGCCAGCCGCGCCGTTTCGGCGATTTCCGGGGGCTCTATCGGCGCCATTCTCTGGAACCGCTGCGGCATCGAATCGATCAGCTCGGAGAGCCGGGCCTGCTGCTCCAGTCGCCGCCGCGGGATGTACGCGCGGCCGATCAGAGCATAGAGGGCGAGGCCGACCGCAGGCAGGAAAAAGATCAGGAGCAGCCACGCGCGCGCGGAGGCGGGGCTGCGACGCTGCGGAACGTACACCAGCATGGCGATCCTCACCAGCCATTCGCTGATGACGTAGGCGGTGCCGAGGGTCAGCATCGAGCTCTCCTCCCTGGCAGCGGTACAACCGCCGGCCGGGGCAGTACACTAATCGGATGGGCGGCGGTGCGTCGCTCCAGAAAAGTTTTCCGGAAAACGGAACGCATCATAACCCGCTACGCCCCGCTGCCGCGCGCGGCGCGGCCCCACCGTCGGGCACATGATCGTCGGCACCGCAGGTCACATCGACCACGGCAAGACCTCGCTGGTGAAAGCGCTCACCGGCGTGGACGCCGACCGCTTGCCGGAGGAGAAGGCGCGCGGCATCACGCTCGACCTCGGTTATGCGTACACCCCGTTGCCAGGCGGCGACATACTCGGCTTCGTCGATGTCCCCGGCCACGAAAAGCTGGTGCACAACATGCTCGCCGGCGTCACCGGCATCGACTATGTTCTTCTGGTGGTGGCGGCCGACGACGGGCCGATGCCGCAGACGCGCGAGCACTTGCAGATTCTGGAGCTGCTGGATTTGCGGCGCGGGGCTGTGGCGCTGACCAAGACCGACGCGGTAGGTGCAGAGCGCGTGATCCAGGCCGAGGGCGAGGTCGATGCGTTGCTCGCCAGCTCCGGGCTGGCCGGTGCGCCGGTGTTTCCCCTGTCGACCGTGACAGGCGAGGGCATCGGTCCGCTGCGTCAGCATCTGGACGCGGAGGCCGCCCGGCTTCCCGCGCGTCCGGCCCGCGGGCACTTCCGGCTCGCGATCGATCGCTGCTTCACGCTGGCCGGTGCCGGTACGGTCGTCACCGGCACGGTCTTCTCGGGCAAGGTGACGGTGGGCGACACGCTGGTCGTGTCACCGCCCGGGATCGAAGTGCGCGTGCGCTCCATCCATGCACAGAATCAGCCGGCGCAAGAAGGCGTGGTCGGCCAACGCTGCGCGCTCAACCTGGTGGGCGAGGGGTTCAACAAGAGCCAGGTGCAGCGTGGGTACTGGGCACTGGCGGCACCCGTCCACGCGCCGACGCAAAGACTCGATGTCCAGCTTAGCCTGCTGCCCACGGAAAGCAGGCCGCTGGCGCACTGGACCCCGGTGCATGTCCATCTGGGCGCGGCCGAGGCCATGGGCCGCGTGGCACTGCTGGAAGGTGAGCGGCTGGAGCCGGGTCATGCGGCGTTCGCGCAAGTGCTGCTGGACCGCCCGATCGGCGCGTTGCACGGCGACCGGTTGGTGATCCGCGACCAGTCCGCCACGCGTACGGTGGGAGGCGGCAGGGTGCTCGATCCCTTCCCGCCCGCGCGCGGCCGGCGCACGCCAGCGCGCTTGGCGCTGATGCGCGCGTGGGGTTGCGACTCGCCCGCCGAAGGCCTGCGCGGGGCATTGGAACAGAGCCCGCTCGGCGTCGATGCCGTCGGGTTTGCGCAGACCTGGAACCTGCCTGCGGCGGAGATGGCAGAGTTGGTGTCACGAGCGGGCGCGCATGTGGCGGGGCCGCAGGAAGCAGCGGTCGCCATTTCCGCTACCCACTGGGCCGTGCTTCGCGACAAGACTCTGAACGCGTTGGCGGCGGAGCACAACCGCGCACCCGACATGATCGGCGTGGGGCGAGAGCGCTTGCGGCGACTCGCCCTGCCGGGGCTGCACCAGGGGCCCTTCGACCAGCTGGTAGCGGAGCTGCTGGCCGAAGGTCGGATCAGGCAAAGCGGACCCTGGCTGCATGAGCCCGGCCATCGAGCGCAGCTCCTGCCCGACGAGCAGAAGCTGTGGGCGAGCATTCGTCCGCTGCTGGAGCGGACGCCGTTTCACCCGCCGCGGGTACGCGACCTCGCCCACGCGTTGGCGGCGGACGAGGAGACGACGCGCCGGATACTCAAGAGCGCGGCCCGCCTGGGCGAAGTGTATCCGGTGGCGCAGGATCATTACTTCACGCATCGAGGCGTGGCAACGCTGGCACAGGTCGTTCGAGAGTTGACCACCGAGCGCGGCGCGGCTAGCGCGGCTAGCTTTCGCGATCGCATCGGCACCGGACGCAAACTCGCTATCCAGATCTTGGAGTTCTTCGATCGAGTCGGCTTTACCCGCCGCGTGGGGGACAGTCATGTCCTGCGCCAGCCCGCCCTGTTTGCCGAAGAAGCGATAGACGGGAATAGTGGGTGAGAGCACTATCTGCGCATGGTCCTTTTCGTCCATCTTGACGGGGTGTTGCATCCGACCCACTGCGATCCGTCGCAGCACTTCGTCCATCTCCCGCGGCTGGAGACCGTCCTGCGGCAACATCGGGCGCTGCAGATGGCGCTCGCTGCCGACCGCGAGGACGAATATTCGCTCGACACCGTCAAGGAAAAATTCTCCGACGACGTTGCCAAGCGGATCATCGGCGGAACGTCGATCCCGGCTGCGAAGGGCGAGGAGCAGACGCGATACCACAAGATTCGGCTGTTTCTTCGGCGCCAGGGATTGCCGCGCGACGCGTGGGCGGCCTTGGACGATGCCGAGGACGAGTACCCGGCGCACTGCCGCCAGCTGGTCCTGTGCCGTCCCGAGGTCGGGTTCGACGAGGACGCCGAGTGCCGATTGCGCACCAGGCTCCTGGGTCGCGTGTAGCTTCCGCTCCGAAGCCGCGGGTAGGAGCCGTTCAGCACCGGTCCAACAGAGCACGTCTTCAGGAAGAGAAGCGTTCCCCGGTGGGGCGGTCAGACTTCAAATCTGGCAAGGGCCGACATTCGGTTCTTGGTGGGTTCGACTCCCACTCTCTTCCGCCACAGACACTTACCCCACTTCCTCGCGCTTAGCCGCAAGGCTTGTCACAGGTGACTGTGCCAATTTTGTGCCCAGACCCGCGATACGCTCGGCATGGTCGAGCAAATGCTGCTGGCCAAGGTGCGCGCACTTGCGAACCATCTCGATACACGACCAGCCGCCCAGCTCCAGCAAGGCATTGAGATCGGTCCCGCTTTGCATGTGCCACGAGGCCCAGGTGTGTCTAAGATCATGCCAGCGGAACCGCTCGATTCCTGCCCGTTTGAGCGCGCCTTTCCACACATCCTGCGAAATGCCTTTCCAGCCGGCGAATACCAGGCGCTCATGCTTGCCGATCTGCTCACGTATGATCTCGCGAGCGTCGGAGTTGAACGGAACCGGAATGGCATTCCCCGACTTTGACTGATCCGCGTGCATCCACGCCCGACCGGCAATCATGTCCACCTGCGACCACTCCAAGCTGATGATGTTGCCTTGCCTTAGGCCGGTTGCGAGCGCGAACCTCACCACCGGCCTGTGCCTTGCTGGATCACTGAACAGCGACACCGACGAGGATGCGTGAGCGGCTGCACGAACTGCTCGCCCAGACTGCGCCTGCGCGGGATCGAGCGTGCACTCGATGGCGAGCTGGATCGCGCCGAGCGCGAAGGCTCACCCCCGGCCGAAGTGTTCTGCCGCCTGCTTGCCGAGGAAGAAGCCCACCGGCGCGAGAAGAGCCTGGCCTATCGCCTGACTCAGGCGAAACTGCCGTGGAACTGGACGCTGGAGTCCTTCCCCTTCGATCGCCAGCCCGGGGTCGACCGCGCCCAGATCCGCGCCTTGGCGGGACTGGACTTGCTGCGCAGAAACGAGAATTTACTTCTGATCGGTGAGCCCGGCACGGGCAAGACCGGAATCGCGATTGCCCTGTTGCGCCAGGCCTGCCTCAACGGCCACGCGGGCCGCTTCTACAACGCCCAGGAACTGCTCGACGATCTCTACGCCTCGCTCGCCCGTGCCTAATAGAGGGGCAGCGGGCGCCGCTGTGGATAACCCTGCGCCTTCAAGTTGCAATTCCTACCGTGCCCCTAGCGCGATCTCGCACCACCTCGTGCGCACTGGCTGGGTCAGTTTCAATAAGCACAGGTGGGTCCGTTTTAATGAGCGCCGAGGGTCCGGGGCGAGCGGGCACGTGACCGCGAAGCCTCCCGCCGTCAGCGCCAAGTCTTTTTGCTCAAACCCAGCTCCTCCAGCCGCTCTTTGATGACTAAACAAACATCCGCCGCATGCCTTTTATGCTTTACCACGCATGGTTAAGACAACAAGCAACGGTAGATTGTGCTTGACACACTAGGTTAATTACCGCACTCTGGTAATTGTGGGGGTCTTTCAGTCATGTGAACTAGAGTCAGGCCGCTGGAGAAGCAAGTCATCTCGATGCTTCGAAAACAAAACGGGTTTAAAGATGAAATGACGTTCGTTGTCCCGGCTGGAACCGAAGCTTTCGGCGTGAGTTTGTGGGACAACATATAGCCTAAAGCCAGTAGGTGTTTTTAGTTTGGCGGAGGGCGGGCTCAGCCCGCCCTCTGTACCGTCTGTTCAAAGGAAATCACAGCCAGACGTGAGATCTCCAGTTCTCGCCAGAGAGGGGAGATCCACGGGCGACGCGGAGGTCCCTAATGTTTGATGCCGGTTGGACAGCGTCTCTTCGGTCGCTGAACACGCGCCGCGAGGTACGCGGCTTCCTGGCCGAGGGACAAGACGACTTGACTGGTGATCCGGCCCAGCAAGATGTGTCAGCGGAGCTCTCTGATCTCCCGACGGGTAGTGACCGCGAGGTGATCGACTCCTACCGGTACCTCGAGAAGCTTTGTAAGGGCCTCAACGCAAGAGATGCGACGTATCCCCGCATTTTGATGACTCGCAATGTTCGAGACCTCTTCGCAAAGGCGCTCCAACGAATGAAGGAACTGCCGCCAGACCCGCGCGAGACCTTGCATGCGAAAGCGCCAAAGACTCCGGACGTCGAGCAGCCGAGATACATCAGTGCCACAGAGCGTGGCGTGAGCCAACCGATCACATTGCGCGAACGGACAGTGCGCATTCACGTGAAGCCCGCAACAGGGACACATTCGCCCCCTCGCTCGGCGGTCCCGGCGACGACCCAACCAAGTCTTGAGTGAGGAAATCATAGGAGACGGCGATGACCCACGTATATACTCTCGCTGCTGAGAAGTCTCACGGCCACTCCCAGACTATTGCGACCCAGCAAGCGACCCAGAAAGCGCAGCCCCCGGTAGCCGTAGGTCCGACGGAGCGTCACCACAGGATTGCCGAGGCCGCGTATCTTCGCGCTGAGCGTCGGGGCTTCCCGCCCGGGTGCGAGCTTCAGGACTGGCTGGAGGCGGAAGCCGACGTCGACAAGCCGCTTACGCAAGTCCATTGACGTCACGGCCGATCTCGGCGGCGAGCAAGCCGTAAATATCAGGCCGATCACGTAACAACGCTCATGAGCGACAACGCTCGGGCGACGGGGCCTGTGTCATTTCGAATAGATGTCGCTCGGAGCGCTCGGTGGCCTTCGGGATCGAGACGGTGTCGCCAGGAGCTACTACCGCGCGTTCGGCCATAGCCATAGTCCTTGGTACGTTGCCATAGGCTGGGGACAGCGTGGCATCGGGGCCGTTGGCCATGGGCACGAGGAGTGCGGCCACGGTGGGGAGTTGCCGATCGGCCTCCAGCGGGTTGATGGCAACGACTGGCGAGCCCCACGAAATGCATGACCTCGCGGATATCGATCCCGGTAGGTTCTACGAGTGCGTGGGTTGTCCAGATTGGTGAACCACCCGACCTCGCGCAGCGAGAGACTCGTCACTCATGAGCAACAGAATTGTCCTGAATGTATGGACTCGCGTCATCCATGCGAGTAGTGTGGGTCGTGCTCACCAGGGTTGCAGCCTGGAGGACAAGGCCACGGATACCATTACCACCATTGTCCTCCTCGAACCTGCGCCTGATTCAGGCGCTGCAATCCCGGGTTGAGCAGACCCTGCGATCTCCGCCGATCGGTTGTTGTATGACCGACCATTGGCTCCCCTAGATTGCCGTCGACTGCGGCAACTCCAGCTCCCAGTATGCGTTGACCGCCTCTGCGCCGTGAACGAAGAGGATCTCGTGAACAGCGCCGCGTGTGGCGTCTTGCTATATCGGGCCGGTATCCGCTTCAGATGCCTCACGATGGAAAGCACCGCAATCGAAAGCCGGTCAGAATCAGACTGGCAAGGAGACCCACGTGAACGTTGGCACAATCACTAGTTTTATCCTTGCAGTCGGTTTTATGCTTGCAGTCGCTTTGATGGCATCGGCAGCCGGTGTCTATGCAGCTGAGCAGTCCGGCCAAGGCGATCCCTATACCGGCCCGGACACGCCTGTCATGACCGCCGCTTGAACACTGAAGTCTTCGGTAAGCGGGGAAAGCGCCAGAGGGGCTTGAACTCGCTCCTGGAGCGCGCGTTTCAAAATGGCGGTTGAAAGGTGTCAAGCCAGGCCCAAACCACATGAAGGAGACAGACTCATGAAGATCCGGCCCCTGCATGACCGAGTGATCGTTACGCGCCTGGAAGAGGCGCGCAAAACCGCCTCTGGCATCGTGATCCCGGACACCGCGGCAGAAAAGCCGGAGACCGGTGAAGTGATCGCCGTGGGTAACGGCAAAATCCA
>JBGPMS010000266.1:0-8182 GCA_041487115.1 Gammaproteobacteria bacterium
CTTCGGGGTGGCGTGCATGGAGTCCGGGGCGAGCACGCTGGCCGAGATGATCAAGCAGGCCGACCAGGCGCTCTACCTGGCCAAGAACACCGGGCGCAACCGCGTGTGCCGCTACGACGAGCTCGCCAGCAGCCAGCCCTCGGCATTGGTCGCCGCTTAACCTAGGGAAGCTCTGATCAAGTCTCGCATCGCGGGGCCCCGGCTGCGCCAGGCCCTCCGCCTGACGCTATACTCCTAGCTTTTCCACGGCCGACGGATCAACGGAGGATGGTATGGGGAACATGCTGCTGGAGCAGCGCGCCGCGTTCAAGTCCATGCGGGAGAGCACCAAGCAGGACTGGGACATCATCACCACGCACTACCAGCCCTTTGCCCGTGAGTTGCCCGACCGCGTTCTTGCCCATCTGAAGCTGCTGGGCGGGGACTCGGGTGGCTTCGCTGTCGATCGGTTGCAACACTCGCTGCTGACCGCGACGCTCGCCCAAAAGGGTGGGGAGGACGAGGAGTACGTGGTGTGCGCGCTGCTGCACGATATCGGCGACATGCTCGGTTCCTGGAACCACACCGAGGTCGGTGCCGCCATCCTCAAGCCTTTCGTATCCGAGGCCAACCACTGGATGGTGGAGAAGCACGGCATCTCCCAGGGCTATCACTTCTTCCAGCACGTCGGGCTGGATCCCGACATGCGCGAGCAGTTCCGCGGCCACCCGTGCTTCGAGCGCACCGAGCGCTTCATCGACCTGTACGACGGGCCGGCCTTCGACCCCGCGATGGAATGCTTGCCACTGGAGTTCTTCGAGCCGATGGTGCGGCGCGTGTTCCTCGACCCGAAGAACTCCATGTACCGCAATACCTGCAAGATCTGAACGGAGCGGCACAACCCCCGGCAAGAAGCCCAGAACAGATTCGCGAAGTAGCGCGCCGGGGCCCGGTCGATTCCTTAGCGTCCCATCGCTTTGCGCTTCCACAGGTCCCAGGCGCGGTCGTAGCCACCCAGCCCACCCAGCTGGCGCACTTCCTCGGGATCGAGATAAGTGATCTCGCCTCCCAACGCCATCGCCTGCGCCTGCAACCTCGCGTCCATCTGCAGGTAGACGCTGCGGGCGACGGCCTCCGGCACGGAGGCACCGACGACTACCGCCCCGTGTCCCCGCATCAGCGCCGCGGGCTTGTCGGCCAAGGTGCGGGCCAATGCCTGGCCTAGCACAGGCGTACGCACCAGCATGTCGGTCAGCCCACCGGCCTCCCGGATCTCGAATACCGGCACGCCCTGTCCGACGAACGCGGCCATGTGATAAACGGGTCGCAGCGGGACCCGGGTCACGCCGAAGGGGATGACCGCCGCAGAGTGGTGATGCACCACGGACTTTACGTCCAGACGTGCCTTGTAGATCTCACCGTGGATGAAGCGTTCGAGGTAGAGCTTGCGTCCCCGTACATCGACCGGGTTGCTGTCGAGGTCGAGCTCCAGGATATCATCGGCCGTGACCAGCTCCGGCGCCACGGAGCGGGCGATCAGGTACCGGTTGGGATCCTTGTCGTGACGCGCGCTGACATGGCCATAGCCGTCGACCACGCCCTCGCTGGCGAGGATGCGATTGGCGGCTACCAGGTTCTCGATGAGCGCGGGATCGGCAGGTCCGGCCGATGCGGGCTCGGAGCGTACACGTCCTGCGTGGCCGACCAGCGCGCCGGCTGTAAGAATGCTGAAAGCAGTCAGAAAATCACGTCGCGTGGGCCCACGCGGTGGTCGGTGTGCCAAGCTCATGGATACCTCCATAGACTAGAATTCCAGCTCGCTTGAATTCATCGGAGCGTGACGTGAAACACTACACCCAATAAGAGGAGATCGAGAGATGGGGCAAGAACTGTTTTCGCTGGATGGCCGTGTTGCATTGATTACCGGGGGAAACAGCGGAATCGGTCGTGCCCTCGCACTCGCCCTTCGAGATACAGGTGCCCGGGTAGCGATTGGCGCGCGGCGGCCCGACCGCAATGCGGCGGTCCTGGCAGAGCTCGGCCGAGAGGCGGCCGCGTTCGAGCTCGACGTGAGCGACGAGGGATCTGTGGAGCGAACGATGGATGGGATCGCGACTCGCTTCGGCCGGCTGGATATCCTCGTCAACAACGCGGGGACGGTGAATCGTGGATCGGTCATGGAGCTCGAGCGCTCGGCATGGGACCGCGTGATCAACACCAATCTCACCGGCGCTTTCCTCTGCATCAAGCACGCGGCGCGCAGGATGAGGTCGCAGGGGACGGGAAAGATCATCAACATCGCGTCCGTCCTGGGGATGCTCGCGCCAAGCAAGGGTCTGCAAACCGCTTACACGGTGGCCAAGCACGGACTGATCGGTCTCACGCGCGTGACCGCCGTGGAACTGGCTCCGCTCGGTATCCAGGTCAACGCAATTGCCCCTGGGTATTACCTGACGGAGATGACCGCCGAGCTGAGCGGAACGCTCCTCGAGCAGGCAATCAAGCGCCGCACCCCCAGCGGTCGACTGGGAGAGACCGCGGACCTGGTCGGAACCTGCGTGTACCTTGCATCCCGGGCTTCGGGCCACGTCACCGGCACTTGCGTCGTCGTCGACGGAGGCTATATGGCTTCCGACGGCTTGGATCGCGGATGAAAGCGACGGCCGTCGGCCAGGTCCGGATCGCTGCGATCCACTCCTTGCCCCTTGCCCGGTAAGCTTAGCTGAGCCCCAGCAAAGGAACCGGATCGGTGCGCTGCCAGCAGGGCAGTGCCTCCAGCTGACCCATCCAGCGACGCAGATTCGGATGCGGTTCGAGCGGCAGTTTCTGGAATCGGTAGAGATGCATGGGAGCCGCTACTGCGATGTCCGCGATCGTCACCCCTTGGCCGCATAGCCATGGCTGATTGGCAAGACGCTGGTCGAGAATCGCAGCCAGTTGATGAAACTTAGGTTCCTGCGCCGCAAGAACCGCGGTGTCCGGCTGTGCACCGAGTATCGGCTTGACAACATTTTCTACCAGGTAAGCGTAGCAGCTGGGAAACCACTGGTTCGCTTCCCATAGATGCCAGCGGCTGATATCCGTGCGGGTCTTGAGGTCCTTGGGATAGACCGAGCTCGCTCCGCTCTTGTCGGCGACGTACTGCAGGATCGCGTTCGACTCCCAGACGACAAAGTCTCCATCCACGAGAGCGGGCAGCATCGCATTGGGGTTGATCGCGAGATATTCCGGCTTCTTGTGACCGCCGCCGAAGTAATCGACTTTTTCCTGCTCGAATTGCGTGCCCATCAGCTCGAAGCCGGCGAGGACCTTGCGACAGTTCACCGTGACGGGATCGAAATAGAGTTTCATGTTGGCTCCTCCAGGATGCGAGTTTAAGTATTATGGTTTCAGCCGGTGCAGCAAAACTGTAACAGGAACATGTCGCTGCGGCTATACTGGTCGATGCCGTGGCCAGATACACGGCGGGCAGTATCCCGGGGGGATTGAGACGCCGGGAGGATGCGGCCGAAGCAGGACGAATCAAATCGACGATAGATCGAAGCAAGCAGGAATCGCCATGACGAAACTATCCTTCGTGCGCTCGACGCTCGACTACACTCTGGACAATGGTGTTACGCCCAACTACTACTTTTACGAACCGGAGCCGGGAACAGTCCAGAACCCACCCGGAAACGACCCTCGCGAGGTCCCGATCTACGACGCCTGGGACAAGGTAGACGGCATGAGTGTCAACCGCGAGGGCTTCCAGCTCAAGCCCTGCGCGATACCTTTCAACCAGTTCGAGGACGACGCTGCGATACGCAATGCGTTCTACAAGGAGGTCGCGGAGTTCGTGCGGTCTCATGTCGGCGCCCGGCGTGTGCACGTCTTCGACCACAACATTCGCAGCAAAGCGGTGACGAATCCGACCACCTCCGCTGCCAACCCTGTCAGGGTCGTGCACAGCGACTACACCGTGGTGTCCGGGCCCCAGCGCGTGCGAGATGTGCTGCCGGATGAAGCCGAGCAGTTGCTCGAGCGTCCGTTCGCTTTCTTCAACCTGTGGAAGCCGATCCATCGCCGAGTGGAGGAGTTGCCGCTGGCAATGTGCGATGTCGGCTCCACGATCCCGGCGGACTTGATCCGGATGGAATTGCGCTACCCGGAGCGCACCGGAGAGATCTACACCATGCGCTATTCACCGTCCCACAAGTGGTATTACTTCCCGAAAATGGAAGTGAATCAGGCCTTGCTGCTGAAGTGCTACGACTCCCAGCAGGATGGCCGTGCACGGTTCATGGCGCACAGCGCCTTCGACGATCCGACCAGCCCGCCCGACGCACCAGTCCGGGAGAGCATCGAAGTCCGAACCATCGCGTTCTTCTAGCTCGCTACACGCAGGGTTTAGATCCCTATCGTTGCAGGCCCTCCCCCGCATCAGCGGGGGAGGGTACGAACGGAGACGCTACTGATGCGACCGCTGCCAACCACTAGCCCTTGCAGAAGGCGACATGGTCGTAGAAGGCCCCGAGGGACGCGCCGTAACCGCTTGTGAGATTCAACGTCACCGTCAGCCACAGGATGTAGGCGCACTTGGGCTGAGCCGTGATATCGAAGTCCGCACCGCCGAGCGGCGAGACGGCTTCGCCCGCGACGATCGGTGGCGAGATGGCCGGCGGTAGCGCGGGCGGCGTTGGGCCTTCGATGTAAACGCTCACGCTTCCCAGGAACGGATGGTAGGCGGTGAACAGCGCGTGCACATGGTCGGTTACCCTGCTGCAGCCGCCGCCCGGCGCCGCCAACTCGGCAATGTCCACCATTACTACTGCGCGCTCGGTGTCGACGAAGCCAGCCCAGCTCGGATGGTGGTGCTGCGTGTAGTGCGTGTTGCTCAGCACGATCTTCTCGCGGACGTTGGACGCGAGGATCGGGATCGTCCCGACCTTGCGGGCCTCGAAGAACAGTTTGAAGCGATGCATCCGCGACTTCTTCGCCGCGGGCACCGAGTCACCAGCGTTGAGCTCCGGAGGCGGGGCCGTCAGATCGTAGAGCTCATTGGTCAGCTTCGTCGTGTCGAGATCGACCATGCTGACGAACCCTCCGACGAACAGCCCTTGCCCATTCGGGACCAGGGCGTTCTGGCGCGGAACCTCGATCCATCCGCCCGGCTTCACCGACTGATTGAGCTGAATCGTGATGTCCGGGAAGCCGTTCCTATGTATGGTCGTGAGCGGCGCGGCCGCGTTGTTTACCCAGTAGTTGGCCGACCGCAACACGAAAGCCAGAAGCGTCGTATCCCAGTCGAAATACTCCAGCTGGCCGATGACGGTTGGCGCGATCATGGTCTGATCGACATCCGACACGGCGCCCAGCAGCGTGCCGGTCGCATCGTACTCGGCCTCACGGAAGTGGTACTCGAGCGCATCGGTAGCGGTCCCGTTGGGCAGCAGTCCGATCAGCGGAATGGTGTCGGTAAATGCCAGATTGCCTGCCGTGGTGAGCCCGTCGGGCGTGAAGTCGTTGTAGATGGGATCCACGCGGTACTGACCGACATGGGTGAAGAGCGGGATCGGGTCCACGCCGACAACGGGCGGCTGGGCGATGCAGAGGTCCACGCAGAAGCAGTTGCCGACGTTGTCGCGGTCCGGGTCGCGCCCGCGCGACCTCGGCTCTGCCAGCAGGACCACTCCTCCCATCGTCTCGATCCGGAAATACAGATCGGGACCGGCCACCAACTCGAGGTTGATGAAGGGGGAGAAGGGCGTCTTCTCGAAATCTTCCGCCAGATAGTCGATGCGAAACTTGCCTGCGCCATCGGTGATCGCCGAACCGATGTTGTCGTCCTGGATCCAGTCCGTATCGAACGCGGTCACCTTGACGCCCGCAACCGGAAGCTTCTGGTCGCAGACGACAATCCGTCCGCAGATGGTCCAGGCGCCGAAGCGCCTGCGCACCGCGCACCAGTAGCGACTGGGAATGCAGTAGTCCCACACGCCGATGAAGCCGGCTTCCGATTGCCGCCAGATAGGTTGAAACGTCGTGATCGAGAACTGTACGGGCGGGGGGCTCTTTCGCCCCGGCTTCCGGCGTGGCACCGTTCCGCAGTAGACGTCGATCTCGAAGGCTTCGCCTTTGTAGCCCTGAGCATCGCCCAGCGCGAAGACAAAGTTGCCGTCGGCGTCGGTCTTGGCCTCGGCGATCAATGACGAAGCCTTGGCTTTGACTTGGTCGTCGGTCAGGATGGCGAACGTGTCTTTGGGGCTGGCCACTGCGAGCGTGGTTACATCCTGCCCGGTGCGGTGCCGATAGAGCCGTACCGTCACGTCGGACAGAGGCTCCGGGCATTCCGCGCAAATCAGACCACACAGACTTCCTTTAAACAGGTAAGGCATGAGAGCTCCTTCGTTCCAAGTTGGGTTGAGCCATCGTTGTGCCGAGCGCAACTCCGCGCGGCATGGCCACGATTCGGAGGCTGGTGCGCATCTGCTGCCGATTCGAGCGCAGCGCCAGATCTCCTTCGATGCAGCATAGATAGCAGGCGCGCGCGCTCCCCGGTATCAACCAAAGTAGTAGAGCTCGACTAGGTCTTACGCGAAGCTGTCGCGCGGCGTGCGGAAGCGGAGCGGGTCTCGTGGAGGGTTGCTGGCGAGCGTGGTTGCTGTGAGCGCACGAGTGGGCGCATGGGCGATACCGCGGAGGACCATCATTCGGCGACTGCGTGCGTCGCCAGGCTCACCTTCGCGGCGTGGGAGCGGCTCTTGGCGGGCTGATGCAAAACTCCAGAACCGTTCGTGTTGAGCCCTTCGACTACGCTCAGAACAGGCTCGTTGAAGCGGAGTCGAAACAGGAAGCGTTTGCAGATCGGCCAGCTGCACGCTTCGACTCCGCAGCTTGCGCTGCGACGCTCAGCGCGAACGGGGTTTTGCATACCCGGTGAGGTGGGATCATGCCGATGTTCTTATACTACTTTCAGGCAGTAGTGTCGGGCCCCCGCCGCGGTCAGACTCTACTACTCCGAGCGCTGGCCTACCAGCACTGACTACCGTATCCGGGTTCAGACGTGCAGGCGGCCGCGACCTGGCGAGGAGAGGGTCGATGGCAAGTCAGCAGCAATCCAGTAGCGTTTGGCTGCCAGGTGTGGTGCTGCTCGCCATCGCCGGAACCAGCTATCTCGTGCACGAGACCGCCTATCAGACCTCCCGGCCGGTCGAGACGAAGACCCGGTCCCGGCAGCTGCTGGTCCCCGACGACGTCGACGCCAGGCTCTGGCAGGACCCGGTGTACGCGCTCGATCAGCATCTCAGAGGCGAAGAATCGGGTGCCGATCACTCCCATGTCACGTCGAACCATCACAAAGCCGAGGCGCTGAGAAAGGAAATCAGCGAGCGGTTGAAGCAACTTCCCCCTCCGGTTTCGAAGGGCAAGGTGTTATCGGGTCCCAAACCTGGCGACGCACGAGCAGCCGCTGCGCCAGCCGACGGCACGCAGCAGCCTCAACCCCTCACCCTGCTCGCAGTGATGGTGCCTGACGCACCGTACGCGGAGCCGGCGGAGCGCAGGCGCCGTATTCGATACGCGGTGCTCTCCGGCCTGAATCGATCCGGGTTGGTCCCGGAGGATCAGGAGCATATCTCCTTCTTCGCGCACCACTCGGTCGACGACATCGGACGTCCGAAGATCGAGTACATCCCGTACGAGCTCTTGCAACACACCGGCTCTCCCAAACCGCGGAGCAAGAACAATGCGAAGGGGAAGAGCAATGGAGTGGGACCGGCGGTCGTGTTGTGGATTCCAACCGAAGGGTCGCGGCGCTGCGCCCAAGCGTGGCTGAGCTCCATCTTCGCCGACATCGCGTCGCAGGACCCGCGCTTGAGGTTCATCGTGCTGGGACCACCGGAGTCCGGCACGCTGGCCGAGATGGTGCGGGAAGCCATCACACCGAAGCGGTGTCAGGACAAAGCCACCGCTCCGAAGTTGCAGTCGTGGGTACAAGACAGGATGCAGTTCTATTCACCGTGGGCGTCCGCTGCGGGCAAAGAGTTGGCCTATTCGCTGCAGGACGACCTGAACCGGATCCGGCCGCTGCCCGAGGAGCTGAAGCCATGCGTGCTGAATCCGCCGGACCCCTCCCCGCCGACGCAGGAGTGCGACATCGAGGAAATCCTCAAGATTCGCAAGCCGCACGTCCATCTCGTCCGTTTGATCGGCGATGACGTCCTGC
>JBGPMS010000267.1:0-8178 GCA_041487115.1 Gammaproteobacteria bacterium
AAGCCGGTGTCGGCGTCCACCAGCAACGGCAGGCCGGACACGTCCGTAATGCGCCGGACATCGGTGAGCACATCGTCCAGAGTGCTGATGCCGAGATCGGGCAGCCCCAGGGAGCCCGCCGCCACGCCGCCTCCCGACAGGTAGATCGCTCGATAGCCGGAGCGCTCGGCGAGCCGCGCGTGATAGGCGTTGATGGTGCCCACTACTTGTAGGGGCTTTTCTTCGGCTACCGCCGCCCTGAACTTTGCACCTGCTGAGAGCACTGTCATCGCTCAAGAACCTCGGCTAGTTGAAGAAAGCTCTCTCGGCATCGGCCGTGATCGGGACGGCGCAGGCCTTGGCGTTTCGCAGCACCTGCCAGAAATAACGGTAGCTGGCGCGGTCGTGCATGTCGTTGCCGTAGCGGATCGGCCCCCAGTTGGCGCGCTGGGCCTGGAGCAGGATCTCGCTGGCCCGCCCCACCTCGTCCAGGGCCGGTTTCATGGCATCCACTATGGGCTGGATCTGGCGCGGGTGGATGCTGTACATCCGCAGGAAGCCGAACTCGTCGCGTGCCCGGCGCGCGTCCTGGGCGACCACGTCGGTGTCGTTCAGCTCCAGGCAGATATTGTGCGAGGGGACCAACGCGTTGGCCAGCGCCGCGGCTGCGATCTCGGCCTTTGCCCTGACCACCAGCTTATGCTCGAATTGCCCGGGAGAGCGCATCGCCGAGGATGGAATCGCGCCGTGGTGGTCGGAGACGAAGTCGAGCAGGCCGAAGTCCAGAGTCTCGACCCCAGGCAGGGTTGCAATCTGCCAGATCTCCCGCAGCGCGCCCTGCGTCTCGATCAGCACGTGCACCGGTATAGGACGGGTCAACCCCGAACGCTCGGTACAGTGCTGCGTGTACTCGATCATCGCGCTGGCCTGTGCGGCGGAGGCCGGTTTGGGGATGGTGATGTAGGCGAGCCTGTCGCCGGCGCCGCCGATCACGATATCCAGATCCTGCTGCCATGCGGCGTGGTCGAAGCCGTGCACGCGGACACCCGCCCTGGCGAAACGGTTCGCGGCGGAGGCGAGCATGCGGGCAACGGTCTCTGCGTGCTCACGCTCACGACCCACTGGCGCGCCATCCTCGCAGTCGCAGGTCACGTCGAACACAGGTCCGACCTGGGCCTGAAGCTCGAAGGCCTTGAGGATTCGCTTTTCGTCGCCGGCGTAGTGCTCGCAGACCGGCAGCGAAGGCAGCACTTTCTCGCCTTGGAACAGAGCCTGGCTCGGATGGGCCGCTTGCATCATCGCGGCAGGCTCGGGCGGGGCTTCGTCACTCAGCCGATCAGATCCTTGACCGCGTCGCGCTCTTCCAGCAACTCTTTATGCGTCGCGTCCATGCGGGCGCGGCTGAAAGGGCTGATCTCGATGCCCTTGACCAGCTCGTAGCGCCCATTGCGGCAGGTCACGGGATAGCCGTAGATGACACCCTCGGGGATACCGTAGCTGCCGTCCGATGATATGCCCATCGTGACCCAGTCGCCATCGGCCGTGCCCAGGACCCAGTCATGCACGTGGTCGATGGCGGCGTTGGCTGCGCTCGCAGCCGAAGACGCGCCACGCCATTCGATGATTGCGGCGCCCCGCTTCTGCACGGTCGGAATGAAGGTGTTTTCCAGCCAGGCCTGCTCGTTGATCTGCGGCCACACTTTCTTGCCGCCGGACTCGGCCTGGAACAGGTCGGGATACTGGGTAGCGGAGTGATTGCCCCAGATCGTCATCTTGCGGATGCTCCCGACCGGTTGTCCGATCTTTGCAGCGATCTGGGAAACGGCGCGGTTGTGGTCCAGCCGCATCATGGCGGTGAAGTTCTCGCGCTTCAGCCGTGGCGCCTTCTGCAGCGCGATCCAGGCGTTGGTGTTGGCGGGATTGCCGACCACCAGCACCTTCACATCGCCCTTGGCCGACTCGTTCAGCGCGCGGCCCTGCTCGATGAAGATCTTGGCGTTCTCGGCCAGCAGGTCCTTGCGCTCCATCCCCGGCCCGCGCGGCCTGGCTCCCACCAGCAGGGCAAAGTCGCAATCGCGGAAGGCGGTCTTCGGATCGTCGGTGGCCACCATGCCGGCGAGCAGCGGGAAGGCACAGTCGTCCAGCTCCATCATCACGCCCTTCAGCGCTTTCTGCGCCTTCTCGTTCGGGATCTCCAGCAACTGGAGGATGACGGGCTGATCCGGGCCCAGCATGGTGCCGCTGGCGATCCGGAACAGCAGGCTGTAGCCGATCTGACCGGCGGCGCCGGTGACCGCAATGCGCACGGGGGCTTTCATGGGGAAGGCTCCTAGCCTGGATAATTCATGAGGGACTCGGGACAAGGCGCGCCGTGATCATGCGCGGTCCCCTGGCGCGCCTGCACGGTCGCATCCCCGCAAGCGGGCGCGTTGCAGGGCGGAGCAGGTTCCATCGCGATGTGTGCGATGGATGCGACCCCGGAAACGCGCCAGGGCCGGCCCCACGCGCCTTGGCCGGCTCCACTGTCGCATCCCCACAAGTGGGGCCCCTGCTCCGAGTTGTGCCGGCCCCTGCTCCACGTTCCGGCGCGCCCGAGTAGCCCGGCGCAACACTTCGTACCCGGCATGAATCGCCCATCAGCCTTAGCGTGCGCGACCCTCGTCATCTTCGGGGGCGTCTTCATGAATTATTCAGGCTAGGGGTGTGGGCTATAACTTCAACACAATCGGCTCACTGCCGGGGCTCTTAAGCGGAACCGGACGGGGTACGGGATAGAGCGCCGTCTGGCGGCCCGGACCACGCGCGCAGGCCCGGACCAGGGACTTCAGAATCATAGCCAAGCGTCAAACCGCCTGTCAAACCAGTCCTCTATCTTTTATAAGATAGACGACTCCGTGGACGCGCTCTAGGATTTGTGCTAAAACCGCACGGAAATTGGAACCCGAAGACGACGATGAAATCCGCCGCAGACTCGCCGGCCTTCCAGCCGCTCTACCGCCAGATCAAGTCTCTGATCACCCAGAGCCTGGTGTCGGGCGAGTGGGGACCGGGCGACCCGATTCCGAGCGAGATCGAGCTGGCCAGCCGCTACAGCGTGAGCCAGGGAACCGTGCGCAAAGCCGTGACGGAGCTGGCCGACGAGAACCTGCTGATCCGCTACCAGGGCAAGGGCACTTTCGTCGCGTCGCACGCCGACGAGCGCGGCAAATTCCCGTTCCTGCGCATGACGCCGGACCGCGGGGAATTGAAGGACCTCACCGGCGAGCTGCTCGACTTTCGCAAGCTGCGCGCGGATGCGTCATCCGTCCGCCTGTTGCGCCTGCCCGCCGGCGCCAGCGTTTATTTGATCCGCCGCGTGTTGCTGCTGGCGGGTACGAAAATCTGCTTCGAAGAGGTGCGCCTTCCCGCCGATCGCTACAAGGGGCTGTCCGCGGCGATCGTCGAAGAGCACGAATGCATGCTGTACAGCATGTACGAAACGGGATTCGGCATCCGCATCCTCCACGCCGACGAGCAGTTGAAGGCGGTGACGGCACCCAAGGAGGCGGCCGCGGCCCTGGACCTCCCGGCCGGCACACCGCTGCTGCAGATCGAGCGCGTCGCCTATACTTACGAAGAGGATCCGGCCGAGCTGCGCCGCAGCTGGAACGATACGCGGGAACACCACTACCGCAATGGCATCATGGGATAACGCTGCCTGGAGCAAGAACATGGAGCGAACGATGGCGAACCAGAATCGACCCAAGTACCTCGACCTGTTCCGAATCCGGCTGCCGCTCCCCGGCATCGTCTCCCTCTTGCACCGGATCAGCGGCTTCGGGCTGTTCCTGTTCCTGCCCTTCCTGCTCTGGCTGCTCCAGTCCAGCCTTGGCTCTCCCGACAGTTACGTGCGCTACCGCGCCGCCTTTGCCAATCCGTTCGTCAAGCTGATTTTGATCGGGCTGCTGTGGGCGTTCCTGCATCATCTGTTTGCTGGCTTGCGGTTCCTGGCCCTCGACGTGCACATCGGCACCGACCTGGCGCCTGCGCGCAAGAGCAGCTGGGCGGTGCTGGTGGCGTCGATCGTTCTGACGTTGATCCTGGGAGTGTGGCTATGGTGAAGCGTGTCCTCGTCGGAGCGCATTACGGGTTGCGCGACTGGCTCACGCAGCGCGTGACCGCGGTGGTCATGGCGGTGTACACGCTGCTGTTCGTGCTGATGCTGCTCGCCGCGCGGCCGTCCAACTTCGTGGCGTGGAGAAGCTTGTTCAGCGGGCAGGCCATGAAGCTTGCCACCTTCTTGTTCTTCGTCGGCCTGTTCCTGCATGCCTGGATCGGCATGCGCGATATTCTCATGGACTACATCAAGCCCATGTCCACGCGCCTCGCGCTGCAGGTCCTGGTGATCCTGCTGCTGGTTGCCTGTGCCGGCTGGGCCATTCAGATCCTGTGGAGCGTGTGATGGCCATCTCGAAGCGGCAGTTCGATGCGGTGATCGTGGGCGCAGGCGGCGCCGGCATGCGCGCGGCGCTGCAATTGTCGGAGGCGGGCTTCAGGGTCGCCGTGCTGTCCAAGGTGTTTCCCACGCGCTCGCACACGGTGGCCGCGCAGGGGGGCATCGGCGCCGCGCTCGGCAACATGGGTGAGGACAGCTGGCTGTGGCACATGTACGACACCATCAAGGGGTCGGACTACCTGGGCGATCAGGACGCGATCGAGTTCCTCTGCCGCATGGCGCCCGAAGCGGTGTACGAGCTCGAGCACTACGGCATGCCGTTCGACCGTAATCCCAACGGCACCGTGTACCAGCGTCCCTTCGGGGGCCACATGCAGAATTTCGGCGTCGGCCCGCCGGTGCAGCGAAGCTGCTGCGCTGCCGACCGCACCGGTCACGCCATGCTGCACACTTTGTATCAGCGCAACGTACGCGCCAATACCCATTTCCTGGTGGAGTGGATGGGGCTGGACTTGATCCGCGATGCCAGTGGCCAGGTCCTGGGGGTTACCGCGCTGGAGATGGAAACGGGTGAGGTTTACATGCTGCATGCGCGGGCCACCCTGTTCGCGACCGGTGGCGCCGGGCGTATCTATGCCGCGAGCACCAACGCCTTCATTAACACCGGCGACGGGCTGGGCATGGCCGCACGCGCCGGCATCCCGCTGGAGGACATGGAGTTCTGGCAGTTCCATCCGACTGGCGTGGCCGGTGCCGGCATACTCATCACCGAAGCGGTGCGTGGGGAGGGCGGCTACCTCCTGAACAAGAACGGCGAGCGCTTCATGGAGCGCTATGCGCCGACCGCGAAGGACCTCGCCAGCCGCGACGTCGTGTCGCGTGCCATGGCGACCGAGATCAAGGAAGGGCGGGGGGCCGGGCCGGATGCCGACTACCTGCTGCTCAAGCTGGACCACCTGGGCGCGGAGCTCATCGACAGCAAGTTGCCGGGGATTCGCGAGATCGCCAAGAAGTTCGCCAACGTCGATCCGGTCACGGACCCGATCCCGGTCGTACCGACCGCACATTATCAGATGGGGGGCATCCCCACCAATTACCACGGCGAAGTGGTAGCGCCGCTGGGCGGCGACCCCGAAGCGGTCGTTCCCGGGTTCTACGCCGCGGGCGAGTGCGCCTGCGCCTCGGTGCACGGCGCCAACCGGCTCGGCACCAACTCGCTTACCGATCTGCTGGTGTTCGGCAAGGCCAGCGGAAACCGCATGATCGAGTTTCTGCGGGCTAACCTTGGCCACAAGGATTTGCCGGCCGACGCCGCGGATGGCGCTCTGGCCAGGCTGGCACGGCTGGAGAGCCAGACCAACGGCGAGAGCGTGTACGACGTGGCGAACGACATGCGCAAGACCATGCAGGCCCACTGCGGCGTGTTCCGTTTCCCTGATCTATTGGTCGAAGGCGTTGCCAAAATCAAGCAGATCGCGGAGCGCGCGGCCCGCACCGGGATCAAGGACAAGAGCAAGGTGTTCAACACCGCGCGCGTCGAGGCGCTGGAGCTGGATAACTTGATCGAAGTGGCCCAGGCCAGCCTGATCTCCGCCGAGGGGCGCAAGGAAAGCCGCGGCGCCCACGACCGCGCCGACTTTCACCAGCGCGACGACGTGAACTGGCTCAAGCACACGCTCTGGTTGCGCGACGGCAACCGGTTGGCGTACAAGCCGGTGCACCTGAAACCGCTGACCGCGCAGACGTTCGAGCCGAAGGTCCGTACCTATTAGGAAAACAACATGCACTTCAGAATCTACCGCTACGATCCGGACAAGGACGCCAAGCCTTACATGCAGGACTACCAGCTCCAGTTGGAGCCGGTGGACCGCATGCTGCTCGACGCGCTGATCCGGATCAAAGCGCAGGACGACACCTTGTCGCTGCGTCGTTCGTGCCGGGAGGGTGTGTGCGGGTCGGATGCGATGAACATCAACGGCAAGAACGGCCTGGCCTGCATCACGCGGTTGACCGGCCTCAAGGAGCCGGTCGAGCTGCGCCCTCTGCCGGGACTGCCGGTGATCCGCGACTTGATCGTGGACATGTCCCAGTTTTTCAAGCAGTACCACTCGGTCAAGCCGTACCTCGTCAACGACGAGCCGGCGCCGGAGAAGGAGCGGTTGCAGTCCCCCGACGAACGGGCCGAACTGGACGGATTGTACGAGTGCATCCTGTGCGCGTGCTGTACCACCGCCTGTCCGTCGTTCTGGTGGAATCCCGACAAGTTCGTAGGGCCGGCGGGCCTGCTGCAGGCCTACCGGTTTCTCGCGGACAGCCGGGACCAGGCGGCCAACGACCGGCTGGACAATCTGGAAGACCCCTACCGATTGTTCCGCTGCCACTCCATCATGAACTGCGTGGACGTCTGTCCGAAGGGGCTGAATCCGACCCGGGCGATTGGCCGCATCAAGGAGTTGCTGGCGCGCCGCGCCGTATAGACGACGCCCGCTGTGAGCGAGATGGACCGCATCCGCTGGCACTGCAGGCGGGGTCTGCTGGAGCTGGACCTGGTGCTGACCCGGTTTCTCGAGCGTGATTTCGCCGCTTTGTCGCCGGATTACCGGGAGGCGTTCACGCTGTTGCTCGAGTATCCTGACAACGATCTGTGGGATCTGGTCTCCGGCCGGACCGAGCCCCACCCCGGCGCTTCGGCGGCCGTGGTCAAGCTCCTCCGGGACGGCTGATGTGCAGTTGCACAAAAGTCCTGCCAGAATGGACTAAACTTTTGTACTATTACGTGATTTAGTCCCCTCAGCCAACCGCGAGCCTCCCGCCATGAACCGCCCCGAGAATCCGATGACGCAGCAGAAAACGGCCACGCTCACCTTCACCGACGGCACGCAGCCGATCGATTTTCCCATCCTCTCGGGCACGGTCGGGCCGGACGTGGTGGACATCCGGAGCCTGTACACCAAGACCGGAAAGTTCACCTACGACCCGGGCTTCATGTCCACGGCGAGCTGCCGCTCCGCCATCACCTACATCGATGGCGACCAGGGCGTGCTGCTGTACCGCGGCTATCCGATCGAGCAGCTGGCGGAGAAATGCGATTTCCTCGAGGTGTGCTATCTGCTGCTGAAGGGCGAGCTGCCGACTCTCGTTCAGAGCCGCGATTGGGACAGCAACATCACCCGGCACACCATGGTGCACGAACAGCTGGTGCGCTTCTTCTCCGGCTTCCGCCGCGATGCGCATCCGATGGCTGTCATGGTCGGGGTGGTGGGGGCGCTGTCCGCCTTCTATCATGATTCCCTCGACATCAATAACCCCGAGCACCGTGAGATCTCTGCGGTCCGCCTGCTGGCCAAGGTCCCGACCATCGCGGCGATGTGCTTGAAGTACAACAGCGGCCAGCCGTTCATGTACCCCCGCAACAGCTTGAGCTACGTGGAGAACTTCCTCCACATGATGTTCGGGACGCCGTGCGAGGAGTACAAGCAGAGCCCGGTCGTAGTGCGTGCGCTGGATCGGATACTGACCCTTCACGCCGATCACGAGCAGAACGCCTCCACTTCCACCGTGCGTCTGGCAGGCTCTTCCGGCGCCAACCCCTTCGCCTGCATCGCGGCGGGCATCGCCTGCCTGTGGGGCCCGGCCCACGGCGGCGCCAACGAGGCGGTGCTCAACATGCTGGAGGAGATCGGCGACGTGTCGCGCATCGGCGAGTTCATCAAGCGCGCCAAGGACAAGAACGACAACTTCCGGCTCATGGGCTTCGGACACCG
>JBGPMS010000268.1:0-8172 GCA_041487115.1 Gammaproteobacteria bacterium
GCTCGAAGGGTCAGATCGAGATCTGAAGCACCAGTCAGTTCACGCCCCGAGTGCCTCCGCGCACCACGCGCGGCGCTCCAAACCCATCAGCAATTTCAGACCGGCCAAATTCAGCCAGGTTGGCACCGGCGGCCACACCTTCCTCGGGAAATGCAGCGAGGAAGATCAAAGCGATGGGAATAGAGGACGGCCGTGGCGTCCGGCAAGGCATGCCCCTTTCTCCGTTGTTCGCGAACATCATGCTTCAAGGCTTCGACGACGAGATTGTATCCGGAGGGTATTCTGCGATTCGATACGCAGACGACCTCATCTTTTTTGCCGATAGTGAACAGTCATGCATGGACGTTCACCACTTTTGCGGAGAACAGCTGAACAGGCTAGGTCTCAAGATTCCGGATGTTGGGCCAACGTCCAAGTCACGTATCTACAGACCCGAAGAGCCAGCCGAGTTTCTTGGATTAGGTCTCGTTGGCTCCCCGCAGGGCTACATCCTCAGGCTAATGCCCGACCAGATCGCACACATCCACCGAGAGCTTCTGCAGCTAGGATCGATCCAAGAACTGCTGTCCCGACGCGTGAGGCTCGCGAACCTTGGCAGTCACATACAAAATCGCGTGAGCGGCTATTACAGTGCATACGAGACGTGCACAAATGTGGAAGAACTGGAGAATGAATTGAACGGGCTCACGCAGAAGATACTTCTATCAATCTATCGCGATGGCCTGAAAATCGACATTCGGTCTTTGTCTGCCGCAGGGAAGACCTTCTTGGGCTTAGAGTGAAGGTTCATATGCGTGTGCTGCACGCTCGGCACGCAACCCGCCCGGGACATTTAGAGCAAAAGCTGCTACTGACGCGGGCGACCTGCAATACGCGCAGAAGCTGCTCGGCCACAAGCACCAGACGATGACGCAGCACTACACGAGGAACAGGAAAGGGGAAAAGATCAGACCGCTCCGATAGACCAAGCTCAGGCACCAGGCGGCGCCGTCGCGCGCTCCAACGTAAGTTGCGGAAGATGCTCCGCGGAAGGATAGAGGGTGTCGAGTCGCTGAATCATTTCGTTCGTCAGCTTGATTGCATCGGCTTCCATAGATGTCAGGCTTCTATGGAGCACACGCGGAATTCGATGTAAGCGGTGCAAAGGGTTATGGCAGGTGATCAAATTCGTGTCTCTGACCGCACACCACTGACCGTGAACATAGGTGGACGACCAACCGTAGTAGCGGTCGTACGTTTCCTTGGCTCCGCATGCTATCGCAAGTTCGCGTAGATTGCTCTTAGCCCAGTGCCCAACGTCAATGTCGAGATATTCCTGCCAAAGGTCTTCATTCGCTATCGCGTGGAGCGCCTCTTCGTCCAGGAATCGAGGCAGGTCTCCGTTTAGCTCTTGAGCCTTCAAAAAGGCCAATTTCGCTTGGCCAGCACCGTAGACTCTGTAGGAAGTCCATAGCTCGGGGGTATCTTTGAGAACTAGGTAGCAGAACGTGATATGGACCTCGACCAGTGCTCGCAATCCCAAACGCCCCAGAATTCCATGCTGCTGATTTTTGGACAGGAGCTCTTCAATAAGCGAAAGCGCGTATAGAACGAACCCAAAGGCAGAATCGAGCCGGGCATCAGTTCGCTTCGGTGTAAGGTTCTCCAAAAAGCGATGGATCACTGCCCTTCGGCAGCCGTATAGATTGGCCTCCTCGATTGACGTTCCCTGCGGAAGAACGTACTCCGAGCGGTCGGACGGGTCGAGGCAGATCGTTTTCGCGAGTAGTTCACTCCAGAACGCTTGAATCCATTCGGATGGAGGATTTCGTCTCAAGCTCATTTCGTTCGCCCGAATCGACGGTCGAACACTTCTCATTTCCCCTCGGTCGGGAAAGGCCAGGATTTCGCGAACCCGTTCCTGCAGGTGATCAGCGAATCGCATACGGTCTGCGAGGATTGGCGAGACGACCTTAAACCAACGGATGTCAGTGGATTTCTCCGACTGGTGATCCAATACCTCACCGATTGCTTGACTGAGCGTTTGCCAATCGCCATTGGTCGGCTCAACAGCCAACGCATCTTTCCAACGTTCGTATCCTGGAAGGGATTCGACGAGGAGGAGGGGACGTAGCGCCGCATATCCAAGCGGGTGCTTCAGTGGGATGTTTACGAACGTCTGGAACTGCTCGACGGTAAGTTGAGCGAGCTTGGTGTGGTCAAGAACCGCTGTAAAGTTGATAACTTCGTGGTTCGCTCGCTCCTCCGGCTCGCCCGCCCTGTCTGCGTTTTCCAAAAACCACGGCGCACAGACCTCGGCGATCGCGCGAAAGCAAGCTAAGTAGTCGGAACGCCGTAGAACTAAGGTTAGCAACACTGCCCACAGCATTTCTGGCATGTGGTCGTCCCGCCAAGACGACATTGCCATCTTGTCGAACTGCGAAAGCGGTGGGCGAAGCTTCGCGCCCTCACGACGATGAGAACCTAGCGAGCTGTAGTTGTAGTCCGCAAACTGGCCTTTCCGCTTCGCTTTCGGCTTCTTCTTTCGACCCTGCTTGCTCATAGGCTTCCAGCCGCTGTTATCCGCTTTGTAGAACGAGGCCCGCCATTTGTAGAAGCAGCGCTTCTAAAATCAGATGAAAGTGCTTGAAGAAATGGTCGCCGAGGACGGAATTGAACCGCCGACACAAGGATTTTCAGTCCTCGGCCTATGTCGAAGCAATGCAAATCCCCCTCCCGTCCCCCCTTTTTCAAAGGGGGAAGCTGATGGGTGGTGCAGTTGTCATCTCACCCTTTCCCCTTCCCCCTTCACCCCTCCCCCTTCACCCCTCCCCCTTCACCCCTCCCCCTTCACCCCTCACCCTTCACCCTTCACCCTTCACCCTTCACCCTTCACCCTTCACCCTTCACCCTTCACTCTTCACACATTCACTTCCCCTTAAACGGATCATTCTTCGCGAACCACTCCCCCGCGAGCCTGCGCTCGCGCGCGCTGAAGCCCGCGAGATGCTCGGACTGCGGGTCGAGGAACAGCGCGATCCCGAGCGCTCGTTCGCGCTCGCGCGGATCGGTCGCGTACTTGGCCTCGAAGGCGTAGGCCCAGGACCATGGCCAGTGCACCCGCTGCCGCCGGGCCAGGTCGACCAGCAGGTCCCTGTAGCGCGCATCGCCCGTCTGCGCGAACAGTTTCTCGCAGGTCTCGAGCAGCTGGAACGACGGCGGTACCGACACCTCGTCCAGCGCGGGCGCCTCGAACTGCGCCTGCCACAAGTGGTCGAGGGCGCCCGGCACGTCGCCGTCAAGCCCCTGCAGATAGGCCGCGGACAGCCGGTAGTAGAAGTCCGCACCCACGCGCTGACGAAAGTCAGCCAGCAGGGATTGTGCTTCCGCGCTGCGCCCGGCCAGCACCAGGCTGGCCGTGGTATAGGGCAGCGTGAAGGCCACTTGATGCTTCATGTTCTGCGACTGGTTGACACCGACCCGAGTGACCTCGCTCAGCTGCTCGATCGCGGCGGGATAGTCACTGCGCCTGAACGCTTGGTAGCCGGTGCCGAGCCGCTTGTAGATCGGGTCGGGCGAGCTCGCGGCGAGCGCCACCACCATCGCCAGTGCCTTGTCGCTGGGCGCGCGGTCGATCGTCAGCGTAGTGAACGCGAAGTGCTGCCGGAGGATGGACTCACGCCCGGAGTTCCCGGACAGGCTCTTCCAGCGCTTGGCAAACGCGATCAGCTCGTCGTCCGGGGTGGCCGCGATGCGATGCCCCGCGACCGCTGCGAGCCAGGGCCGCACGTCTTCGAACTGTTTCGAGGCTTGGTAGAATTCGCGCCATCCCTGCTCCGGATCGCCACGCAGAAAGGACGACCACGCGACATCGGTGAGACCCCAGCCATTCTGGTAGCGCTCGTACAGACGGCGTCCCCAGCTGCCCACGTCGGACCAGTTGCCATCGAGCTGCGCCAGCCGCAACCCGCTCCACATCTCCGCTCCGGAACCGGTGTCGTAGCCCGCGGCCAACTCGAACAGTGGGCGCGCCAGTCCGCCTTCGCCGGACCGCAGGAGCAGATCCCCGCCCTCCTCCGCGTGGTTCGAGAGCGTAACGGCATTGGCCTTCTCGCCCTTCAGCAGCGGATAGGACAACAGGGTGCGCTGGGCCTGCTCCGCCTGCCGAGCCTGCAGCTGCACTCGCGCCAACCGGAAGTAGAGGGGCCACTCCTCGGGTTGCTCGCGGATCTGCTGTTCGACCAGCGCGACGTAAGACGGCGTATCGCCTTTCTCCTCGGCCAGACGCATGAGAAACTCCTCGCGCGCGGGATTGCCGACGAAGCGGGCTCTGGCGTGGGCCACGATCTGCTCGGCGGACTGCGCGTGCCCGAGGCGCTCCAGCAAACGGTGCGACTCGGACAGAGGCGCGAAGCTGTACTGCGAGAAGCTGGCCGACCTCAGCGCGTGCGCGAGGTTGGCTTCGAGCGCTGCGGGGTCCTGAACGCGCGTCGCCTGCCGCCAGTCGGGTCCCGCATTCGGCGGTGGCCGCCAGGCCCGCGGCGGCTCATCGAGGTAGGCGCGCCGCAGCTCGGGGGGCAGCGCCCAACCGAGGTCGTGCTCGGCTTCAGTCTCTCCGCCTTCCCATGCCACGAGGTCACGGAGCAGCCGCCGTTGTCGCTCGTCGAGCACCTTGTCGGGAGCGCTCCGGCGCTCCGAGCGCAAGTGGCCGAGCGCCCAGGCTGTCGACACCTCCAGCTCCGGAGAGCCGGCGAAGGTTTGGCCCAGATCGTGCAGAAACGACAGAGTTTTCTTGGGCAGGGCCTGGCGCGAGCTTATGGACAGCGCCGAGTTGATGACCGCCGCACGGTTGGCAGCGTACAACGTATCGTAGAGATCCCACGGCGCGAGACGATCGAAGGCGCGCGCTCCGCGCCATTGGGCCGCCCGCTCGCGCCACAGGGGCGCATAGGTGCTTTCGATGGCGACTGGCAAGCGCTCGATGTCGCTAAAGATAAACAGCTCCTGGCCGAACTGCTGCGCGATGCTGCGGGCCAGCCTGATCGGCAGGTCCTCTTCCGCTTGCACGCCGAGCGCGGTCAGCTGGCGTCGGATCAGCTCGTGCGACGCGGGCTGGAACCACTCGTCGCTCGATAGCGGGACGTACAGCAGCGCGGCATAGGTTGGATGCTGGTCGAGCAGAGCGTCGCGCCGCTCCCGAAACCCGGCGGTGCGACCGTAGCGTTCGCGCATGAGCTCGAGCTCGACTTCGGTGATCAGCACCGCCAGCGGGTCGCTCATCTGCAGCACTGCTGACTGCGCGTCCAGCAGGTTCCCATTCGCCAACGCCAGCACCGCACGCGCCTCGGGCGAGTCCAGTCCGTGCGACAAAGCCAACGCGTAGGGTCTCCGGTAGAGGTGCAGCGCAGCGCGCGCCCGTACCACGCGCGCACGTTCGTCTCCGGCCGGTAGATGCGCCACGGCCACCAGAGATCGCTCCCACAGGTGCTCGCCGTCCACATCGGAGCGGCGGTAGGCAATCGCCAGGAGTTGCAGCCGCTCGGCGCGTGCGAGCGCGGAGCCGGGGTCCTGCGCGAGGTCGTTCGCGGACGCAGGCAGTTGCGGCGGCGCAGACGCTGCGGGTTCCGGCGGCGTGGCCGCGCGCACGGGCAACCCCAGATGTTCGACCACGCCGGCCGCCAGAGGCTCGAAGGCGACTTCGGGCGGCAGCTCGTCCGAGAAGGCAATCGCCCCCCACCCGACGGCTTCGCCGCCGTCCCAGCGCGCTTTGTCGCCGGGCGCCCGCGAGAACGGTTGCAAGGTCAGCTCGTAGCCCTGCCGTGCAGCATCGAGCGTGACCGTGCCCCGCACGATCCACCGCGCACCGCTCGCTTCCGCCAGGTCGACGATTCGCTTCCAGTCGTGGACGCGCACGCGCGGGCCCAGCGCCCGGGACACCAGCGTCGGATCGGCCACGCACAATCCGGTCTGCGCAACGATCCCGGCCGCCACCTGGCGCATGATGAGCGAGCGCGCGGGGCGATCGAGCGAGCGCGCGGGGTGCGCGTTCGCGGCCTCGTCGGGATCGAAGGGCGCGACCAGGACCTCGCAGCCCGACTGGCGCAGTACGTCCGTGAACAGGGCCTCCCGGCGCTCGAGCCAGCCCGAGCTCCGCACGCGTTCCGGCACCAGCGCTAGCACGAGGGTCCGCACCTCGTCCTGCAACTCGAACGCGGTATAGCCCGCCACACCGGCCAGGATCAAGCCCAGCCCGGCGTGCGGCAGGATCGGTCGCAGTGCCGTCTTCAGATCCACGTTCCCCCGCCGTGCCGCGAGCAGCGCCCCGGCGCTCGCGACGAGCGCAACGCCGGCAATCAGCGGTAGAGCGCCGGCAGCCAGGTATAGGCCGACGCTGGCAAAGTCCGTCCACAGCGCTGCAGAACCGGTAGTGAACTCGATGAACGGTGACACGAGCTCCGCGGCGAGATAGACGGCGCCCACGCCGGGCAGCGCCAAGCGCAGGAAAGGGGAAGTGTTGAGGTTGGTGGTGTAGGCGACGCGCTCGCTGACCGTCCAGCCCAGCGCGCCCAGCAAGCCTGCGCCGATGGCATGCAGCAGGCATTGCCGATACAGATGGCCGTGGAAATCGGTCGCCAGCCAACCGGCCGCGGCGGCACCCAGCCCGCCGAAGCCGAGCACGGTGAGGAGCAGTCCCCAGGGGACGTGGATGCGCAGAGCCATTGCGATGTCCTGTTCGGGATGCTCTCGTGCCGCCGGGCCGAGGTGCAAGCCTCTATGATCGGCGTATGCCTGGATCTCTTTAGGCGATCGCTCCAGGGAAGGTCCGATCGACCGCAAGCGAGGGTACACGGGCGCGCCGGATGACGCATAATCTCGATACCGGGTGCACCCCGTGCTCACACAACAAGAAGGATGGAGGAGACGACGAATGCAAACCAAGCACTGGCTGCTCGCGCTTGCCCTGCCACTCGCTTTGACCGCTCAGCAGGCGCGGGCCGCGCAAGGTACCGTCACCTGGCACGACCCCACCTGCGGGTTCTTCGTGCTCAGCCTGCCGGAAGGGCCGCCCGAGCGCTTCGGGCTGTACTCCTGGAAGTCCGGCCCCGACCCCCACATGGATCAGGTATGGGAAGGCGACATCGTCGATGGCGAGGACATCGAGATCCTGAACCAGGCCGGAGAAAAGATGGCCGTGCTGCACTGGGCCAATGCCAAGGACCAGGCGCAACTCGTGCGCAACACGCCGGTGCAATGCGCGAGCAAATGGAAAAAGAGAAAGTAGCCGGCCGGGCGAACGCGGGAGGATGAGCAGGAAGAAGAGCCGCTCGAACCGCACCCCCGCTGTACCCGTCAGGTCCGACAAGCACCCTCCTCGCCCAGCCAGCGGACCGGATCCAGGTGGCCGCTGGCGGCGGGCGGGATCTTGCTCGCGGCCGTGCTCACCGGCGGCGGCGTGTGGTGGGCGCATCGAGCCGCAGCGCCCGCGCCATCCTCACCCGGCACCTCGGCAGCCCGCGCGACGTTCGTGGATAACGCGACGGCAACTTCTGGGTTTCGCGACACGTCGAATGGGCCGAGCGCGCGTGCGGTTCTTCGCACCCGTCGGCAACCGCCGCGCAGAGGGGATTCGAAGTCGACCTTGCCGCACAAGATTCGAATATTCAAATCGAATCCTGTGCCCGCTGTCATGCGCGCCGCGCCGCCTTCTGGGGCGACTATCGGCACGGCCAGCGGCTGCTGGATCAGCACCTGCCCGCGTTGCTCGAGGAGCAGCTTTACTACGCGGACGGTGAACGGTTGCGGCGAATCGAGGGCAGCGACGCACGCTGAGCATCAGCGCCGCCACTCGTCGATGACGTTGGCGACCAGGCCGGTCCAGCCGGTCTGGTGCGATGCACCCAGACCACGCCCGTCGTCGCCGTGGAAGTGCTCGTAGAACAGAAGCAGGTCGCGCCAGTGGGGATCCTCCTGGAACTTCGTGCAGCCGCCGTGGATCGGCCTGCGCCCCGCGCTGTTGCGAGTGAACAGCCGGATCAGCCCGTTCGCGAGCGCGCCCGCGATTTCCCCGGGCGTTGACTCCTCGCCTGAGCCGCCGTCTCCCGCGATTCTAAGCTCGTCTCCGTAGGCCTTCGCGAGCTTGCGCAGCGACTCGATCATCATGAAGGTCGTCGGGAACCAGATCGGTCCGCGCCA
>JBGPMS010000269.1:0-8083 GCA_041487115.1 Gammaproteobacteria bacterium
CGAATCACCCGCGCGTGCAGCATGCCGGGAAGAGCGAAGTCCTGCATGTAGGTGAATTCACCGGTTACCTTCGCTGGGATATCGACGCGCGGAACGGATCGGCCCACGACGCTGTAGGTGGCGGGGTCTTTGAGCGGCGCTTTCGGATCGAGCTTCATTTCAAAGCTCTTGCCGCCCACCAGTGCACCGTATGTAATCCGCTGGGATGCGGTTTTCACCACGACCGCGCCATCCTGAGTCGCGAGCGCCTCTTCCGCCAGGTTCAGGCGCCTGGCCGCCTCGCTCACGAGCGCGGCCCGGGCGGTGGCCGCCGCCTGGCGGATCTGCATTCCTCCAATCTGGATCGACAGGCTGCCGTAAGTCGGGCCTTGATCGGGGGTGAGCGCTGTATCGCCCTGGACGATGGCGACCTTGCCGAACGGCACGTCGAGCTCGTCGGCGACGATCTGGGCAAGCGCGGTGCGCACTCCGGTGCCAAGATCCACCTTGCCGGAATAGCAGGTCACGCTGCCGTCGGCTCCGATCGAGAGAAACGCGTCCACCTGCTCGAGTGACACGGTCTTCGGCGCAGCGCCTTCGGCCGAGACGCTTTGCCGCGGCAGGCTGCTCAAGGAGAAGGTCACCACCAGCGAGCCGCTCGCCTTCAGGAATTCACGGCGGGAAAGTGTCGAGGTCAGCATGGTTCAGTCCTCATGCCATTGCCGCAGCGCGCTTTATCGCCCGTACGATGCGGACATGAGTGCCGCAGCGGCACAAGTTCCCGGCCAGCGCGCGCTTGATCTCGTCTTCTGTCGGGTGCGGGTTCGAATCCAGCAAGGCCTTGGCCTGCAGGATCATGCCGTTGATGCAGTAGCCGCACTGCACCGCCTGCTCTTCCATGAAGGCCTTTTGCAGCGGGTGCGGATGCGTCGAACTGCCCAGGCCTTCGAGGGTAGTGACCTTGCCTTTGCCCACATTGCCGACGGGAAGGAGGCAGGAGCGCACCGCAGTGCCATCCACGAGCACGGTACAAGCCCCGCACTGGCCCAGGCCGCAGCCGAAGCGCGGGCCATGCAGGCCGAGGTCGTTGCGCAGCGCATATAGGAGCGGCATCTGCGGATCGTCCACCTCGATCGTGGATACCTTGCCGTTGACGTTCACGACGACTCTCATGGGACCTCCGTTTTGATTCCGCTAATCTATTCCTTCCGCTCGGGGTCTACAACACGCGGTAGAGCCTTGCGCAAAAGCCCGCCGGCCGTTATACAGTGCTTGCAGGCCTGTGCCGCCAGCGGGCCGGCGATAAAATCAATCACCAGGAGGAGAACGCCATGGCTTTGTCAGGACGCGCGCTTGCGCTGCTCCCAATTGTCTTCGCCCTGCTTGCCGGCCCGGTGCAGGCGCAGAAGAAATACGGTCCCGGGGCCAGCGACACCGAGATCAAGATCGGCCAGACCATGCCCTACAGCGGCCCGGCGTCCGCCTACGGCACGATCGGCAAGGCCAGCGCGGCCTACTTTCAGATGGTCAACGACCAGGGCGGGATCAACGGACGCAAGATCAACTTCATCAGCCTGGACGACGGCTACAGCCCGCCGCGTACCGTCGAGCAGATCCGCAAGCTGGTGGAAGAGGAGCAAGTGCTGCTGCTGTTCGGAACGCTGGGCACGCCGACCAACTCCGCGATCCACAAGTACGTAAACATCAAAGGCGTGCCCCATGTCTTCCTCAACACGGGTGCAACCAAGTGGGGCGACCCCAAGAACTTCCCCTGGACCATCGGCTGGAACCTGAGCTACCAGAATGAAGGCCAGATCTACGCCAAGTACATCCTGGACACCAAGCCAGATGCCAAGATTGCGGTCCTGTATCAGAATGACGACTACGGCAAGGACTATCTCAAGGGCCTGAAGGACGGGCTCGGCGACAAGGCGGCGAAACTGATCGTCGCCGAGGCGACCTACGAAGTGACCGACACGACGATCGACTCCCAGATCGTCAGCCTGCACGCCTCCGGGGCCGACACCTTGGTGAACGTCACTACGCCGAAGTTCGCGGCGCAGGCCATCCGCAAGGTCTACGACATCGGCTGGAAGCCGCTGCACATTCTCAATAACGTCTCCGCGTCGGTAGGCTCGGTGCTGACGCCTGCGGGCCTGGACAAGTCCACGGGGTTGATCACCGCCAATTTCTACAAAGACCCGGCCGATCCGCAATGGAAGACCGACCCGGCGATGAAGGAGTACATGGCCTGGATGAAGAAGTATTTTCCAGAGGGCAACGTGGCCGACATTTTCAACCTGGTCGGCTACGTTCAGGCCCAGGTGATGGCACAGGTGCTGAAGCAGTGCGGCGACAATCTCACGCGCGACAATGTGATGAAGCAAGTGACCAGCATCAAGGACCTGCAACCCGGCGTCATCCTGCCTGGCGTCAAGCTGAACACCTCCGCGGAGGACTACTTCCTGATCGAGCAGGCGCAGCTCGCCCGCTTCGATGGCAAGGAGTGGAAGCTCTTCGGCAAGATCCTCGGACGCTGAGCGGTGCCGGCGCGGGTTCCCATGGCGGCGCGTGAGCGCGCAGGATCGCGCTTCTGGCTGGCGTTGTCGCTGGTCGTATGCCTGGCCAGCACTCCCGCCCTGGCGCAGAAAAAATACGGCCCCGGCGTCACCGATACCGAGATCAGGATCGGCCAGACCATGCCCTATAGTGGGCCGGCGTCGGCTTACGGAACCACCGGCCGGGCACAGGCGGCGTACTTCGACAAGATCAACGCCGAGGGCGGGATCAACGGCCGGAAGATCAAGCTGATCTCGCTGGATGACGGCTACAGCCCGCCCAAGGCGGTCGAACAGGTCCGCAAGCTGGTCGAGCAGGACGAGGTGCTGGCCGTGTTCAGCTCCTTCGGCACGCCGACCAACACGGCCATCGTCAAGTACCTCAATACCAAGGGCGTGCCGCAGCTCTTCGTAGCCTCGGGAGCGGCGGAATTCGGCGATCACAAGGCGTTCCCCTGGACCATGGGGTGGCGGCCGAATTACCAAGTGGAGGGTCGGATCTACGCCCGATACGTTCTGAAGGAGAGGCCAGCCGCGCGCATCGCGGTGCTGTACCAGCACGACGACGTGGGCAAGGACTACATGAAAGGCCTGCGCGACGGGCTGGGCGAGAGGGCGGCGGCGATGATCGTTGCCGAAGCATCGTACGAGGTCACCGACCCCAGCATCGACTCTCAGATCGTCAGCCTGAAGGCTTCAGGCGCAGACACCCTGTTCAATTTCTCCACGCCGAAGTTCGCCGCTCAGGCCATCCGGCGGGTCTACGACATCGGCTGGACGCCCCTGCAGTTCGTCGGTAACCCGGCCTCCTCGGTGGGCACCGTGCTCAAGCCAGCCGGGCTGGAGCGCGCGGTCGGAATCATCTCGGCCAACTTCCAGAAAGACCCGACCGATCGCCACTGGCAGAACGATGCTGGCTTCAAGGACTGGCTGGCCTGGATGAAGAAATACTATCCCGACGGCGACTTGACCGACGTCTACAACGTCTACGCCTACGGTCTGGCCCAGACCATGGTCCAGGTGCTCAGGCAGTGCGGGGACGACCTCACCCGGGACAATGTCATGCGCCAGGCGGCCAACCTCAAGCACCTGGAGCTGCCGATGCTGTTGCCGGGAATCCGCATCAATACCAGCCCGACCGACTACCACCCCATCCAGCAGATGCAACTGCAGCGGTTCGACGGCAAGCAGTGGGTGCTGTTCGGTGAGGTGATCGGCAACTGAGCGCAGCCATGCGGAGGAGGGCCGCCAGCGATACGGGAGATTCGATACTATTCCGCGTGCGCCACGGGAGCCAATGGCAGGCCTTGCGGCCAACGTGGATCAAACAGGAGGAGACCATGAAGAAGAAAGGCATTGGACCGGCTCGGACTGGCGTGCATGCGCGTCGCACCGCGCTTCAGAGAGCCACAGCGTTGGGACTGGCAGGGGTCGGCGCAGCACTTGGTTTCCCTGCGATCATCCGCGCGCAATCGGACACCATCAGGATCGGTCATCTCACTCCGCGCACCGGTTTTCTCGGACAGATTGGCGAATACGGCGTCAAAGGCGCGACTCTCGCCGTTGAAGAAGCAAACGCGACAGGCGGCGTGCTCGGCCGCAGGATCGAGATGATCGCGGAAGACAGCGTCAATCCTCCAACGGCGGTGACCAAGGCGCAAAAGCTCCTTGAGCGCGACAAGGTCAGCTGCATCATCGGAGAAGTCAGCTCGGCCTCGGCGCTTGCGATCGGCGAGCAGGCGCTGCGCTACAAGACGATTTTTATCAATACCGGCGCGAATTCCGATGCGCTGCGCGGCTCCGGCTGCAACCGCTACATGTTCCACGTCGAAGGTTCGAATACGATGTATACCAAGACCATCGGCACGTGGCAGAAGTCGCACAACGAGGTCAAGGGAAAGAAGTGGTACTTCCTGGTAGCCGACTACGCATTCGGTCACGATTTGTACAAGGTGTCTTTGCGTTTCCTCGAGCAAAATGGTGGCGCCAGCGTCGGAGCCGATATGATCGCGACCAATACGCCGGACTACACGCCGTACATTCTGAAGATTCGCCAGGCTAAGCCCGACCTCGTATATTCGTGTCTCGCTGGCGTCGACCTCACCACCTTTCTCAAGCAGTATCGCGAGTACAACCTTCCGTTCACGTTGTCGGGCGGGGCAATGGATACCGTGCTGTTCTGGGGGGCGGGACAGGACTCGATCTCCGGTCATTGGCAAAGTCTTTGGTATCACGGCCTTACCAACGCCCCGTCCGTTGCCTTCACTAAGCGCTTCAGCGATAAGTTCGGTGGCCCGCCGGAGAATCAGGCATGGGGCGATTATGTCGCGACCAAGATCATGCTTCAGGCCATGGCTGAGACCAAGGGCACCGATACCACGAAGATCATCGACCACTTCGAGAAGGGCGCGAGCTTCGACATTCTCAAGCCGCGTAAAGGAATGTTCCGACCGTGGGACCATCAGCTGTTGCAGGAAATGTATGTTGTCGCGGTCAAGGACAAATCGAAAATGAAGGACAAGTGGGATATTTTCGACATCGTCATGCCGGTGCCGAGTGCGAGCGAGTCGCTGGAGCTGATTCAACCGACCAGGGAAGAGAACCCCTGCACCATGTCCACTTGAGCACGCCGGCAACCGGCAAGCTTTGACGGCGGTACGGCTCAAAGGCTATCGTAGCGGCTTACGCCATCCGGCGGAGACAGCCATGAGGGCAACGTGCACAGCGCGATCGTAAAGTGCGTCCGCAGAGCGGTTGTTGTGGCCGGTGTCGCAGCCGGGGCGATGCTCGGGTTGTCCGGGCATGCTGCGGAGTCCATCAAGATCGGCGTGGTCAACACGTTGACAGGGACGCTCGCCGAGGCGGGACGTTTCACGGTCAACGGCATGACCATCGCGCAGGAGGAGATCAATCAGGCCGGAGGTGTGCTGGGACGGAAACTCGAGCTGTACGTAGAGGACAACGGCAGCACGAATCCCGGCACGGTGCTCGCCTTCTCCAAGCTGTTCAACGAACCGAGCGTCGTCGCCATCGTCGGACCCATCGCCAGCACGGCGATCCAGGCTGCCTCGCCCGCTATCGCCAAGGCGGGAATTCCGACCATGATCGGCGGCACCGACCCCAGCCTGACGCGGGTGAACAACCGCTGGGTGTTCCGGGCGCGTCCGAACGACCTGTATTCGTCGAAGGTCATCGCGGACTTTGGCGTGAACACCCTGAAGGTGAAGAAGTGGGCGATCATTCATGCTACCGACGCGTTCGGAGCGGGCGGGGCGAAGGCGCTCACCGACGCGCTCGGAGCGCTGGGGGTGACGCCAGTCCTGGACCAGGGCTATACCAGCAACACCCAGGACTTCACCCCCATCGTGCTGGCGATCAAGAAGTCCGGCGCCGACGTGCTCGGGACGTACATGACGATACCGACGGATCAGGCCATCTTTGCCAAGCAACTGCGACAACTCGGCGTAACCATTCAGTGGGTCGGCTCTCCGACGACTGTCGCGGTGACGACCGTGAACCTGGGGGGCGAAGCCCTGCACGGGACCTACGCAGTGGCGGACTTCACCATCGATGCGAGCGACGCGACGCGTACGTTCACCAAGAAGTATCGTGATCGCTACGGCATCAATCCCGACAACTTCGCGAGCTGGTCCTACGACGCGGTGAACATCCTGGCGCGAGCCATCAACAGCGCCAACAGTACCGACCCCGAAGCCATCCGCAACGCGATCCTCGCCATCAAGGGGTACAAGGGGCTCGAAGGCACCTACGAGTTCGACAAGAACGGCGACGGGCTGCACGGCTACAACGTGGTGAAGAACGAGGGCGGCAAGATCGTTTTCATCAAGCGGGTGGACTTTCCCGTGCAGTAGCTGGAACCGGCACTTAACCCGATTCAATACCACGAGTCTGCCGGCAAGCGGCTCCGCCGGTAGCGCCAAACACCGAAGATGGAGGAGATCATGACCGACGAACGCACACACCCGGTCCCGGGAGTTCACATGAGCGATCGCGAGCTGGCTGAAACGCTTCCAGCGCAGCGCAATGCCTTCCGCTCGCCTGTTCCGACTCAGGTGGTTTCCAACGGCGAGTACAACCCGCTGCCGCAGACCGCGGAGCAGCGCCAGGTCGAGGGCCTGATCAAAGAGCTGGCAGACAAACAGGCGGCCAGGCTCAAGCTGGATCGCAGGCGGTTCCTGGCCAGCAGCGCGGGGTTGGCTACGGCGTTTCTCGCGATGAACAAGGTGTTCGGACCGATCTTCGACGTGAAGGAGGCCGAGGCTAGCGACGTGGACGCGTCGGCTGAGCGCGCGAAGCGACTGTCCAGCCAGTTCATCTTCGATGTGCAGACGCATTTCGTCCACGACGCCTTCGACAAGGAAGGCATGCTCGGGGGTGCCAAATGGATCGTCGAGGTCGGGGCCAATCCCGACATGCTGAAGGGCATGCCGCTCAGCTTGGCCTTGTTCAAGTTCGAGAACTACGTCAGGGAGATGTTCCTGCACAGCGATACCAAGGTTGCGTTGCTGTCGGGCGCCCCCAGCGACGACCCCAGCTGGTGGTTCCTCAGCAATGACAACATCAAGCAGGCGGTGGACACGATCAACACGGTCGCGGGGAGTCGCCGCATGCTCGGGCACTTCGTCATCACGCCCAAATACGCGAACTGGATGGACGAGGTGGATCGCGCCATCGCGACGCTGCGGCCGGCGAGCTGGAAAGCTTACACCTTAGGCGCCCCATTCTATCCGCCATCCAAATTCTCGTGGCGACTGGACGACGAGAAGCTGATGTATCCGTTTTACGAGAAGTCGCTCAAGGCGGGCATCGACATCATTTGCATCCACAAGGGCATCATGCCGAAGGACTACGAGGAAGCCTACGCGGGTACCTGGCAGCACGCCACGCCCGATGACGTGGGCAAGGCGGCGAAGGACTGGCCGCAGATGCGCTTCGTGATCTACCACTCCGCCATCCGCCCGTTTGCATGGAACACGCCCGACCAGGAGATGGCCGAGTTTGATCGGAATGGGTACATCCGGTGGGTCACCGATCTGGCCCGCATTCCGGAGCAGTACGGCGTCTCCAACGTATACGGCGAGATCGGGACGACCTTCGCCGGGACCTGCGTCACCAATCCGCGCTTCTGCGCGGCGGTGCTGGGCCAACTCGTCAACATGATGGGCGCCGACCACGTGGTGTGGGGTACGGATTCGGTATTCTGGGGCTCTCCCCAGTGGCAAATCGAAGCCATGCGGCGCATCGAGATCCCCGACGACCTGCTCGAGAAAAACCATTGGCAGCCACTGGGCGGGCCGGACAGCGCGACCAAGCGCGCGATCTTCGGCCTCAATTCGGCGCGCATCTACAACTACAACGTCGGCCAGGCGCAAGGGCCGGCCTTTGCGGCAGACAAGCTGGCGGCGATCAAGCAGGAGTACGCACGCCAGGGCATCGAACGCAGCAACGCGTACTACGGGCGCATCGCCACGACGTAGCAGCAGTACGCGTGAAGGATGTGCAAGCCGCCGACTTCCGGGAGCTCG
>JBGPMS010000270.1:0-8009 GCA_041487115.1 Gammaproteobacteria bacterium
ACTTCGCCTGCTCGGTCGCGAGCTGGTCGAAGTCGGCGTCGGGCTCGGCGTAGGCGGCATAGATCGCGTCCAGCTTCTTCTTCGCCTCGAACACGTCCCCGAGCCCCTCCTCGACGGCGTGACGAACCGTTTGCTCGGGATCGAGCTGCGGCTCCTGCGGCAGGAAGCCGATGCGCATGTTGGGCATCGGCACTGCTTCGCCCTCGATCTCCTTGTCCACGCCCGCCATGATCTTGAGCAGGCTGGACTTGCCCGAGCCGTTCATCCCGAGTACGCCGATCTTGGCGCCGGGAAAGAAGGACAGCGAAATATCCTTGAGGATGACGCGCTTAGGCGGGACGATCTTGCCCACCCGGTTCATGGTGTAGACGTACTGGGCCATCGGTTTGACTGGTGGTTGGTTCGGTTCGGTGGAATCGAGGATCTCGGGCGTCGGGGGTGCGGCCCGGGCTCGGAAAGGGCGCAATTATGCGCCTTACCACGCGTTTTTTCGTCTCAGCACGTTCCACGTGCGCCGTAACAGCTTCTCGAGGAACTCGCGCGGTTTCGTGAGGGAAAATTCCCCCAAGTATCGGCGCATGTCCACGTAGCCAAACCACAAGGCATGCAGGCGCGGAAAATAAATTCGCAGAAAAAGAGGCTTCGAGAACGCATGAGCCGAAAACTCTCCTGGCAGGCCGAAAAGGGTACTCGCGAGCGCGAGGTAGTCTTCAGCGAAAGCAGCTTCTCCCGCCTTGCGATAGGCGTCTCTGACCAGTTCCAGCGAGCTGGCGACCCCATTCTCGGAACATAGTTTGACAAACTCTAGCGGTCTTCGCGCCGGCACGATCCCGAGTTGTATCTCCCGCTCGGTGGTCTGGCTGATGATGTTGAGCATCTGGTCACCTGGTGACGGAACACCCACCCGCTGCCCTCTCCATTCGAAGAACTTTGCGCCAGCAAGCAGGCGCTCGTTGGGTAGGATTCGCGAATGCGCCTGATCAACAAGGTGATGGTGCACTTCCACTCGTGCGGTTTCCCCGTCGTGAAACAGCGGGGCGTTATGTTTATCGCCCCAGTCGTCCGGACCGCGAGTCCCGTAGCCTTCGGCTTTCAGGGCCTTAATTGCGGATTCCATATCCTCAGCCGAAACCCAAAGGTCCAGGTCGAGCATCGGCCGCATCGTCGACCACTTCGTTCCCTCGATCAGCCGGGCGGCGCCCTTCAGCCATACCGGCACAATGCCAGTACGATTCAGCGCGCGCGAAACCCGCTCCATCTGGTCGGCAAGGGCGGCGTTACGATCGGCATTGAGCAAGTAGATCTGCTCTAGGGCACCGCGCGCCTCCGGTGGCGCCAGCTCGAGCAAGCACCTTTCCTCGAGGCATGGATGGACGAACGGCAGGATGAAATGAGCGCTCGCCGCGGCAAACACCAGCTCCCAGCTAATCGGTCCGGGTGCCTGCTCGATGATCTGCGCCTGCGTCGAGAAGGGCGATACGACCCGGCATACCCAGATGAAGTGTTTTAGACGGCGCATAACCGGTTCGCGATGGAACGTAACTTCGCCTCCGCGCTCGGCAGCGATTCGTAGCCGAGCGCCCAGCAGGGCGTACGCTCCACCAAGCCAGCGAACCATTCGAGCTTCGCGGGCGTAAGTCTTCCGCCCAGACTTATCCCTGCCTCCATAAGGCGCGCGGCCGCCTCCGGGGCCGACAACCTCTCGAGCAACGGTTCTTTGGCCGGCTCGTACTTCGGGAAAACCATTGCCGAAAGATTGAGTGGCGCACTGGCGGGTCGCTGTGGATCAAGCGCGAGATAGCGCGCGGCCTTGTCTCCGTATTCATGCTCCTGCAGAGACTGTAGGCCGGGATAGAGGCGATCCAGCACGGGCAGGCTGCCTGCTTTTAGCCCGATGGCTGTCGGCACCGGAAGCGCGCGGTAGTGCGGATCGAGGGTCGTGGTATCGTCGGCGAAATAGGTCCAGCCGCTCGCCGCCAAGTATGCCGCAAGCGTACTCTTACCATGCCCCGCGGGCGCGGGCATTACGATCGTGGCGCCACCGCAGGCGAGCGTGGCTGCATGCAACCTGCACAGCCAGTCAAATGGGCCATAGGTTGCGTGAAGCATGACTGAACAGAGTTCGACGAACCCACCAATAATCGAATCGCCGCGCCAACAGCCATCCCGAAATGCGACCGAACTCGAGGATCGTCCCACGCAATATTCGATCGCGGGGATCGGATCGGCGACGCATGCTTCGCCGAAATTGGCAAATCCGGAAAACATAGCGACGATCCTGCCAATAAATGCTCGCCCGAAATCGTCGATATCCGGGGCGGCCCGGTAACAAATTTTGAAACGCTTCGTGCCAAGACAATAACAGCCGGTGTGAACCACGACGGCACCGCCGGGAGTGGCTGTTGATGGAGGATACAGATCGACCAGCGGACGCGATGGGAGCGGATTCGCTTGTAGAAGCGCTGCCTCCTCCCAAGCTCGAAGCATACCCTCGACGTCGGCACTCGCCTGTCCGAAGGCGATGCTGAACGCCTCGGCTAACTCGCGAGCGATGCCTCGCGCGTCGACTCCCTCCTCTACCCAGTTCCAGATCAGCGCGGCGGTAGGATTCAAAAGGCGTATATCCCCGCTGACGCACGCCCCCACGAGGAGGTGATCCCCGATCGGGGCCGTGCATACGCCATCGGCAATCGCCCAATACCGCTGGTTAGGATTCACCTTTACGTGAACCTCGGGTCTCAAGCAAGCCGCCGCGCTCGCACCATCCTATATCCGGCCGAAGACCTGCCTCGCAGCGACAGTCTGCGGTTCATCACACGGCATTAATTAGGAGCCTGCGGCGTTGCGGGTGCTTACCAGCGCGAGCATCGCTGGCGCCACATATACCGTGTACTTGCCGATCTTGCGCATGGCTTCGCGGCGGTCGCGTAAGACCTTCGGCTCCCGCAACGTGGGTTCGCTTTCCCGAACCGCTTCGTCCGACTTTCTTTCCGAGTCCATCTGAGTTGTTTCCTGGCGCTTACGAGGCCGCGGCATTGCGGGAGTGCACCAGCGCGAGCATCGCTGGCGCCACATATGCCGCGTACTTGCCGATCTTGCGCATGGTTTCGCGGCGGTCGCGTAAGACCTTCGGCTCCTGCAATGTTGGTTCGCTTTCCCGAGCCGCTTCGTCAGACTTTTTTTCCGAGTTCATCGTGGTTGTTTCCTAGTGTGCTTACTGGTGAATTAATATCATACGCCGGAAGTCGTGCAGATAAAAAGGGGGACGGGAGGGGGATTTGCAGTCGTCGGATGATGGGGCAGCAATGCAAATCCCCCCTACCCCCCCTTTTTCAAAGGGGGAACCGTTACGCTGCTCTGCGCGGTGCGACCTGGAGTTTATCCTGTGGTCGGCGCGTCGACGATTACAGGAAGAAGTGACCCGCCCACCAGGCGATGGCCGCGATGAAGGCGGAGGCGGGGATGGTGAGGATCCACGCCCAGACGATGTTCCCGGCGACGCCCCAGTGTACCGCCGACAGTCTCTGCACCGATCCGACTCCGACGATCGCGCCGGTGATCGTGTGCGTGGTCGAAACCGGGACGCCGAGCCAGGTCGCGAGGAAGAGCGTGACGGCCCCCCCGGTCTCGGCGCAAAACCCGCCCACCGGCTTCAGCTTGGTAATGCGCTGGCCCATCGTCTTGACGATGCGCCAGCCTCCGAACAGCGTGCCGGCCGCGATCGCGCTGTAACAGGCCACCGCCACCCAGAACGGCAGGGCGTCCTTCGCTCCGATCTGACCCGCAGCGATGAGCAGCATCCAGACGATGCCCATCGTCTTCTGCGCATCGTTGCCGCCGTGGCCGAGGCTGTAAGCTGCGGCGGAAAGAAGCTGGAGCCGGCGGAACCGGCGATCGACGCGCTGCGGCGTTGCGCCCCGGCACAGCCACGCCACGACGAACATCAGCGCGAGTCCGAGTACGAACCCGAGCAGAGGCGACAGGACGATCGCTGCTGCCGTCTTGAGAAAGCCGCTCGCGACCAGCGCGTGCACGCCGTCTTTTGCAACGCCAGCACCGGCCAGGCCGCCGATCAGCGCATGCGACGACGAGGACGGAATCCCGTAGATCCAGGTGATCACGTTCCAGGCGATCGCGCCGATCAGCGCGCCGAAGACGACGATGTGATCCACCACCCTGGGCTCCACGATCCCCTTGCCGACCGTGGCTGCCACGGCCACGCCGAACACGAAGTAGGCCAGGACATTGAAGAACGCGGCCCAGACCACCGCCCATTGTGGCCGGAGCACCCGCGTCGATACGATGGTGGCGATGGAGTTGGCGGCGTCGTGAAAGCCGTTCATGAAATCGAACGCGAGCGCGAGCGCGACCAGCAACACCAGGATTTGCAGGCTCATGCCCGAATCGGCCATCGGCCGCTACGCGTTCTCGAGCACGATGCCTTCGAGGATGTTCGCGACGTCTTCGCAGCGGTCGGTCACGGCCTCGAGCAGTTCGTAGATCGCGCGCAGCTTGATCAACTCGCGCACGTCCGGTTCCTCGCGGAACAACTTCGCGATCGCCCCGCGCATCACGTAATCGGCCTCCGACTCCAGGCGGTCGATCTCGGTGCACACTGCGAGGATACGTTGCGCGTGATCCATGTTGTCGAGCATCGACACGCCCTCGCTCACTCTCTCTGCGCAGGCCAGGCAGATGTCGGCAAGACGCTTCGCTTCCGGGGTGGCGCCGCGCACGTCGTAGAGCGAGATCGACTGTGCGGTGTCCTGCAGTAGATCGAGGATGTCGTCCATCGCCGTGGACAGCCGATGGATGTCCTCGCGGTCGATGGGCGTGATGAACGTCCGGTGCAGCGTCTCCATCGTGCGGTGAGTGACCCGGTCGCCTTCCTTCTCGATCCGGTCGATCGCCGCTGCGTGCCGCTCGAACTCGGAGAACTGCGCCATGAGGGCAGCCATCTCCCGGCCGGAGGCCACGATCAGCGCGGCGTGCTCATTGAAGTAGTCGAAGAAACGCCCGTCACGGGGTAAAAGTCGGCCGAGCATGGAAGGTCTCCGTAGCGACCAAAACGCGCACTGTACCGCAGTAACATCACAGGGGCTTGCCTGCTCAGGCGGTGGCCTCATTGGCGCCAAGCGCCGCGCCTGGATGTCGTGATGCCGGTGCTGGGTCACTGCCAAGCCATCTCGCGCAGGGGGCTGGATGCGGCCGCGGTGGTTGAGGCGAAGAACCGCGCCACCTCCGCATCGTCCACCGCTTCGAGGCGCTCCGGCTTCCAGCGCGGCGAGCGGTCCTTGTCCACGAGCAGCGCGCGGACACCTTCGAGGAAATCGCCCTGCACGAAGGTCTGCATGACGGCATGCTGCTCCATGCGGAAGCAGTCGGCGAGATCCATGCGCCGGCCGCGCAGCAGCAGCGCGCGCGTCACTTCCATCATGGTGGGCGACCGGCTCGCGAGCAGCTCCAGGGTTGCCTGCGCCCAGGCGGCGTAGCGCACATCCGTTTCCCGCGCCAGCGCGGCGACTATGACGCCAACCCGCTTGGATGGATTGAAGTGGCGGTGAATGGCCGGCAGCACCGCGGTGAGCGTCGCTCCTTCGATGGTGACGGCAGAGTCATGGCCGTAGGCCTGCTGCATAGCGGCGAGCGGGCTTTCCGCGTCCCGCCAGCGCACGCGTGCCAGGATTCCTTCGACGTCCTCCAACTCCTGCGTGGAGATTCCCTCGTCGGCGAGGCCGCAGAGCAACGTGTCCGCCGCCGACAGCGTCACGCCGGTGATGCCCAGGTACAGAGCGAGCGGGGCCGGCATCTTCGACAGGAAATGGCTGGCGCCGACATCCGGGAGCATGCCGATGCCGGTCTCGGGCATGGCGATGCGGGACCGCTCAGTCACCAGGCGCCACGCGGCGGCCTGCGCCAGCCCCATGCCGCCGCCCATGACGATGCGGTCCATCAGCGCGACCACCGGCTTGGGATAGCGGTGCAGCAGGTAGTCGAGGCGGTATTCGTCGATGAAGAACTGCCGGTGCAGCGGCGTCTTGTCGCGGAAGCTCTGGCATACCACGCGAACGTCGCCTCCGGCGCAGAAGGCCCTGTCGCCCGCGCCCCGCAGCACCACGGCGCGTACCCCGTCCTCATGCTGCCATGCGCTGAGCTGGTCGCCCAGGAGGCGCAGCATGCGGTACGACAACGCGTTGAGAGCCTTTGGCCGATTCAGCGTGATGAGGCCGACGCCGTTCACCACGGCGACGATGATTTCGTCGGACGCCGTGCCGTGGTCGGTGTCCAGCCTCCCGCCGGACGCGGATTGCGCAGTGGTCATAGGTCTCCTGAGGCACGCACTCGTCAGCGCGCTATTCTAGTGTGGCGGGGGTATTCACACCGGGCCGGAATGCGTCAAAATGCGTGAGCGAAGGGGGCAGTCGCCCGAGAAGTGAGCCGAGTGCAGGATGAATGAATGTCGGGGGCCGATCCGCATGACGCGACCGCTGCGGACCACGAGGCGAGCATCTTGACCAGAGCGCTGCTGATCTCTCTTGCGAGCGTGTGCTTATGCACGACTGCGTTGTCCGCCGGCCAGGGCAAGTTCACCGGCACAGTCGCGGTCGAGTTGATGGACGAGATCGAGTTCGATCATAAGCTGAAGCTGCTCCAGGACTTCGGCTTCCGGGATGCGGGCGGCAAGGTATGGCTGGCCCGCAAGGGGGGTATCCTCGACGGCGCCTCGCTTCCGCGCGAGCTGCGCGATCTGACCGGCCTGCCCTTCGTCGTGGAGTATCGGAAAGCCTCCGTAGTCCACGACTACTACTGCCGGGTCAAGACCGAGCCGTGGCGGGACGTGCACCGGATGTTCTACGACGCGAGCCTGGTCGAAGGCATCAGCGAGCCGGAAGCCAAGACCCTGTACCTGGCGGTCTACGCCGGCGGATGGCGCTGGGAGATTCCTGGGACGAGCTGCTACCGGTCTTGCCACGCGTCGGCAGCGTCGCTGGCGTGGAAGCCGGTCGTGACGGAATCCATCATCCAGCCGATGGTCGAGTGGATCAAACAGGCCAATCCCACCCTCGACGAGATCGAAAAGCGCGTCGACGCGGTCACCAGGAGACCGGGCCCGCACCTGTTCGCCCAGTTGCCGTAAGGAAGGTCTGATCAATTCGCACGACGCGCGTTGCGTCGCCGTCAGCGGACAACGCTATTTTTCTGTTTCTGTACGAGCACCCCGTTAGTGAACGACAGGACCACACGCTCCGTCTCGCAGGCACCAGATGGAGATCTAGACAGAAGCCATACCAGAAGTATAGGCCTGACCCCGCTCCCCATCATTCTTGCTTACTAAACAGCTTATTGCCAGTAGCTCTTAGTTCGCTTCAGAAAGAAGTCTTTCTTTCCGTCGACCAACTGCCCACCTGTAGTCCACGTCAAAATTCATAGCCGCAAGAGTGCAAACTCAGCGACGCTGGAGTACGTGCCCGCGGATCGTTCAATAGAGAGAACTGCTTGAGCGGAGTTCGATATGCGCTATTGAATGAGGGTGATACACCGCTTTGCTGGGCATACTCAATGAACTGCCTGACTGCTGGCGCAACTGAGTTGTCGAGGTACGTATCGCCAAGCCCCGGCAAGTTAACAGGGACAAGCTCCAACCCCATTGGATCAATGCGGCTCAGGGGGTTACCGTCAACGTAACCATAGGTATTGATCCCCCCTCTCAACCCGATGGGATCACTCTCAACATACCTACCCGTGCTCGGATCGTAATCGCGATAGTAGTTGTAATGCAAGCTCGACTCATCGCTGTAGTACTGCCCCGGGAAGCGCCCATAGTAGCTGTAGTAGTTGCCCGTGTGGCTCGGATCCCCGTTGGGTGCATTGACTCCAAAGGTCCCCGGATTCCAGGTCCAGATCGGCTGTTGCGTGGCGTTGGTGATGATGCGCGGGCTGCCCAGGTGGTCGGTGTCGATGTAGTTGATCCCGTAGTAGCCGTCCATCACCGCGATCGGGGTGTCGCC
>JBGPMS010000271.1:0-7994 GCA_041487115.1 Gammaproteobacteria bacterium
AGCGAAGGCCCCAGTGGGGTGATCACCAGGCGTCTCTTGCCCGCGGCGGTGCTGCTGCCTCTCGGCGTGGGCTGGCTACGTCTGCAGGCGCAACGGGCCGGTTGGTTTGGAACAGAGGCTGGGCTCTCCCTGTTCACGCTGTTGAACGTGATCATCTTCGGGGTGCTGATCTGGGCCAATGGCGCGTTTCTGAACCGCACCGAGCGGGAGCGCACCCGTGCCGAGCGGGCCACACGCAGGAGCCAGCACCTGCTCCAGGCCGTCGCCGACAATGCTGCCGCCATCATCTGGGTCAAAGACCTCGACGGCCGCTACCTGCTGGTCAACGGGAGCTACGAGAATCTGATTGGTCTGCGCCGGGAAGACATCATCGGGAAGACGGACTACCAGCTCTATCCCGAGGAGCAGGCCGAGCGCTATCGCGCAGTCGATCGAGAGGCGTTGGACGGGCTGACGACGGTGCAGGCAGAGGAAGTAGCGTTCCACGGTGATCGGCCAGCTACCTACCTCTCGGTCAAATTCCCGTTGTTCGACGAGACGGGCAAACCCTACGCCCTGTGCGGCATATCCACCGACATCACCGAGCGCAAGCTTGCCGAGCAGACGCTGGCGGCGGAGCGTGCGCTCTTGCGCACCCTGATCGACGCGCTACCCGATGTCGTGTTTGCGAAGGACACTGCGGGGCGATTCACCACGACTTCAACAACATCCTGCTTGCGATTGCGGGTAATACCAAGCTCGCCATCGCCGACCTGCCAGTCGATCATCCGGCGCAGGAAAGCCTCCGCGAGATCAAGCAAGCTGGCGCTCGTGCGATCGACCTGGTGCGGCGGATCCTCACCTTCACACGCGAGCGGGAGCCGAACCGCGCGCCTATCCAGCTCCATCCGGTGGCCGAGGAAGCCCTCAAACTGCTGCGCTCGACTCTGCCGGCGAGGATCAGGATCGACATCGATGCTCCAGGGCAACTGCCAGCGGTGGCGGCGGACGCTACACAGGTGCACCAGATTCTCATGAACCTCGCCACCAATGCCGCGCACGCCATCGGTCAACGCAACGGGCTGATCGAACTGCGCCTCGACGCCGTCCAGATAACCGCGGACATGGTGCCGATGATGCCTGACCTGCGCCAGGGCCGGTATGTGCGAGTCTCACTGAGTGACGATGGCTGCGGCATGGACAAGGAGACGCTCGAGCGCATCTTCGACCCCTTCTTCACCACCAAGCCGCCCGGCGAGGGTACCGGTCTCGGGCTGTCGGTCGTCCATGAGGGTTCGATCTCGCTCGATCGCTGCTCGAAACCCGGCCCGAGGTTCCGATCGTGATTACCTCAGGCTACCTGCGTGCCGAGGATGAACAGATCGCCTCGCAACTCGGAATTCGGGCCTTGATTCTGAAGCCGAACACGGTCGAAGAGCTTGCCGAGGTGCTCGATCGACTGTTCAGCGATCGCAGGAATCCAGGTGCAACCATCCCATCGAACCCCTGAGCATCGCGGGAAAACTACTCCGATTCCACAAACGTCGCCGGCGACACGGTCTCGATGGTAGGCCCTCGTCGCGGAAGATAACATCCGTTGGCGGACGAGGCTGGCCGCGTCAAGGTGGCAGCAGTGAATCCCGGTGGAGCGCAGCTTAACCCTCACCTTCGTCCGCAAGCGACCAGCCTTGCAGGCGTCGTGGTGGTCGTGAGGGCAACTATCGTCAGGTCGTTCGTCCGGCTTCCGCTCCTGCAGGACCACGCTGCGCGGCAATTCGCCCCGCGCGGCGCCCCGAAACGAACGCCCACGCCAAGTGGTGGCCGTGGCCTTTCAACAGCAGCCCGCCCTGGCCAGTGGCGCCGGCCGCATAGAGACCGGGGATCGGCTGGTCGTGCACACCGAGGACACGGTGATATTCGTCGACCGCCAAGCCTCCCTCGTTGTGGACGAACACCGAGCGTACCGGACCCAGAGCGACGAAGGGAGGCTCGGTCAGAGGCATGCGCGGTGCGCGACCGGGACTCGCTGCGGGGTCGGGCTCGGTGATCGCGGCTTGCAGCGTCTGCGGATTCATCCCCAGCTTACGCGCCAGCTCGCCGAGACTCGACGCTTCGGTGCAAACATCGGGCCGGTTGCGGCGGTAATCGGGCACATAGGCGTAGGCAACTCCCGGCGCAGTGGAGACAAAGTGAGGCCACGCCGAGAACTGCCGCGCGAGCCGACCGTCGATGAGAATATAGCCGAACTTGCCCGCCTGGTCGGGCAGCGAAAGTGCGGGGCGGTCCAGCTCGTTGCAGAAGCGGCCTCCATCCCGGTTGACGAGCACGGCGCCGTACTCGAACAAAGTGTGCGATGGGGCCAGCGCCGTAGTGAGAAAACCCATCATGAACGGGCGCAGCAGCGCCTGCGGGACGTGATCCATGGCCCACTCCATCGTGCGCGCCAGGCCGCGCCAGGGCGGCAGCCTGCGAACCAGCGTGGTGCGAGCCGGCGGGATGAAGCGAATCTCCGGCCCCAGCGCGAGATCGCCGTTCACGATGCGCGCACCGAGCGCCAGCGCGAGCTTCTGACCATCGCCGGTGGCGGTCACATTGACGCCTTCCACCTTGGCCTCTTGCGACCCCATGTAGCTCGACTTGAGCTCGGGATCATTGGTGAAGTCTCCTGCCGCGAGAACGACGCCGCGGCGGGCGAGGAACCGGCTGGCTTCGCATGCAACGCCCGACACTCGGCCCTGTTCGGTGATGAGCGCCGTTGCTCGGGTACCAAGACGGACGTCGACGCCGACGCTCCGCGCATGCCGCCCCAGGTGGTAGATGTACGAGAGCGAATTCGGCAGCACGTTGTGCATGCGCGGTTGCCGATGCGGCGGTTCCGGCATCGGACCGTAGAAGCGGACCCCCAGCGCGAGCAGCCAGCGAAAGGCGCCGGGAACCTCATCGCACAGAATCCGGCGCAGCTGGTCGTTGTCCCGTCCGGCCAGCGCGCCCGCAAACAGGGGCATGTCCGCATAGTGATCTTCCGGCCGGTCGTGGATGCCGCGGCGCAGTTGGTGCGGCGTCCCGGTTGCGCTGATCGACCCGATCGACCACGCCGTCGACCCGCCTAGCTTCTCATTCTTCTCCAGCAGCGCGACCTGGGCTCCGGCGGCGCGCGCCTCGATCGCCGCGGCCAAGCCGGACCCGCCGCCTCCAACGATGACGACGTCGAACGCTTCCTCCATTGCCGTCACGCGCTTCTGGCGGCACGCCCAGCGCTATCCCCGGCAATGCGGCCAAACACCGCGCCGGACATCAGGCCGGTGCCGCCGGGATAGTTGAAGTAGAACAGTCCGCCGACCAGCTCGCCGGCGGCGTAGAGGCCGGGAATCGGACGGCCGTCCGTGTCGACGACCTGGGCGCCGGTAGTGATCCGAAGTCCGCCGAAGGTAAACGTGATGCCGCACGAGACCGCGTAGGCCTCGAAGGGCGGCTGCTCGATCCGGTTGGCCCAGTTCGACTTGGGCACAGGCAGCCCTTCGGTGCGCCTGCCGTCCTTGACGTTGGGGTCGAACGGGATATCGGTGCGCACCGCCGCGTTGTAACTTCTGATCGTTTCGAGCGCCTTGCCGGCGTTGACGTCGTCGAGCTTGCCGGCAAGCTCCTCGAGCGTATTCGCCGTCACCTTGGTGACCTGGCGGATACGGTACTCGTCGCGCAACAGATGCGTCACCTGCCGGTCGAAGATCTGCCACGCGAACTGACCGGGCTGGCGCAGAATCACCGCGCCATACTTCGCGTAAGTGTAGTTGCGGAAGTCGGCGCCCTCGTCGACGAAGCGCTCGCCGTTGGCGTTGACCATGATGCCCCACGGGTAGGAGTGCTTCTGAAACCCGTCCCCTACGGTGAGATCTCCGAACTCCGGTGCATTGCGGTCCCAGCCGACGGCGTGGCAGCCGGACCAGTTGCCGCAGGGCGCGGCGCCCACGTCCAGCGCCATGCGGATGCCGTCGCCGGTGTTGTACCGTGTGCCGCGTACCTTGGCGAGATCCCAACCCGGGCCGAGATAGCGCGTGCGCCACTCCGGATTGGATTCGAAGCCGCCCGCCGCCAGCACGACAGCGCGGCAACGGACCGTCCGCGTCTTGCCCTCGTGCCGCAGCGTAAGCCCCTGGACGCCGTCGTCATCGTGCAGCAGCGACAGAGCCCGCGCATGGTAGACGATCGGGACACCGTGCGCCTGCGCCGCTTTCTTGTGCGCATCGACGAGGCCGGGGCCGCCGCCCCACGCCTCCACCGTGAGTCCGCCCCAGAACTTGAAGCGGTTGTTCACTTTGAACGCCTGACGGCCGTAGATCGGCACGAAGCGCACGCCTTTGCCGCGCAACCACATGAGCGTGGCCTTGCTGCGCCGGACCAGGAGCTCGACCAGGTCGGGGTCGGCCCGATTCTCCGTCACGCGCGCCATGTCGTCGAAGAACTGATCCTCGGTGTACGCACCGAAATCCGTGCGCGCGATCTCGTCCTCGCTGAGGTCCGGCATCAGCTCACGCAGATCGTCCAGGCCGTTGTAGGCGAAGCGGATCGCTCCGGCGGTGAAGCGCGTATTGCCCCCGGCTTCGTCTTCGGGCGCACGCTCGAGGACGATGACCTCCACACCGTGCTCGCGCGCCGCCAGAGCCGCGCACATCGCTGCATTGCCGGCTCCAACGACAACCACGTCACATCGCTCCGGGAGCATCACGTTCTCCGAGTAGTGGCGACCGTACGAGGCCGGCCATATTGCGACATTGTAGGAAATTGATCTACAGTATCGCAAGTTGATCGGGGACGAACGTCGCGCATGGTGCAACGCAACGGTGCAAATGGGATGGAAGTCGGTGTCAACACGATGTCGTTCATGTGGCGCGGCTCGGCGCGGGATGCGCTCGGCGCGCTGGCGCGCAAAGGCTACCGGCGCTTCGAGGTGATGGCTTCGCCGCCCCACTTCGACCCGATGATGGACCGCGCGGAAGCCGTTGCCTTCGGCCGCTTTCTGCGCGATGCCGGGCTGGTGGTCGAAACCATCAACATGCCCAGCCTCGATCAGAATCTCGCCAGCGCCTCCTCCGAGATGCGCGACTACACGGTGCGGCTGTTCGAGCGCTTGATCGCCATCGCCGAGGATATCGGGGCCCATGGCATCATAGCCGTGACCGGGCGCGTGAACCCGCTGGTGCAGCCGGCCAGAGCTCAACTGGAGCAATGGTTCGGCGAGGCCTTCCAGCGCGTGCTACGCGCCGCCGAGCGAACCGGGATCCGTCTGATGCTGGAGAACATTCCGATGGGCGTATATCCGCGCGCCGAGCAGCTCATAGCCTTCGCGCAGAGCCTCGACAGCCCCGCGCTAGGGATCTGCTACGACATCGCCAATGCTCACTTCATCGGCGAGGACGCAGCGGAAGGCTTGCGTACGGTGCGGGCGCGTCTGGATATCGTCCACCTCTCGGACACCGGACGCGACGCCTGGCGCCACGATCCGGTCGGCCGTGGCTGCTGTGACTTCGCCGCCTTCGGCGCGGCGCTGCAAGAGATCGGTTATACGAAGACGTCGATGATGGAAATTGTCGCTGACCCGCCAGTCGAGCTGATCGTTGCCAGCCACCAGCGGCTGGCCGAATGGGGCTGGGCGCCGCCCGTCGCCTAAAACGCGAGCAACACTCAATTCAACAGGTAAGGAAGCGTTATGCCGCGCATGAAAGGCGGAGACCTCATCTCCGATTTCCTGATTCAGGAACAAGTGCCCTACGTATTCGGGATCTGCGGCCACGGCAACGTCGGGCTGCTCGATTCGCTGTGGGAGCGCCAAGACAAGATCAAACTCATTTCGCCGCGTCACGAGCAGACCGCCGGGCACATGGCCGACGCCTACTTCCGCGTCGCGCACAAGCCGGTCGCCACGCTGACCTCGTGCGGCCCCGGCTCCTGCAACCTCGTCATGGCGACCGCCTGCGCCTCTGCGGACTCCTCTGCGTTCTACGCGATCACCGCGAACGTTCCCACCTCTCAGTTCAATCGCGGACCGTTCCAGGAGAGCTATCGGAACCAGGCCGCGGAGTTTCCGGTGGTGCTGCGGCCCTACGTCAAGCGCACCTTTCAGCCGACGCGAGTCGACATGCTGCCGCTCGCCTTGCGGCAGAGCTATAACCTGATGCTGAGCGGCCGGCCCGGTCCGGTGAATCTCGACGTGCCCTTCAACCTCTTCCAAGAAGAAGACGACGTCGAGTTGCCGCATTCCGACCGCGCCGCCGGCTTCGTGCGGCCCGGCGCCTCCCCGGAAGACATCAGGCGTGTGGTGGATCTCATCCTTGCGGCCGAGCGCCCCGCTTTCTTCGTCAGCCACGGCGTGACGCTGGCGGAGGCGGGGCCAGAGCTGACGGCCGTCGCCGAGTTGCTCAACATCCCGGTGATCAGCTCGCCGAACGGGATGGGCGCGGTGCCCATGCCGCACCGCCTCGCGCTCGGTTTCATCGGCCGCAACGGCACCTATCCCGCCAACCAGGCCGGACGGCACTGCGACCTGTTGATCGCGGTGGGCGCGCGCTTCGACGATCGCTCCTCCTCGTCGTGGATCCCCGGCTACTCCTGGAACATCCCGCCTACCCGCCTGGTCCACGTCGACATCGATCCGACCGAGATCGGCCGCAACTATCCGGTCGAGCTCGGGATACTCGCGGATGCGAAGGTGTTCCTGTCTCAGTTGAGTCAAGAGGCCAAGAGCCGCGGCATCGCTGCCGGCAGTCGCTTTGCGCGATGGAACGAGACGATCCAAGGGTGGCGGCAGGAATGGCAGGCCTTCACCAGCCCCCACTTCGATGTGAGCGGCTCGCCGCTGCGCCCGGAGCGGGTGGTTAAAGAGGTGCGGCAGGCGTTGCCCGACGATGCCATCATCTCACTCGATAGCGGGGTACATCACAACTGGTTCATGCAGTTCTGGGAGGCGCGGCGTCCGCAGGCCATGCTCAACTCGTGGGGCTTCTCGGCCATGGGCTTCGGGGTGAGCGGCATCCTGGGCGCCAAGCTTGCCGCGCCTGACCGGCCCTGCCTGGCCATCGTCGGCGACGGCGGGTTCGTGATGACGCCGCACGTTCTGGCCACCGCCGTCGAGTACGACATCCCGGCGGTCTGGCTGATCTGGAACAACTTCGCCTGGGCCGCCATCCGCGACATCCAGTACGGCATGTTCGGCGGGCGCGAGATCGGCACCGCCTTCTATGCCGGCGCCAAACACGAGCCTTACAGCCCCGACTTCGCCGCGATGGCGCGCAGTTTTGGAGTCGAAGGGATCACCGTAAAGCACTCCGACCAGCTCGGCGACGCACTGCGGCACGCCCTCGACCTCGGCAAGCCCTGCGTGCTCGACGTGCACGTGGACGACAAGGTCAAGCCGCCCGGCATCGGCACGTGGCAGTTGCCGCCCACACCGTTCCGGGAGCCGGTGTTCGGCAAACCGGTGGTGCGCAAGCCGATCACGTCATGAACGACAGCGCTGGTTCTTTCCGTCCGGTTGCCGCCAAGGTGTTGGCCGGCGGGCTCTGGCGCGAGCCCGAGCGAACGGCCCCGATCCGCGATCCCTTCCGCGGCGAGATCGTCGGGACGGTGCCGGTCTCGTCGATGGCCGATCTCGACGCCGCCCTCGATGCCGCTGTGGACGCGCGTGCCAAGGCTGCTGCGATGCCGGGTTACGCACGGGCGGCGCTGCTCCGACGTGCCGCTGCCCTGATCGAGCGCGACATCACGGGACTCGCCGAACTGCTCACGCGCGAGACCGGAAAGGCGATCAAGGATTCCGAGGGTGAGATCCGCCGTTCGATCGAGACGTTTGCGCTGGCGGCCGAGGAGGCGATCCGTATCGAGGGGCGGCACGTGCCGCTCGACGGCAGCGCCATGGGCGCCGGCAAGATGGCCTTCCTCATGCGCTTTCCGGTCGGCGTCGTGGCGGCGATCACGCCTTTCAACGCCCCGTTCAATCTTGCTGCTCACAAAATTGCGCCAGC
>JBGPMS010000272.1:0-7967 GCA_041487115.1 Gammaproteobacteria bacterium
ACTTTGGCTATCCGGCATTCCTCATGAAGTGCTTGGCGTAGCGGTCATCTATTCGGGAAAGCGGCAAGAGCATCAACAAGTCGGCCGCGTTGAAGTCCGGGTCCCAGGCCGGCTCGCCGCACACATAGGCCCCCACTCTCATGACACGGGAGTGAAATGCAAGTGAAGCTTTCGCGACGAGGGTCGAACTCAACGCGGGCTGCGGAGAAGGGCACGAAGCCAGAGCCGGGCTCCAAGACGCGGGTCGCGATGGATTCACAGGCCGTTGCGGGAGCGACGGGGCGACAGCGCGAACCGGACCGTTTTCGTTGCCATGTACCTCATTGCCCTAAAGTGAGGGATTGACACACCCGAACTCGCCGCCCGTGGAGGCCCGACCTGCGCCCCAATCAGGCGTGGCAGCCCAATTGTTACAACTCACTTTACCAGATCGACGTGCCGAACGCTGCACGGTAGCGCGCCCCGATTTCGTCGCGAGTGGCCAAGTGGTTCTGGCCGCCGCGGCTGGCGATCTTGATGGCCCCCAGCAGCGAAGCCAGCTGGCCCGTGGTTTGCCAATCGTAGCCTTGGGAGATGCCATACAACAGCCCCGCTCGGTAGGCGTCCCCGCAACCGGTGGGGTCGAGTACGGCCTCGGGTTTTACACTCGCAATCGGCGTCGCCTGGCCCTGCGCGAAGATCACCGAGCCTTCGGCGCCTTGCGTGACGACCAACGCCTTCACCATGCGTGCCAGCTCGTCGATCGATTTGCCGGTCTTTTCCTGTAGCAGCCGGCCCTCGTAGTCGTTGACTGCCACGTAGTCAGCCAGGCGCACGAACTCGAGCAGTTCCTCGCCGCTGAACATGGGCATGCCCTGGCCAGGATCGAAGACGAACGGGATGCCTGCCTCCTGGAACTCACGTGCATGGTTGAGCATGCCCTCGCGCCCGTCAGGGGCCACGATGCCTAGGCTTGTGTCTTTGGCGTCCGCTATGTGGTTGAGATGCGAGTGGTTCATCGCGCCAGGGTGGAAAGCGGTGATCTGGTTGTCGTCCAGGTCGGTCGTGATGAAGGCTTGCGCGGTGAAGGTGCCTTTCACCTGCCGGACATGGGTCGCTGGGAGCTTCAACCGCTCCAGGCGGTAGGCATAGGGCTGGTAGTCGTCGCCGACCGCGGCCATGATCAGCGGTCGCCCACCCAGCATGAGCATGTTGTAGGCGATGTTGCCGGCGCAACCGCCAAACTCACGACGCATTTCGGGAACCAGGAATGCCACGTTCAGGATGTGGATCTGGTCCGGCAGGATGTGGTTCCGGAAGCGATCCGGGAACACCATGATCGTATCGTAGGCGATCGATCCGCAGATGAGGGTGTTCATGGCAGCATGATTTGTGGTTGATGGGTGGTTCAACGGGTGATCACGACGGGTCTCAAGTCCATGGTCTGCTCGATCCGAGCGGCCACCTGGTCCGCCTGGCTCCGATCCACATAGGGCCCCGCGTGTACGCGATACAAGCCGTCGCGCATGTATAGACCGATCGTATCGGCAAGCCAGCTCAGATCGGCTCGAACGCGCACCAGGAAGCTCTCGGCGTTGGGACGGAGGCTGAAAGCACCCAGCTGCACGTAGACGCCCTTGGGTTCCGCTGCCACCGCCGGCTCGGCAGTGTGTTGCACCGGGGACTCCGCGGCCTGCGGCGCCGGCAGTGGGGCGGTCGCCTCCGGCACGCGTGCCTCAACGGAATGCCCCGAGGCGGCCTGACCCGGGATGATGCTGTCCACCTCCACCAGGTCGCTACCCGAGCCGATGATACCCAGCCGGTTGGCCGCCGCATAGGACAGGTCGATCAGTCGGTCGCCACGGAAGGGGCCGCGGTCGTTGATGCGCACGATCACGGACTTGCCGCTGCGCAGGTTGGTTACGCGCGCGTAGCTTGGGATGGGCAGCGTCGGATGGGCGGCAGTCATCGCATACATGTCATAGGGCTCGCCGGAGGCTGTGGGCTGCCCGTGATAGCGCTTCCCGTACCAGCTTGCCATCCCGTGCTCCTTGTAGGGCACAAGCTGCGTCATGGGCGTGTAGGTCCGGCCGAACGCAGTGTAGGGGCGCGCCGTGGAGGCCTTGATCAGCTCCGCCCTGGGCTCGGCGTCGGGAATCTGATCCAGGTTGGCAGGCGGGTTGGCCCCGGGCCCATCGTCCAGATAGTACCCGCCAGCCTTGCGCGGCGCGCCCGTGTCATCGCGAGTCGGGGCGCTACCGCAGGCGGTAAGAAGGATAGCGGCAGCAAGCGCGACCAGCACCGCGCGCTGTCGATGGTCGAGCACCGGGTGCCGACTCGAGCACTGTTTACCTCGCTCGCAACTGGGCACGCCGGTCGCCATCAGCTTTTCACCAGGCGCTTGTGCGTATGAATACTCATCAGGATCCCCATGGCGAACAGGATACTGACCAGCGACGTGCCGCCATAGCTGATCAGCGGCAGCGGCACGCCCACCACGGGCAGAACCCCACTCACCATTCCCATGTTCACGAATACGTAGGTGAAGAACGTCAGCGTGATCGCGCCCGCCACCAGCCGCGTGAACAGGGTCGAGGCATTGAAGGTAATGAACAACCCGCGCCCGATCACGAACAGGAACAGTGTCACCAGCACCAGGTTGCCGAACAGGCCGAATTCCTCGGAGAACACGGCGAAGATGAAGTCGGTGCTGCGCTCCGGGAGAAAGTCGAGGTGCGCCTGCGTCCCGTTCAACCAGCCCTTGCCGAAGAAACCGCCGGATCCGAGCGCAATGGTCGCCTGAATCGTGTGATAGCCCGCGCCCAAGGGGTCCTGGTTCGGATCGAGCAGCGTGAGTATTCGCTGGCGTTGGTAATCGTGCATCACCGACCACAGCAGGGGCAGGCTGGCAGCGCCCGCTGCCATCAGACCCACCAGGATCTTCCAGCTCAGACCGGCCAGGAAAATGACATAGAAGCCAGCCGCCGTGATGATCAGTGCCGTACCCAGATCGGGTTGCTTGGCGATCAGCAGTACCGGCACCAGCAGCATGACCGCGGCAACCGCGAAGTCACGCAGCTTGAGCACTGCCTCGTAACGATCAAAGTACCAGGCCAGCGCCAACGGCACGGCAACCTTCATCAACTCGGAGGGCTGGATGCGAGTCAGCCCCACAGGCAGCCAGCGCCGCGCCCCGTTGACCCTTTCACCCCACAGCGCGACCGCAATCAACAGCAGCAGCCCGAACAGATAGACCGGCAGCGCGAACCGCTGCAGGTAATGGGGCGGGATGTTGGCCGCAATCCACATCAAGATGAACGCAACGACGATATTTGCGAACTGGCCGCCGATCCGGGCTACGCTCTCGCCCGTCGCGCTGTACAGGGTGATGAGCCCGACCAGCAGCAGGGCCGAGATCGCCGCCAGCAGATGACGGTCGATGTGGCGGCCAAAGAACGCCAGCAGCCGGTTAATCATCCTCGCTGCTCTCGTCGTCCCGGTCGTGCTTGACCGGTGGCTCCTTGCCGAGCAGGTAGAAGTCCATGACCGCGCGCGCGATGGGAGCGGCGGTCGAACTGCCATGGCCACCGTTCTCCACCAGAACGGCCAGCGCGATCGTGGGTGCGTCCGCCGGAGCATAGGCGATGAACAGGGCATGGTCCCGGTGCCGCTCCAGCACCCTGCGCTCGTCGTATTTCTCGTTCTGTTTCATCGCGACCACCTGTGCCGTACCGGTCTTGCCTGCGAACTTGTACTGCGCCCCCGCTCCTGCGGCGGCGGCAGTGCCCCCCGGGCGGGTGACGTCGACCATGGCATCGCGCACCAATTGGATATTCTCCGGGCGCAACGGCATAGTTCCAACCGGCTGCACTTCGACGCTGGTCAGCTTGTTGGTCTGACTGTCCTGTATGTGACGCACGATATGCGGCTTGAATATGACGCCGCTGTTGGCGATGATGGAAACCGCATGCGCGAGCTGCAACGGCGTGGCCAGGTTGTAGCCCTGGCCGATGCCTACCGAGATCGTATCGCCGGTGAACCACTTCTGCTGCAATGGGTTCTGCGGAAACCTGCGCACCTTCCATTCCTGCGAAGGCAGGAGCCCGGTCGCCTCGCCGTCGATGTCGATGCCGGTGCGCTTGCCGAAACCGAACTGGCCGATGAACTGGTGAATATTATCGATTCCGAGATCCTGGGCCACGCCGTAGTAGTAAGTGTCGCAAGAAATCACGATCGACTTGTGCATGTCCACCATGCCGTGCCCGCCGGTCTTCCAGTCGCGATAGCGGTGGCCGCCCGCACCTCCGAGGACGAAGTAGCCGGGATCGAAGATGGCGTGGTGGGGATTGCGCTTGCCCAGCTCCAGGGCCGCGATTGCCATGAACGGCTTGAACGTCGAGCCGGGCGGGTAGACTCCCTGCAAAGCACGGTTGTTGAGCGGATGGTCGATCGAGGTGTTCAGCGCATCCCAGTTCTGAGGATCGATGCCGTCCACGAACAGGTTGGGGTCGAAACCGGGTTTGCTGACGAGCGCCAGCACGCCGCCGGTGGAAGGCTCGATCGCCACCAGCGCACCGCGGCGGTCCCCGAAGACACGCTCCGCCACCTCCTGCAGCCGAGCATCCAGTGACAGCAGCAGGTTGTTGCCCGATACCGGCAGGGTGCTGCGCAGTGTCCGCACCGCCCGCCCGTTGGCATCGGTCTCCACCTCCTCGAAGCCGGTAGTGCCGTGCAGGTCAGCCTCGTAACGCCCCTCCAGGCCAACCTTGCCCATATAGTCGGAGCCTGTGTAGTTGGCCGCCAGTCCGTTGTCGTCCAGCTTGTCCAGGTCGCTCTGCGTCAGCCGTCCGATGTAGCCGACCACGTGGGACGCCACATCGCTGTTGGGATAGTGACGGAACAAGCGCGCCCGGATGTCCACACCGGGAAAGCGGAACTTGTTGGCCGCGAATTTGGCTACCTCCACGTCGTTGAGACGCGTGCGTATCGGCAGGCTGGCGAAGTCGTGACCCTCCTCCAGCAGCTTGCGGAAACGCTTGCGGTCCTTGGGCGCAACATCGACAACCGTCGCCAGCTCGTTGATCAGCGGCTCCAGGTCGCCGGCCTTGGCCGGGGTGATCTCGAGCGTGTAAGCGGCATAGTTGTGCGCCAGAACCGCGCCGTTGCGATCCAGTATCAGGCCCCGGTTGGGGATGATGGGAACGATGGAGATGCGGTTGTTCTCCGCCAGAGTGTGGTAGTACTCATGCTGGAACACTTGAACGTAAAAGAAACGCACCAGCAGCAGGAAGAATACGATCAGCACTACACTGGCGCATACCGCCAGGCGTACCTGGAAGTTGTGCAGTTCCCGCTGGTGGTCGCGTAGTTCGGCGCGCCGGCTGCCGCCCAGGACAATGGGGTCGCGCTCCTGGCGCGCGGCCAGGCGGCGGACGATGCGCAGTCTAAACAGCATCCGGGTCCGTCCGTGGGCGCAGAGGAACGCGGATCACGTTGAACAGCAGGGGCCAAAGCGCGGCACCGAGCAGGCTGGATAGGAAGTACAGAGTGCCGGGAAAGTCGGCGCCCGCCATCAAGCGCACGCCCAACATGATGAACTGAGAAGCGATGAGGATCGCCAGCACGTGGACGATCTGATGCCGCATCCCGAACATGACGATGCGGCGGTGGAGCAGTATGGCGAGGTACATCAAGACCGCGTAGGCGAGTGCGTGCTGCCCGAACAGGCTGCTGTCGGCTACATCCATGACGAGCCCCATGATCCAGGCAGGCAGGAATCCCACCCTTCGCGGATGGTAGACCACCCAGTAGATCAGCGTGAGGGCGATGAAGTCGGGACGGATCTGCTGCAGGACGCCAGGCAGTGCAAACAGGTCCAGGACCAAGGCGCTCAGCAGGGTCACCGCGATGTAGCGTGCTTTGACCGGCAGGAGTATTTCCTGGGGTGGAGTCTTGCTGCCGGTCGGCGGCAGCAGCCAGTTGAGGTTCACTTCTTCGACCTCTTGGCCTTGGGTCCAGACTGCTCCTCGGGCACGGGATTGTCCGCGGGCTTGTCGGCCGAAGACACGATCAGGATCTGGCCGAAGCTGCTCACCCCTGCGGCTGGCGTGCAGGTGATCCGGGCAAAGGCGTAGGCGGCATTGCGCTCGATATTGGCTACCACCGCCACCGGCAACCCAGGAGGATAGGTCCCGTCGATGCCGGACGTGACCAGCAAGTCGCCGTTCTGGATATCGGCGTTCACTGGCATGAAGCGCAGCTCCAGAGTCCCGTCATAGCCGATGCCGAAGGTCACTCCGCGCAGACCGCTGCGCACCGCTTGGATCGGCACGGCCTGCTCCTTGTCGGTGACCAGGGTAACCTCGGAGGCCCAGGGGAACACTCGTGTCACCTGGCCGACCACGCCGCTGTCGTCGACCACCGCCTGGCCAGCTTTCACTCCAGTCTGAAAGCCCTTGTCCACTACCACCCGCCGGGTAAAGGGGTCGCGGTGCGCGTAGAGGATTTCCGCTGCGATGAACTCGCGCGGAAGCCGGTCGCGCATCCCGAGCAGCTGGCGCAGATGCTGGTTCTCGCTCTCCAGGGACTTTTGCACCTGGAGGGCCGCGGTATGCAGCAGCTCCTGCCGCTTGAGTTGCTCGTTCTCCCGCTGCAACTGCGCCTGTGTCACGAAGAAATCGCCCACGCGGCCAGCCAGCGCGCCCGGCAGCGAAGACAGCCGCTGCAGCGGATAGACCACTGTCGCGATGGCCTGGCGCAGTACCTGAAGGTAGCTGAAGCGAGCGTCCGCAACCAGCAAGACGACCGAGAGGATCGTAAAGAAGGTGAATCGGGTGAGGAGGCTCGGCCCGCGCTTGAAAAAGGGTGGCGGCGAGTATTCCATGGGGTGAATGCGGCGCGATGACTGCGGCTAGCAAGCCTGTGGCAGAGCGCCTGCCCTCAAGCAAGAAGCATGCGGCGACGCGGCCGGACAGCCGGCAGGTCGAGAGCGGCGGCAGCGGAGGACGGACGTCCCTCCTCAGTCGCTGGTGAAGATGCTGCCCAGCTTGTCCATCCTCTCCAGAGCCTTGCCGGAACCGCGCACCACGCAGGTGAGCGGATCATCGGCTACGATTACCGGTAGCCCGGTCTCCTCCATCAACAGGCGGTCGACGTCACGCAGCAGCGCGCCGCCACCCGTGAGCACCATGCCTTTCTCGGCGATGTCCGCGCCCAGTTCGGGGGGGGTCTGCTCCAAGGCGGACTTCACCGCGCTCACGATGGCGTTCAGCGGTTCGGTCAGCGCCTCGAGGATCTCGTTGCTCGAAATGGTGAAGCTGCGCGGTATGCCCTCGGCCAGGTTGCGCCCTTTGACTTCCTTTTCCCTGACCTCGCTGCCCGGGAAGGCCGAGCCAATCTCCTTCTTGATCTCTTCGGCGGTGGTCTCGCCGATCAACATGCCGTAGTTGCGGCGAATGTAGTTGATGATGGCCTCGTCGAACTTGTCGCCGCCTACTCGCACAGACCCCGCATACACGATGCCGCCGAGCGAGATGACGCCAACCTCGGTAGTACCGCCGCCAATATCGACGACCATGGAGCCGGTCGCCTCTTCCACCGGCAAACCGGCGCCGATGGCGGCCGCCATCGGTTCCTCGATCAGCTCCACTTTGCGCGCCCCCGCGCCGTAGGCAGATTCACGTATGGCGCGACGTTCCACCTGGGTGGAGCCGCAGGGCACGCAGATCACGATGCGCGGGCTGGGCGAGAACAGGCGGTTGTCGTGGACTTTCTTGATGAACTGCTTGAGCATCTGCTCGGTCACGGTGAAGTCGGCGATCACGCCGTCCTTCATGGGCCGGATCGCGACGATGTTGCCCGGCGTGCGGCCCAGCATCTGCTTGGCGGCCAGGCCTACTTCCTGGATGATCTTCTTGCCGTTGGGCCCGCCTTCCTGACGGATGGCGACGACCGACGGCTCGTTGAGGACGATGCCCTTGCCGCTCACG
>JBGPMS010000273.1:0-7940 GCA_041487115.1 Gammaproteobacteria bacterium
ACCCGACTTCGACTTTCTTGAGGATCTTGCCGTAGGTCGGCGACGCGAGATTGACGTCGATCACCGCCAGGAAGTCGGGAGCCTGCCCTGGTGTTGCCGGCAGCGCCCACAGGTACATGACCTTCTCCGGCTGCTTCAGGCCCTTGACGTAGGGCGAGATGCAGGTCTCGGCCACCGACTGGCCGGCAGGATAGGCCGCCGTCAGGGCAAGGGCGAGCGCAAGCTGGAGCGGAAGCCTCGTGGACTTCATGGCGTTGGGTCCCATGGCACTACCTCCTCGATCGATTGGTCATGCAATACGCACGCGGTGGCTCCCGGCTCGGGGATCCGTGGTTTTCTTATTTCTGGGGTCGATGCATCGCAGCGTTCAGGCGATGCAGCGAAATATTAGCCTAACCTTCCTTGCGGGTGCGGAAAATACGTCTTCCCGCGTCCGTTCCGAGTGCGGGCGTGTCGGCCAAGGGCGACGCGCGCTGCCCACTCCGCGTCGGCGCAGCGCCGGTCGCCGAAGGGGCGACGCCGAGCGACCACAGATTGTGGCCGACTTCGACCAGAGCTGCCTACCGGGGAGTGGCGCCGTCCAACGCAGCCATGCGCTCCCGCTCACGCGAGATCTCGATGGACAGCTCGAGCACTGCCATCGCGTAATTGCGGCTGCGGTTGTACTGCAGCAACGCGTAGAAGTTGTCGAAGCCGAACCAGAATTCGGGCCCGCCCAGCAAGTCGATGGTAAACAGGCTGGCGGACAGCTGTGGCGGCTGCGCGGTCAGCGTGCCCGCTCCGCGCATCCGCCACTGATCGAGCGTGAGCGAGGGCTTGAGGCCGAGGTCGACCAATGCCCGCCAGTCGGCAGTATCCACTCGCGCCGGTGCAACCACCGGCTCGCCGCCCTTCCAGCCGAACTGCTTGAGGTAGTTCGCCACGCTGCCGATCGCGTCTGCCGGGTTGCGCAGGTCGATATGGCCATCGTTGTCGTAGTCGATGGCATGCCGGCGATAGCTGCCCGGCATGAACTGCGGCAAGCCCATGGCCCCTGCGAAAGAGCCCTTCACGCTCAGCGGATCCCAGTGCTGTTCTCGCGCCAGCAGAAGAAACTGCTCCAGCTCGCCGCGGAAGAATTCGCGGCGCGAGGGCCAGTCGAAGGCCAGCGTAGTCAACGTGTCCACGATGCGGAATCCCCCGGTATGACGCCCGTAGCGGGTCTCGACTCCGATCAACGCGACGACGATTCCTTCCGGCACGCCAAACTCGCCGCGTGCGCGCGCGAGAATCTCGGCGTTCTCGTTCCAGAACTTGACGCCGCCGGCGACGCGGCCCGCGTCCACGAACAACGGCTTGAACTCATACCAGGGCTTGGCGGTGGAGGGTGCGCTCATCGCCCGCGTCACGCCCGGGCTGGGCTGAACCTTGGCGAACAGTGCGCGCAGCTCACGCGCGTTGAATCCGTGAGTGTTCGCCATGTAGGTGATGAACTTCTCCAGTTCCGGGCGCAATGGCCGGAATTCATCCGGCGGCGTCTGCGCGTCGGACGCCATCACGCAGCACAGCGCCAGAGCGAAACAACCGAAGCTTGCGGAGACGGCCTGCGTCAGCCGCCGCATCACGGCACCTGTCGGTCGATGACCACCGTAACGCCGCTGGCACCCGGCTCGATCGGCTGGCTGACGCCCTCCAGGTCGCCGGGGCTCGGCGTCGCCATGCCGGACTTGGAGATGCGGGCGCCCACGACCACGCGCGGGAACGACGACAGCGCCAGGCCCGGCGCCATGGCCATGCTGTCGTCCAGCTTGAAATTCAGCGGCAGATCCTTGACCGTCACCTTGAGCACCGCGAGCGGCATCTTCGGCCCCTGGACCGCGCGCGCAAAGACGAACACTTGATCCTCTGGCGACGCCTTGCCGGTCAGCGCAGTGGAAAGGCGCACCACTCCACTCACGGTCTTGGCGTTGCTCGGCACACGCTGCGCCGCTTTGGCGGCGGGTGCTTTACCACCTGCCCTCACCTTCGCTTCCGCGATCCCGGTGGCTAGCGCGCGTCCCAGCTCCGAGTCTGCCGGAACTGCCGCCGCGAGCCGCTCCCAATAGCGGATGGCGGCGGCGTAATCGTTGCGGCCGAACGCCGCCGTGCCGGCCAAAGTGAGCCCTTTCTGATTGTCCGGCGCAGTCTTCAGCGCGCGTTCCAGCAGAACGGTGGGCGCCCCTTCCAGGTTACCGCCATGGGCAAGGCCGATCGCTTCGGCATGCTCCACCAGGATATCCGCGTTGGCCGGATCCAGCTTCTCGGCGCGCTCCAGCGCCTTGATCGCGTCGCCGTAACGCTGGAGCGCCTTATAGGCACGGCCGAGCATGGTCCAGCCCAGCAGGTCGTCCGGATTTTTCTCCAGCCGCGCGGCAAGCTTGACGGTCATGTCCTGGAACTGCTCGACAGTGACGGAGGAAGCGTCGGCCACGGCGTGCCTGGGCGCGGTGAGTGCCTGCGGGTTGCCGAGATGGAGGTACAGGAGTCCCGCACACACCGGCACCGCGACGGCCACCACCACGGCGGCCACCATAGCGGTACGCGACGCCTGCGGCTTGGGCGGAGGGGATGCTTCCACATCCTCCAGCATTCTTCGCTCGAGCTCCGAGTGCGCCAGGCTGTACTGCTCCACGCTCAAGGTGCCGCTCCTGAGATCACGCTCCAACTCCGCGAACTGGTCGCGATAGACCGAGACGTTCGCATCGGTCAGCGACGCCGTGGCTCGGCGGCCGCCTCTCAGCAACGGCAGGACGAGCAGCAGCACAGCTATCGCCGTGAGGGCGAGGAGGATGAGAGCGAAGCCGGTCATGATTGGCTCATGCGATCTGCCTAGCGGGTGGAACGAGGCGCCGAGCCGTCACCGTCGCCTTGACCCAGAAGCGCCTGGGCTCGGGCGTGCTGCTCGACGGTGAGCTCGGAGGGGACCGTGCGCGCACGGCGCCGGCTCATGTATAACAGCAGCCCGGCAACTCCGGCAATCAACAATGCGAATGGGCCGAACCACAACAGCCAGGTAGTGGACTTCACCGGCGTGCGGTAGAGCACGAAGTCGCCGTAACGCTGCGTGAGCCAGGCCTTGATGTCCGCGTCGCTCTTGCCTGCCCGCATCTGTTCGCGCACCTGGTTGCGCAGATCGACAGCGAGGTCGGCGTGGGAGTCGGCCAGCGACTGGTTCTGACATACCAGGCAGCGCAACTCGGAGGACAGCGTCATCACGCGCTGCTCGAGCACGGGGTCATCCGCCACCGGAGCAGCTTCCTTGGCCGCGACCGTCACGGGCAGGAGGCACACCGCGCCGATGAGCAGCCAACGCATCACGAGGCCTGCAGCCGCTTGATGAGCGGCAGGATCTGGCCGCTCAGCACGTCCGGTGTCACGGGGCCGATCTGCTTGAAGCGGATGACGCCGGCCTTGTCGATGAGATACGTCTCGGGCACGCCGTACACGCCGTAGTCGATACCGACCTTGCCGTCCGGATCGACGATCGACACCGAGTAGGGATTGCCGTTCTTGGCCAGCCAGGCCTGTGCCGCATCGCGCTGATCCTTGTAGTTGAGGCCGTAGATGGGCACCACGCCGGAGCGTGCAAACTGCACCAGCACCGGGTGCTCCGCCACGCAGGAGACGCACCACGAAGCCCACACGTTGAGCAGCCAGACTTGTCCGCGCAGGTCCTGCTCGGTAACGATTCGCGCGGGATCGTCGAGGCGCGCCAGCTGGAACGCTGGTGCCGGCTTGCCGATCAGCGGCGAGGGCACTTCGCGCGGGTTGAGCGAGAGGCCGACCCAGAGAAATATCAGCAGAACGACGAAGAGCAGCAGCGGAGCGATGAACCGCAGGCTCTTCATACTGCACCCTGCGCAAACGGCCCATGCAGCGCCACGATCAATGCAAAGTGTCCGAGCTCGGGCATCATCAGGGCTTCACCTTGGGTCTGTTCGGGTCGATCAGCGTCTTCTCGGACATCGTCTCCGCTCGCTTGGCACGCTCCAGCGCGTCGGCGGCCTCCGGCGGCATGTAGTTCTCGTCGTGCTTGGCCAACACTTCCTTCGCGTGGAACACGCCGTCGGACTGGAGCTGCCCCTGCGCCACCACCCCTTTGCCTTCCTTGAACAGGTCGGGAAGGATGCCGGTATAGACCACCGGGAGGTCGTGCGCCGTATCGGTGACGACGAACCGCACGCTCACCCCATCCGGCTGGCGTTGCAGGCTGCCGTTGCGCACCAGCCCGCCGATGCGGAAGCTGCGTCCCTGCGGCGCTTCGTGCGCGGCCACCTGAGAGGGGCTGAAAAAGAACACCATGTTGCTCCGGAATGCACTGAGGATCAGGGCCGCGGCGCAGCCTAGAGCAAGCAGGCCGGTGGCGATCAGCGCCAGGCGCTTATGTCTTGGTTTCATGTCTGCCTGGATGAATGCTTTGCGCTGCGCTCCCCAGCCCTACGACTGAGGACGCGCTCGAGAGTTCGGCGGCGCTGGCGCAGGAATGCCAACTCCAACACGATACAGGCGGCAGCGACCGCATAGGAGCCCCATACGTACAGGCCGTAGCCGCCCATGGCGAAGAACTCCTGTGCGCTGCCCCAGTTCATGCCGGCGCGTCTCCGAGCTCACGCACCCAGTCGGCATCGCTCTCGCGCTCCAGGATGATGGCACGCAAGCGCAGCAGGCTCACGCCGATGGCGTACATCCACACCGCTAGCGACATGACGAGCATCGCGGTGAGCATGGTTGCCGCCATGGACGGTGCGCGGCTCAGGCTGACCGAAGCACCCTGATGCAGCGTGTTCCACCACTTCACCGAGTAGTAGATGATCGGCACGTTGACCACGCCGACCAGGGCCAGCAGGCCCGCGGCGCGATCGGCACGGCGCACGTCGTCGATGGCAGCGTGCAGCGATATGAACCCGATGTACAGGAACAGCAGGATCAACTCCGACGTGAGCCGTGCGTCCCACACCCACCAGGTGCCCCAGGTCGGCTTGCCCCATAGCGACCCGGTCCACAGCGCGACGAACGTGAACATGGCGCCGGTGGGTGCCAGGGCCAGCGCCATCATGAATGACAGCCGCGTGTTGAGGATCATCCCCACCGCACACCAGAAGGCCATGACGACGTAGAGGAACATGGACATCCAGGCGGCCGGCACGTGGATGAAAATAATGCGGTAGGACTCGCCCTGCTGAAAATCAGTGGGTGCCACGAAGAAGCCGATATACAGACCGATTGCGGCCAGCACTCCCGCCAGCGCGAAAAACCAGGGCACGAGCCGGCCGGCCAGCGGATAGAAGGTTTGCGGCGACGAGTACTTCCAGAGGTTGAGTGCCACACGCGTCTCCTATTCGAGGGCGATGCGGATAGCTGCCGCCGAAGCCCACGGCGCGAGCACCAGCGCGATCAGCACGAACGCTCCCAGCAACGACAGATGCCCAGCCGCCGGCATTCCCTCCGCGCTGGCCGACACCGCCCCGGCGCCGAAGATCAGCACCGGAATGTACAAGGGCAGCACCAGCAGCGCGAGCAGTCCGCCGGCGCCGCGCACGCCCAGCGTCAGCGCCGCGCCGATGGAACCGATCAGGCTCAGGCAGGGTGTGCCCAGCAATAACGCAATGGTCATGACACTCACCGATTCGGCGGACAGGTCGAACTGCAGGCCCAGCACCGGGGCGATCAGCACCAGCGGCAACCCGGTGACCAGCCAATGCGCCAGCACCTTGGCCGCCACCAGCAACACCAGCGGCTGCGGGCTCAGCGCCAGTTGCTCCAGCGTACCGTCGCTGAAATCCGACGCGAACAGCCGCGCCAGCGCCAGCATGGACGCAAGCAGCGCTGCCACCCACACCACCCCAGGGGCGATGCTGCGCAGCGTATTGGGCTCCGGGCCTACGCCCAGCGGGAACAGACTGACCACGATGATAAAAAAGAAGAATGTGGTAAGGACATCGGAGCGTCGCCGCAGCGCCAGGGTGAGGTCGCGCCGGACCACCGACGTGAGCACCGGTGCCAGGCCAAGCGTATTCATCCAGCGAGCCGCAGCCGCTTTACCGGCAGCGCGCCGAAGTCGACCTCCTGATGGCTGGTCAACACCACGCTGCCGCCGCGCGTCAGATGCTGTACCAGATGCGATTGCACTAGACCGATCGCCTGCGCGTCCAGTGCCGTGAACGGCTCGTCCAGGATCCACAGCGGCCTGTCCGCGCCTAGCGTCAGCCGCGCCAGCGCCACGCGTCGCTTCTGACCCTGCGACAGCGCGCGGCAGGGAAGTTCCTCCCGGTCCGCCAGACCAAACTCGCTCAGCGCAGCGTCCACCTCCTGCCGGCTGACCGCGACACCGGACTGCCCCAGCCCGAAGCTCAGGTTCTCGCGTGCGGACAGATCGTCCTTAACCGCCGGCGCATGCCCGAGGTAGAGCAGACTGGCGTAGAAACTGTCCCGGGAGGAGCGCACCTGCTCGCCGTTCCAGCGCACGGTTCCGGCCTCCGGGCGCAGCAGACCGCACAGCAGGCGCAGCAGGCTGGTCTTGCCGCTGCCGTTGGGTCCCAGCACCCACAGCATGTGCCCATCTGCCAGATCGAAGGAAAGGCCGTGAAACAGGCGACGCTGGCCGCGCACGCATTCCAGGTTCACTGCCTCGAGCATCCGGCGGATCGCACCTCGCAAAAAGTGGGCAATTATACCGGAGGAGGGGCTAGGGGAGAGGGACCACTCGAACGTTCCCTCCCCCGCAAGCGGGGGGAGGACGCAGGCACGGGAGGAGGGCAAGCTGGGAAATTACTGCCCGGCGAAGTCCTTCGCCACGGCGAAGCGCTTTTCCTTCAGGGTCGCGAGCAACTTCTCCCACGAGTCCTTGAACGACGCCACACCCTCGGTCTCCAGCGCGTACGTGATGGCGTCCAGGTCGACCCCGACCGCCTTCAGCGCGTCGAGATCGCGTCGTGCCACATCCGCATCCACTTCCAGCGAGTAGCTCGCCTCGCCGTGGTAGAGGAAGGCGTCGAGCGTCTCGGGCGGCAATGTATTGACGGTGTCGGGACCAATCAGCGATTCGACGTAGAGCACGTCGCTGTAGCTCGGGTCTTTGGTGCTGGTGCTGGCCCATAGCGGTCTCTGGGGACGTGCGCCACGCTTGAGCTGCTCGGCGATCTCCGGCTCCTTGAGCAGCGCCTGGAAGCGCTGGTAGGCCACCTTGGCGTTGGCAACGGCGATGCGTCCCCGCAGCCGAGCCGCTTCAGGCGTGCCCACGGCGTCCAGTTTCTTGTCGACTTTGTTGTCCACCCGGCTCACGAAGAACGAGGCGACCGAGGCGATCTTCTCCGGGTGCGGGTTGCGCGACAGGCCGCGTGCCCACGCGCGCACGACCTCCTCGTAGCGCGCCACCGCGAACAGGAGGGTCACATTGACGTTGATCCCGTCGGCCGTCAGGCGCTCGAACGCGAGCACCCCTTCCGCGGTCCCCGGCACCTTGATCATGACGTTGGGTCGCTGCACCGCGGTCCACAAGCGATGGCCGCTCGTCACGGTTCGCTCGATGCTGTAGGCAAGGTCGGGCGGAACTTCGAGGCTGACATAGCCGTCGCGCCCTTGCGTGCGATCGTAGACCGACCGCAGCACGTCCGCCGCCATCTGCACGTCGCCGACCATCAGTGCTTCGCACAGCTCCGCCTCATCGATCTCATGGTTCTGCTCGAGCAGCTCGCGTATGGCTTCGTCATAGTCGACCCCGCCCCCGATCGCCTTGTGAAAGATGGTCGGGTTGGTCGTGACGCCCGTGACCCCGCTGTCTACCAGCCGTTGCAGGCCGCCGTTGGAGACCAGATTGCGATCGATGAAATCGAGCCAGACCGATTGACCATGCCGAGCGAGATCGAGAAGAGAAGCCATGAGTCACCTCCGTGTGTAACGAAGCGCGCGGGTCGTCGAAACGA
>JBGPMS010000274.1:0-7935 GCA_041487115.1 Gammaproteobacteria bacterium
AGTACGCCAGCGAGGCCGAACCAAACCGTCCCGGCTGTTGCAATCGAAAGAAAACGCATAGGTCGGCCCGGTCGGATAGAGCAACGAGGCGTGATCTGGCTCGACTCAGGCACCGGCCTTGGCCGGAAACTGCGCCTTGGCTTCGCGGATGAACAAGGCCCGGAGCTTGTCCCAGAAGATGAAAAAGCTCCCCAGCAGCAACAGATCTCCGACAAAGGCATACGCCCTCGGATGCTCGGCCTGGCCCGGGAGAATCTGGCCCACATAGGGCTCGAGCCAGCTGAATACCACCATCAGCACGAGACACGCTGGCGCAAACGACATAGGCTACCCGGGTCACGAATGCGGTTGATCGGCACGCTCCCGTCATAAGCCGAGGGCGATCCGAGCGGAAGTGCTGACGCCGGCGACGCGGTGATAGCCATCGGTCGCGAAGCGCCCGCACGGCGTGCTCGACGCAACTACGTAGAATGGCTGCCCATGAGCATCGTCGTCGAGCTGTGTTTGCCGCTTCTGATCATCCTGGCGATGACGGTCGTCGGTCTGGAGCTGACGCCCGCCGACTTGTTCCGGGTCATGCATTATCCGAAGCAGGTCGCGTTCGCCCTCTTATGCCAGGTGCTGGTGCTGCCGCTTATCGCCGCGGCGCTGATCCTTCTCCTGCGCCCTCCGCCCGCGATCGCCGGCGGGCTTATCCTCACGGCCGCCGCACCGCAGGCGATGACTTCCAACTACTACTGCCTGCTCGCTCGCGCGAACATCGCGCTCGCGGTCACGCTGACGGCGGTTTCCAGCGTGCTGGCCGTCGCGACGACGCCGCTCGTCGCGGGACTAGGGTTCGATCTGCTGCTGGGACAGCAGGCGGGCTTCGCTCTGCCGGCGGGCAAGGTCATGCAACAGGTGGTCACCGGGCTTTTGCTGCCGATCGGCGCCGGCATGCTGGTGCGCCGCTACGCCCCGGGCTTCGTCGAGCGCAACCGTGTGCGCTTGCAGCGCCTGAGCGCGATCGCGGTGGGGGCGATGCTGGCCATCATGCTGGTGGATCAGTTTGCCACGATCCAGCGCAACCTCGTCTCGATCCTGGTCGTGGCGGTCCTGTTCACCGCCTGCGCAGTGGCGCTGGGGCTCGGCGTCGCCAGGGCCTTCTCCTGGAGCAGAGCGGACACCGTCACCATGGTCGCGGCATTTCCCTCGCGCAGCCTGGCCATCGCCACCTTGATCGCGATCAACGTGCTCGGACGGCTGGACTTCCTGTCCTTCGCCGCGACCTTCTTCCTGGTGCAGGCGCTGCTGCTGATCCCGGCGATGCTTCTGGCCCGCGAGCGCGTCAGCGGGTAACGCAACCGGCGCCGGGATGTCAGCGCACCCGGCGCAGTTCGCCCGTATTACCGTCGAGCCGGAGCAGGTCGCCCGTCTTGAACCGCCGCATCACGCCCGGGAGGCCCGCGATGGCGGGCAATCCGTACTCGCGTGCTACCACCGCGCCATGCGAAAGGACGCTGCCGACCTCCGTCGCCAGCCCTGCCGCACGGCTGAAGAAGGGCGTCCAGCCCACGTCGGTGAACGGTGTCACCAGGATCTCTCCGGGCTGCATGGCCTCGGCCTCCTGCAGGGTACGCACCACCCGCGCCGGCCCCATCGCCACGCCGCGGCTCAGCGGGGTGCCCTGCATAGCGTCGCCGCCCTGCGCCTCGCCCTCCACCGCGACAAGCGGCAGAGGCTTGCCTGTGCACACGCGGGGGAACTCCACCGCTATCTTGCGCGGATGCAGACGCCGGCGGTGTTCCACACGCCGCAGCAGCGCGCGATCCGGGTCCCGGGCCAGCCGCCCCAGCTCCTCGTGCGTGAAGAAGAACACGAGGTCCACATCGGGCAGCCGGCCTGCGGCTACGAGCGCCTGGGCGTACCCCACGTAGCCGCGCTTGAGCTGGCGCGCAATCCAGACGCTGAACGATTTGGAGCGCTCCCGCTCGACGACGGCCGCGTGCGCCTTCGGCAGCAGCCACTGAATCAAGCGGCGCGCGCCCCAGGACAGGCCGTCGAGCGCCTCCTGTGCCTCGCGTTTCCAGTCTGTCTGCGTTGTTCGCGGCGCCGTCACGATGAGCTGCAGAGATCGGATCAGCCGGAGAGGATCCTCCTCCCAGTCGCGCTCGCGCAGATCCAGCTCGCGGATGCAGCGGTGGCCGTGCGCTACCAGGAAAGCCTCGAACGCCTTGTGCGCGGCGCCTGAGAACGGGTCTCTCAGCCACGCGAGCGCCTGGCTGGGCGACAGGCGCGCGAAGCGCTCTGCCGCGCCCGGTTCGGCCGCGAGCCTCGCCCCGAGGCTGTCCAGTGCGTCCACCACGCCGATGGAGCTCGCAGCCGCATCCGCACCGTCGGCTTTCGCCCCGGACAGAAGTGCGGCCACCGCTGCATGAGACTTCGCGCTCGGCGGACCTCCCTTGCTGAGGAGCCGCTGGAACAGGTTCAGGATTGCAATTGCCGTCATCGAGGTGTGGACGTGGACGTCGCCCGACTCGCTGAGGATCCTGACCGCCTGCTCCAAACGCCGGTAGTACTCGATCAGGTCGTCGGTGGGCTCGACGCGAAACGCGCCGTAGCGCGTCACGAAGGCGTCGAGCCGCTTCCTTCCGGCGGGGACCAGCCGCAGGTAGCGCACTGTGTGCGCCAGTCGCTGCAGGAACGGGGCCTTGGGCGGGAGCTTCGCCTCCGGCTGCACCATTCCGGTGAGCGTCAGATCGTAGCTCTCTTTGTCCATGCCGAACATCTGCGAGCCGAGCAGGTAGCCGCTCGCCATGTTGATGAACGTGTGCCCTTGCACGTTGACGAGGCACGGCACGCGCTCCACCAGATCCCTCTGTAGCCCGGCACGGACGCAAAGCTCGTTCATCCCCCGGATGTAGGAGGGCCCCACCACGGACCAGCTGAGCGGCGGCATGGCGCCGGGCATCCACTCCGCGACGTTGTGTGTGGTGAGTTGCCAGGTCGGATCCACCACGTCGTCGAGCTCGTCCGGCCCAGGCAGCTCGAGCGTGGTGATGGGCCGCGCCTGGAGCCAGAAGAGCCGGCCGTCCCGGTCGATCGCCCATTCGAGGTCCAGCGGATACCCCAGTCCTGCTTCGGCCTTGAGCGCGTCGCGTAGCAGTTGGCCGAGCGTGGCCTCTTCTACGCAGGCGCGCTCACCCTGCACCGCGCGCTCGAGCACCGTCCCATCGCGCGAGAGAACCAAGTGGTCCGGTGTGCGGTAGCCGCCCACCAGCGCCTCGCCCAGTCCCGGGACCGCGTTTATGACAACGCGATCGCGTTGGCCGGTGACCGGGTCGGCCGTGAAAATCACGCCGGCGGAGGTGGCATCGACCATGCGTTGCACCACTACCGCCATCCGCACGTCGTCGTTCGCGTGCATCTCGCTGCGATACGCCTCGGCCCGCGCGCCTGCAGCGGACGCCAGGCACCTTTGCACCGCGTCTCGGATCGCGGCTGCGCCGTGGACCCCGAGCACTGTTTCGAACTGCCCGGCGTACGACGCCTCCGAGCTGTCCTCTGCGACGGCCGACGACCGGACCGCTACCGGGCCCTCGAGCCGCGCGCTGAACTCATCCAGCTCCGGCGGCAGGCGCCCTGGAGCGGCGCCGACGATGACGAAGCCCTCCGGGACGCGCAGCCCTAGCCGGATGAGCTGCGCGAGCTGGGCGGCCTTCCCTCCCACTTGCTCGGTGTCGATCCGATCGAGTGGAATCAGCTTCGAGTGCGATGTCTGGAACACGTTCCTTACCTGATGTGGGGAGGTGCGCGCGCCGGGAGGGCTCATCGATCTGCGACCCGCCGCATGTACACGCCACCGGTGTGCACACAGCACTGCTCTCGACCGCCGCCGCCAATCCTCCACCAGGCAGTGTGCTCGGACTCACCTGCCTGGATCTTGACGTAGGTCAACCGGCTCGCCGGCGCACCGTCGGCATCGATCGCAGCGTCCCCTCTGCCGACGCCTTCGGCCCGACATCGCCTCCAGGTCGGAGGTTTCTCAGGTTCCGATGACACCACCGTCGGCCCTACGTATGACGAGCGTCGCCGAGCGCGGGCGCCCGCCTTGCGGGCCATCGGGCCAGGAACTGATGCCCTTGGGATTGGCCGGATCGCCGCTACGTTCGCCGGGGGCCTCCCCCGGGTGCTGGATATTCACGAACATGCTCCGCTGGTCGGGCGTTTGGATCACCCCGGTCACCTCGCATCCGCGCGGACCGCTGAGAAAGCGCCGAACGTCGGCGCTGGCGATATCGGCGCACAGCATCGCGTTGTTGCCCATGCCCGCATAGTCGCCCTTGTAGAGCGAGGTCCGCGTTCCAGGTCGCGGCACCTGCCGCCGAGCCGAGCGGCGAACCCAGAAAGGCGATTGCGGCCGCGCCCAAACCGCTCTGCACCAGGCGGCGGCGCCGGAGATCGATCTCCAGCACCTCGGAGAAGGACGGGTTGCGTGACGGGTTGGAGGTGAGGTCGTCGGGATCGCGCATCTGATGCTCCGGGCTGAATCGTTGACGCGCTCGAGTTTACCGCGCCCACGATCCAGCACCAGCGAGACAGCCGCGAACTGCGGGATAGTAGGAGAGCATCGATCGGATCCTCGCGCCGGCTAGCGCAACGGGCTCGAAGCCTCACGTTGTCTGGCTTCCAGTTCCTCCCACCGCGCCAGCAGTTGCAGCAGCAGCCCGTCGATCTCGGCATAGCGCAGGTTCGCCGTCTTCGCCTGCTCGGGATCCGAGCGGTACAGTTCGGGGTCGGCCAGGCTGCGACCCAGCTCGGCCTGTTCGCGCTCCAGAGATTCGATGCGTGCCGGCAGCGCCTGCAGCTCCTGCGCTTCTTTGTAGCTGAGCTTCGCTTTCTTCGCGGCACGGGACGAGTCGGCACGTCTCGATGCTTCCGCCATCTTGTCCGCCGCCGGCTGCTTCCGGCGTGCGCTCAGGATTCGCGCCCATTCCTGGTAGCCGCCGGGGTTCTCGATCCAGCGCCCATCCCCGTCGAAGGCGATCACCTGGGTGACCACGTTGTCCAGGAAAGCACGGTCGTGACTCACCAGGAGCACGGTGCCCGCGTACTCTTGCAGCAGCCCTTCCAACAGCTCGAGGGTCTCCAGGTCGAGATCGTTGGTCGGTTCGTCCAACACCAGCACATTGGCGGACTTGGCGAACATGCGCGCGAGCAGCAGCCGGTTGCGCTCGCCGCCGGACAACGACTTGACCGGCGAGCGGACGCGCTCCGGGGGAAACAGGAATTCGCCCAGATAGCTGATGACGTGCTTGCGCGCTCCAGCAACCTCCACGTAATCGGATCCCTCGCTCACGGTCTCGAATACGCTCGCCTCGTCGTCGAGTTGCGCGCGGAACTGGTCGAAGTAGGCGATGGAGAGTTTCGTCCCCAGCCGCACCGTCCCGGAATCGGGCGCCAGCTCGCCGAGCAGGAGCCGGATGAGCGTGGTCTTGCCGGCGCCGTTGGGGCCGATCAGGCCGACCTTGTCGCCGCGCAGGATGCGGCAGGAGAAGTCCCTGACCACCACCTTCCCGCCGAAGGCCTTGCTCACGCCGGTCAGCTCGGCCACCAGCTTCCCGGACCGCTCGCCCTCCTCCAGCGCGAGGGTCACGCTCCCAAGGCGGTCCCGTCGCGCCGCGCGCTCACGCCGGAGCGCCTCCAGGCGCCGCACCCGCCCCTCGTCGCGTGTACGGCGCGCTTCCACGCCGCGTCGGATCCAGGCTTCCTCCTGCGCCAGCACGCGGTCGAACTTGTCCTGCTGCTGGGCCTCGTCGGCGAGCTGCTGGGCCTTGCGCTCCCGGTAGGCGGCGAAGCTGCCCGGAAAGCCCGTGAGCCGCCCGCGATCGAGCTCGAGGATGCGGTTCGCGACGCGATCCAGAAACACGCGGTCGTGAGTGACGAACAGCAACGCGCCGCCAAAGCCACGCAGCAGCTCTTCCAGCCATTCGATGGACTCCACGTCCAGGTGATTGGTCGGCTCGTCCAGCAGCAGCAGCTCGGGCTCGGCCACCAGCGCGCGGGCCAGAGCGAGGCGCTTGCGCTGTCCACCCGATAGTTCGCCGACACGGGCATGCGCAGGAAGCGTGAGACGGCTGAGCACGGCATCCACTCGCGACTTGACGTGCCAGCCATCGACGGCGTCGAGTCGTGTGCCGAGCCGCTCGAGCTCCGCGAGCGCATCATCGTGCCCACTCTCCACTGCGTGCGCAGCCGCCTCGTACTCGGCCAGAAGGCCGCGCACCTCGCCCAGGCCCTCGGCCGCCGCTTCGAACACGGTGTGGGCCTCGTCGAGCGGGGGCTCCTGCGGGACCCAGGCCAGGCGCAGCCCCGGCCGGCGCCACACCTGTCCATCGTCGGGCGCGCTCACCCCAGCCAATACCTTGAGCAGGCTGCTCTTGCCGGTACCGTTGCGGCCGATGAGCGCCACTTTATCGCCCGCGTCGATAGTGAGCTCGATGTGATCGAGCAGCGGCACATGCCCGTAGGCGAGCGACACCTGATCGAGGGTTGCGACGGGCATGAGCGATGATGGGCTAGGGGCTAGGGCCTAGGGGCTAGGAGCTTCGCGACGGCGCGTGGTGGCCAGGCCCAGGTGCGCAGGAGCAGCACCGAGGCGGCAGCGAGTGCGGCCGCGGTCAGGAAAGCGGCCGGCGCGCCGAAGTAATGCCACAGCCCCCCGAACAAAAGGCCGGCAGGAATCGCGGCCAGCCCCGATACCATGTTGTACCAGCCGAAGGCGGTGCCGCGTTCGGAGTCGGTCGAGAAATCGCTGATCAGGGCGCGCTCGGCGCCTTCGCCGAAGCCAGCGAAGAGCCCATACCCGACGGTGATGACCCACAGCGCGGGCTGCCCGGGGAACACGGCAAACAGCACAAAAGTGATCGCGAAGGCGGACCAGCTCGCGATGATCACCACCCCGCGTGGAATCCGGTCGGCCATGCGGCCACCGAGCGTCGATGTCGCAGTCTTGGCCAGGCTCAGCACGGCCCACAGCAGCAACAGCTCGACCGTGGGCGCACCACGCTCGTGCCCCAGCAGCAGGATGAAGGTCTCCGACGCGCGCGCCAGCGTGAACAGCCCGAGCACCAGAAGGTAGCGGCGCATGGGACGGCCGAGGGCGCTGAAGGCGAGCGGGGGTGGCGCCGATGGCGGCGTTGCTGGGGCGGGCGCTTCCTTCACGGCCAGCGCCAGGCACAGCACGGCGACGAAGCCGGGTATCGCGGACAGCAGAATCATCTGCGTCAGGCTCACCTGCGACCAGGCGAGGACCGCGGCAGCGAGCAGGCTGCCGCCCACGGCACCGCCGTTATCCAACGCCCGTTGAAAACCGAAGGCATAGCCGCGCAACCCGGCTGGCGTAGCGTCGGCGATCATGGCATCGCGCGGCGCACTGCGCAGTCCCTTTCCGACCCGGTCCAGGCTGCGCAGGACCAGCACGGTCCACCAGCTTCCGGCGAGCCCGAGGAGCGGCCGCGCGAGGTTGGACAGCGTATAGCCGGCCAGCGTGAGTCCCTTGCGCCGCCCACCCAGCGCGTCCGAGCGTCGCCCGGACCATAATTTGAGCAACGCAGCGACCGCGTCGGCCACCCCTTCGACGATCCCCAGCGCGACGGGGCCCGCGCCCAGAACGGTAGCGAGCAGGATCGGGATGAGCGGAACGACGATCTCGGACGCGAGGTCGTTGAACAGGCTCACCAGTCCGAGAGCGATGACGGTGCGTGGAAGCCGCATGGAACTGGGGTCGGCGTTGGCCGCGGCGCGCCGAGTACGGCCGCGTGGGACGGGGAATATACGTCAGATTCCCTGCTTCATCCAGGCCGCTGCTTCATTCCTCCAGGGCGTGTCTGTCGGACGTTGCCGATCTGCGCCCTGCTATGACTTACTGACCAGGCCACCAAATAGTTAGTGCGA
>JBGPMS010000275.1:0-7932 GCA_041487115.1 Gammaproteobacteria bacterium
CGCGGACCCAGGTGTTACTCGCACTCGCGCGTGCTCAGTGGCGAGGTTCACACTCGCCGTCACTCCGGGCAGGCGATTGAGCGTCTTCTCGATGCGCGCGGCGCACGCGGCACAGGTCATGCCGGCAATGCGCAGGTCGACTGTCTCCTGGGTGGTGGGTTGGGGGGCGTTCATCGCCTCCAATTGTACTGGCATGGGGCTCGTCTCATAACAGCGACACCCCCGGTGCCGCTCGACCGCGTCCCTTGATGTTTTTATACTTGCGCGTGCCGCCAACATACTTCTAGCTCCCTTCGTAGCTCACCTCCCAAACGTGGGGCCGCATGCCAGAGCGAATCGGCAAGTACCGCATCCAGAAGGAACTGGGTCAGGGCGCATCCAGCACGGTCTATCTCGCCTTCGACGATTTCTACAACTCGGACATCGCGGTCAAGCTCTACCAGCGCGGTTTGCCAGAGGACGAGTCGGTCTACTCGCGCAAGATGTTTCTGAGCGAGGCGTCGCTGGTGGGACAGTTGTCGCACCCCCACATCGCCGCCATCCTCGACGCCTACGCCGACGACGAGCTGAGCTACGTGGCCATGGAGTACGTCTCCGGCGGCAACTTGTTGCGGTTCGTCCGCTCGGATGCGCTATTGCCGGTGGGGGACGCGATCGAGATCGCGTTCAAGTGCTGCGGGGCGCTCGACTTCGCTTTCCGCCAGGGCATCGTGCATCGGGACATCAAGCCGGCCAACATCCTGGTCGAGCAGGGTACCGATGTCAAAGTAGCCGACTTCGGTGCGGCCTTCATCCGCAACTCGGACCAGACTCAACTGATGGCGGTAGGATCGCCGTCCTACGCCTCGCCGGAGCAGATCGGCGGCAGGACGCTAACCCACCGTAGCGACATGTTCTCTCTGGGTGTCGTGCTCTACGAGCTGCTCACCGGCCAAAAGCCGTTTGTCGGCATGAATCCGACGGAAACCCTGGGAAAGGTGCTGTCCGCCGATCCAGTGCCGCCCAGCCGGCTCCGGCCTGAGCTGCCGGCCGCTCTGGACGGCATCGTCCTGCGCATGCTGAACAAGAAGGCGGCGGAGCGCCACGACAATTGGGCGGAGCTGGCGCTCGAGCTGGTGCAGGCGGGAAAATTCAGCACCTTCCAGAAGGCCATCCCGGACAGCGAGAAGTTCACCTCGCTGCGCCGCGCGCCTTTGCTCTCGGAGCTCAATGACGCCGAGATATGGGCGTTGGCCCGCGCTGCTCGCTGGTCGCGCGTGCCGTCGCAGACCGTCGTGGTACGCGAGGTCGAATCCGGCGACAGCCTGTTCCTTCTGGCGCACGGCGAAGCCAAAGTCACCGCGCAGGGCCGGCTCCTCAACGTGTTGGGGGCGGGCGAGTCGTTCGGGGAACTGCCCTACATCCGAGGCCGGTCGGACCAGCGTCAGGCGACCGTGGAAACCAGCACCGAATCGACCCTGGCGGAGTTCGAACGTTCGGCCCTCGTAGGTCTAAGCGACAGCTGTCAGCTGCACTTCGCCCGCGCGCTACTGGGCACGCTGGCGGACCGCGTTTCCCTTTCCAACGCGCGCATCTCGCGCATGGGTAGCGGGTAAGCAGGCGTATGTAAAACCCCGTTCGCGCTGAGCGTGGCAGCGAAAGCTGCAGAGTCGAAGCGTCACGGGCGCTGCAGATCCGGCAAATCGCGGAACAGATCCAACGCCTCGGGATTTGCCAGCGCCTCTTTATTCTTGATCGGCAGATCGTGCACCACGTTGCGCACGGCCAGCTCGACGATCTTGCCGCTCTTGGTGCGCGGGATGTCGGCGACCTGGACGATCTTGGCCGGCACGTGGCGCGGCGTCGTGTTGTTGCGGATCTGCCCCTTGATCTTCTTGGTCAACGTCTCGTCCAGCGCCAGGCCTTCGCGCAGGCGGACGAAGAGCACCACCCGCACGTCGTGGTCCCAGTCCTGGCCGATCACGAGGCTCTCCACCACCTCGGTCAGCTGCTCCACCTGGCGATAGATCTCGGCGGTGCCGATGCGCACGCCACCCGGATTCAGCACCGCATCCGAGCGCCCGTAGATGATCGCGGTGCCACGGTCGGTCAGCTCCATGTAGTCGCCATGACACCAGACGCCCGGATAGCGGGTGAAATAGGCGTCGCGGTACTTCCTCTGCTCGGGATCGTTCCAGAATCCGACCGGCATGGAGGGGAAGGGCGCCGAGCACACCAGCTCGCCCTTCTCGCCGATCACCGGTTTACCCTCGTCGTTGTACACCTCGACCTTGAGCCCCAGGCCGCGGCACTGAATCTCGCCGCGATACACTGGCAGCAGCGGACTGCCGAGGACGAAGCAGGACACGATGTCGGTGCCGCCGGAGATGGACGACAGCAGCAGGTCCTGCTTGATGTTGTCGTAGACGTACTGGAAGCTCTCCGGCACCAGCGGCGAGCCGGTCGAGGCCATGGTCTTTACGCTGTCCAGCCGGTGCGTGTCCTTCGGTTTCGCGTTGAGCTTTGCCAGCGCATCGATGTACTTGGCCGAAGTGCCGAGCACCGTCATATTCTCGGTGTCGGCCAGGTCGAACAGCACGCTCGGGTTGGGGTAGAACGGCGACCCGTCATACAGCAGCAGCGTAGCCCCGGAGGCCAGCCCCGAGACCAGCCAGTTCCACATCATCCAGCCGCAAGTGGTGAAATAGAACAGCCGGTCGCCGCGTTTGATGTCGGTGTGGAGTTGATGCTCCTTCAGGTGCTGCAGCAAGGTGCCGCCGGCGCCGTGCACGATGCACTTGGGCACGCCGGTAGTGCCCGAGGAATAGAGGATGCAGAGCGGGTGGGCGAAGGGCACCTGCTCGAAATCGATATCGGCCGCTTTGAAGGCGCTCGTGAACACGCCGAGATTCACCGCGTTGGGGATCTCGCCGATGCGCGGCTTGGCGATGAGGTAGGGCACCACCACCACCTTCTCCAGGGTGGGCAGCTGCTTGGCGATCTCGGCGATGCGCGACAACGTGTCGTGCGTCTTGCCGCTGTAGTAGTAGCCGTCCACACAGAACAGCACCTTCGGTTCGATCTGACCGAAGCGGTCGAGCGCGCCCTGCACGCCGAAATCGGGCGAGCAGGACGACCAGATGGCCCCGATGCTGGTCGCAGCCAGCAGTGCGACAACGGCCTCGGGCATGTTCGGCATGAACGCCGCCACGCGATCGCCGGACTTGACGTCCATAGCGCGCAGTGCCTGCGCCGTGACGGATACCTGGTCGTAGAGCTCGCCGAAGCTCAACTTGCGGCGGACTTTGTTCTCACCCCAGAATACGAGCGCGGTCTCGTAGTCGCGCCGCCGCAGCAGATTCGCCGCGAAGTTGAGGCGGGCGTTCGGGAACCAGCGCGCGCCCGGCATCCTGTCGGCGTCCACCAGATAAGGCCCGGCGCCCATTTCGCCGACTACGCCCGCGAAGTCCCACATCGATTGCCAGAACTGCTCCGGCTCGCGGATCGACCAGTCGTAGAGCGTCGGGTGGTCCGAGCAGCCGGCGCTCCAGCGCGCGTTGACTTCGTGGATGAAGCGGGTGAGGTTGGCCTGAGCCTTACGCTCAGCGGAGGGCTGCCAGAGCACGGTGGGGTTGTCTTGGGTCATGTCATTCGGTCCGCAATTGCGGGAAGAGGATAACGTCGCGGATGCTCGGGCTGTCGGTCAGCAACATGACCAGCCGGTCGATCCCGATGCCTTCGCCGGCTGCGGGCGGTAACCCGTACTCGAGCGCGCGGATGTAGTCGGCGTCGTAGAACATGGCTTCTTCGTTGCCCGCTGCCTTGGCCTCGGCCTGCTGGCGGAAGCGCTCCGCCTGGTCTTCGGGATCGTTCAACTCCGAGAAGCCGTTGGCGATCTCGCGCCCGGTGATGAACAGCTCGAAGCGGTCGGTGACCGCCGGGTTGGCGTCGCTGCGGCGGGCGAGCGGTGAGACGTCGGTAGGATGCGCGACGATGAAGGTCGGCTGGATCAGCTTCGACTCCGTGGTCTGCTCGAACAACTTGAGCTGCAGCAGGCCGACGCCGTCGCTCGGAAACACTTCGATATCGAAGGGCGCGAGCGCCACACGCAGATATTCCGGCTTGTCCAGCTCGTGCACTGGATAGCGCGGGTTGTACTGCGCGATAGCCTGGGCCATGGTGAGACGGTCGAACGGTTTGCCGAGGTCGATGGCCTCGCCCTGGTAGCTGACCGTAGTGCTGCCGGCTGTTGTCTGTGCCACCTCGCGCAGCAGCTCCTCGGTGAGGCCCATCAGATAATGATAGTCGCGATAGGCCTCGTAGAACTCGAGCATGGTGAACTCGGGGTTGTGCCGGGTCGAGATGCCTTCGTTGCGGAAGCTGCGGTTGATCTCGAACACCTTCTCCATGCCGCCCACGACCAGACGCTTGAGATACAGCTCCGGGGCGATGCGCAGATAGAGCTGCATGTCGAGCGCGTTGTGATGCGTGACGAAGGGACGCGCTGCGGCACCACCGGGGATCGGCTGCATCATCGGCGTTTCCACCTCCAGATAGCCGCGCGCGACGAAGAACTCACGGATGCTCTGGATGATCCGTGAGCGCGCCTTGAACACCCGCTGGGACTCCGGGTTGGTGATCAGGTCGAGATAGCGCAGGCGATAACGCTGCTCCTGGTCGGCCATGCCGTGGAACTTCTCGGGCAGCGGACGCAACGACTTGGCGAGCAGTTGCACGCGGCGGACCTTGACTGATAGCTCGCCGGTCCGTGTGCGGAAAAGAGCCCCCTCCGCACCCAGGATGTCGCCCAGGTCCCAGTGCTTGAACTGGTCGTAGACAGCTTCACCCACCTCATCCCGTGTGATGTAGAGCTGGATGCGGCCGGACATGTCCTGAATGGTGGCGAAGCTCGCCTTACCCATGACGCGCTTGAGCAGCATGCGGCCGGCCACCGCGACTTCGATCTGTGCGGGTTCCAGCTCCTCGTTGGACTTCTCGCCGTACGCAGCATGGAGCTCGCCCGCGAGACGATTGCGCCGAAAGTCGTTCGGGAAGGCGTTGCCACTTTCCCGCAACGCCTTCAGCTTCGCGCGGCGCTCCGCGACGATCTGATTCTCGTCGACCGCAGGAGCCTCCTTCGGATCGTCTGGCTTGTTGTTCTCGGACATGCGCTGGCCTTTAGTCAAATCCCTCGAATCGCGAGTCACGAATCACGCGCCGCGGCTTACACGCCTTGTTTCAAGCTGGCCGCGATGAACTCGTCCAGATCTCCGTCCAGCACGCCACGGGTGTTGCCGATTTCCACGTTGGTGCGCAGGTCTTTGATGAGGGACTGGTCCAGGATGTAGTTGCGGATCTGGTGGCCCCAGCCGATGTCGGTCTTGGAGTCTTCCATCTTCTGCTTCTCGGCGTCGCGCTTGCGCAGCTCGGCCTCGTACAGCCGCGACTTCAGCATGGCCATGGCCTCGGCCCGGTTGCGGTGCTGGGAGCGGTCGCTCTGGCATTGGACCACGATGTTGGTCGGCAGATGCGTGATGCGGATCGCCGAGTCGGTCTTGTTCACGTGCTGGCCGCCGGCTCCGCTGGCGCGAAAGGTGTCGACGCGCAAGTCGGCCGGGTTGATCTCGATCTCGATGGTCTCGTCCACCTCCGGATACACGAACACACTGGCGAAAGAGGTGTGGCGCCGGGCGTTGGAGTCGAACGGCGACTTGCGGACCAGCCGATGGATGCCGGTTTCGGTGCGCAGCGTCCCGTACGCGTAGTCGCCGCTGATCTTGAGTGCCGCGCTCTTCAGCCCCGCCACTTCGCCGGGCGACTCCTCCAGCACTTCGACTTTGAAGCCGCGGCGCTCGGCGAACCGCACATACATGCGCTCCAGCATGGCGGCCCAGTCCTGCGCCTCGGTGCCGCCCTGTCCGGCCTGGATGTCCAGGAAGCAGTTGTTGGGATCCATCGGGTTGGAGAACATGCGGCGGAACTCCATCTCCGCCACCACCTTCTCCAGCCCCTCGACGTCGCGGGCGACCGCTTCCAGGCCGGCCTCGTCGTCTTCCGCGCGCACCATCTCCAGCAGCTCCCGGCTGTCCTGCAGTCCCTGGGTCACCCGCTGCACGGTGCCGACCACCGCCTCGAGCGCCTTGCGCTCCTTGCCGATCTCCTGCGCGCGCTTGTTGTCTTCCCACAGGGCGGGATCTTCGCCCAGCTTGATCACCTCGTCGAGACGACCGACCTTGGCATCGAAGTCAAAGATACCTCCGAAGATCACCGGTTCGCTGGTCCAGGTCGACCAGCTTGTTGGTCACCGCGTTCAGACGCTCTGCTTCCATGTTTCGAATCCTTGCCGCGTGGCGAGCGGAAAAGGGCGAATTCTAGCAGTCCAGCGCGCGGCAGCGCACTGTTGGAGCTACGCGCTGGCGAACAGGAGCAAACCCGCGGCCGCGCCCGCCGCCGTCACCGCCAGGGCAGGCAGGCAGCGGCGCAGCAGGTCCATGCCGCCAGCTACTCCGATCAGGCCCAGCTTGAAGGCGATGTTAGCCATGTAGGCCAGTGCAATGGAGGTCACGGCCTGGGACGCGACGAGGCTGTCCAGCCGGAACAGCCGCAGCGAGGACAGCGTGATGGCGTCGACGTCGGTCAAGCCTGATACGAGGGCGACACCATAGAGGCCGGCGGCGCCCGCTTTGTCGTGCATCCAGGCCGCAACGAGCAGCACGCCTCCATACAGAAACGCGAACACGATGGCAGTCCGCAGCTCGGTCGGGTTGCCTATTTCCGGCATGGGCGGCTCTGCGCGGCTCAGCAATTGGCGCAATCGGTACGCGACCAGCGCCACACCCGGAACCAGAGCGCAAGCGAGCACGGGAAGCAGTTCGCTCAGAAGCCGGGGCGCTACGACGGCGGTCAACACCGCCAGCCGTACCAGCACGATTAGGTTGGCGAGCACGATTACAGTGGCGGACAAGTCACGAAGTTCCGGAGCGGAGCGGCCGTGCCGGGCATAGACCAGGCTGGTGGCGGTGCTCGATACGAGCCCGCCGAACAGTCCCAACAGGGCGGCGCCATGCCGGCGGCCGACAATGCGCAGCGCCAGGTAGCCGGCCAGGCTTACGCCCGAGATCAGCACCACCATCAGCCAGATCTGGCGCAGGTTGAGTGCGGAGAACGGGCCGAAGTCGCGGTCCGGCAAGATCGGAAGCACGATGAACGACACCACGGCGAACTGCAGGATGGAGCGCAGGTCGCGCCGATCCAGGTGCTGCGCCAGGCCTCTCAACTCCGGCTTGGAATAGAGCAGCACAGTGGTCGCGATGGCTAGCATCACGGCCATCTTCCCGAAACCGTAAGCCACCATGGTCCCGAACGCAAAGCACAGCACCAGCGCCGCGCTGGTCGTCGTGCCCGGCTCTTCCTGTACCTCGTGCGGGCGATTCAAAGCGACCTCCAGATACGCCGTGACGATCATGGCTCCCACGACGACGAATCCTGCCACCGTTAACCATGGCGCGCCCTGCGTCTGGGACAGCACGCCGCATACGGTTCCGAGCACGGCCACCAGGGCGAAAGTGCGCAGGCCCGCCCGCGCCGACGGGTTGCGCTCGCGCTCGAGGCCGATGAGCAGCCCGATGCTCAAGCTGGTGAGAAAGACCGGCAGCCGGTCCAGGCCTTCGGCGGCCAGCCAGGAGAAATCCGTCAGCCCGGACAGGTCCATTCAGCTCACTGCTCCGTGCAGGGGCTCCCAGTGTTCCACAACCAGTTGCAGCACACGGGTGCCGTTGAACTCGTTTGCCTCGAGACGGAACACGGCCCGGATCTCGTCGGGCAAAGGATCCGCGCTCCCGAACAGCATCCCGTTCACGCTGCGCGCACCGGGCTGCCGGCTGAGCAGCTGCAGCTTGAGGTGGCGTTCCCCGACCACGCGCTGATTCTCTACGTGGAAATCGCCCCGGAAGC
>JBGPMS010000276.1:0-7926 GCA_041487115.1 Gammaproteobacteria bacterium
CGCCGTTCATCTTCTTCAGAAGATACCGCGCGATGACCACGCCGAGGTTGTAGTCGTCCGAACCGATGAAGGTTACGACCTCGCCGCCGCTGGCGCGGTCGGTGATGTTGATCACCGGGATCCTGGCGGCGTTCAGCTTTTGCAGCGCCGGCCCCATCGCCTTGAAGTCGACCGGAGTGAACACGACGGCGTCGGGCCGCTTGATGACGGCGTCCTCGACCTGGCTCATCTGCTCCGGGATGCTATCCGGCTTGGTGGGCACGTAGTTGCTCAACGTGGCGTGCATCTGCTTCGCCGCGTCTTCGGCTGCGACGCGCACGGTCTGGAAGAACGGATTGGTCTGGTTCTTGGTGAACAGAGCGATCTTCTCACCATCGGCCCGCGCGGACCCAGTGGCGCAGGCGATCGCTGCCAGCGCCAGTGCTGCGATGCTCGGTTGCTTCATGTGTCTCCTCCTCGTGGTACTTCGGTTGTCGCCTGCGCGGCGATCCTCAAGCCCTCGACCCGGCTCGCTGTCGCGTCATGATATCGATCCAGACAGCCAGTAGCACCACCACACCGGTAACCAGCGGCTGCCAGTTGGCGTCGATGGCGAGCAGATTCATGCCGTTCAGCACCAGCGCCAGGATAATCGCACCCACCAGCGTTCCGGACAGGCTGCCCACTCCTCCAAACAGCGAAGTACCTCCCATCAGCACCGCGGCGATTGCCGGCAGCGCGAGCGGCTCGCCGATATCCGGCTCGGCGGAGTTGAGCCGGGCCAGATAGACGATCGCCGCCAGACCCGCCATCGCGCCGCTCAGGATGTAGACCAGGTTCAGCCGCAGCCACACCGGTATGCCGGACAGACGCGCCGCCTCGGCATTCGCGCCGATCGCGTAGATCTCGTGCCCATACGTCGTGTAGCGCGTGAACACCCCGCCGGCCGCGAGAAATGCCAGCATAAGATAAATCGGGATGGGAACGCCGAGGAAGTATCCGCTGCCCAGGGCGCGAAACCCGGGGGGAAAGCCATGGATGGTGTCGCCCGCCATGTACCAGTAGGTCACACCGTGCACAACCCAGAGCATCCCGTAAGTCGCGATGAACGGCGGAATTCGCATCCACGTCACCAGGAGCCCGTTGAGCATGCCGATCGCTGTGCCGCTGGCGAGACCCGCGGCGACGCCGATCCCGACCGAGCCGGTGGCCTTGATCGCAGTGGCGGCGAGACAGGCGCTCAATCCGACGTTCGCTCCGACGGAGAGGTCCAGCCCGCCGGTGAGAATGACCAGCGTGAGCCCGGATGCGAGCAGAAACACCAGGCTCCCCTGACGCAGCACGTTGAGCAGGTTCGAAGGCGTGAGAAATGCCTTGCTGGAGAGAGCAAGTACCGCACACAGCAACGCCACTACCAACAGCCGATAACCCAGCGCAGCCACATCCGACGGGATTTGCGAGCGGAGCCCGCCGAACGGAATGGACGCGCTCACGCTCGTCCCCGGATCGAGTCGATGAGCAGGGCGACGATCACCAGCAGACCGATGCTGACGACCTGCAGGGAAGACGGCACCGCCAGCAAGTTGAGGCCGTTCTTCAGCACGCCCAGGGTCAGCACGCCCAGCAGCGAGCCGGGAAGCCATCCATTGCCGCGTTCGAAAGAGGTGCCGCCCACGATGACCGCGGCGATGGCGTCGAACTCCATGCCGATGGCGGCGATCGGGTGGCCTGCGTTCATGCGGCCGGTGAGCAGCAGCGCGCCGACACCGGCCATCAGCCCGCCGAGGACGTAGATGGTCACGTGATACAGGTCGGTACGGGCGCCGGCCAGCCGCAGCGCCTCGCGATTGCCGCCGATGGCGAACACATAGGCGCCGAAGCGGGTGTGATAGAGAAGAAAGTGGAACGCCAGGTACGCGAGCAGCCCGACCAGGATCGAGAACGGGATACCCAGCCAGGTGCTGGTGTAGAGCGCCGGCAGCGCGTCGCCGATGCCGACCACGCTCTGACCGTCGGTGGCGACCAGCGCGAGGCTCTGGGCGATACCCAACGTGCCGAGCGTCGCGACGAACGGTGGCATGCCCAGCACAGCGACCAGCAGCCCGTTCCCCAGGCCGAAGGTGAACCCCACCGCGAGGGCGGCAGCGAGGCCCAGCGCGACGCCGCCGCCGCGCACCAGGACCAGCGCCAGCACGACGCCGGCCAGCCCGAGCACCGCGCCGATGGAAAGGTCGAGTCCCTCGCTCATGATGATGAGCGTCATGGGCAGCGCGAGCAGAAGCAGTATGGACGACTGCACGCCGATGTTAGCGAGGTTCGCCGCGCTGGTGAAGCCGGACGCAAAGATCGCGAACAGCACCGACAGAATCACCAGGATGTAGGCGACGCCAGGAATCGCCGCCGCGCGCACCGGCCGGCGTCCGCCTGTTGCGAGCCGCGTGAATTCACCCATGATGCATCGCCAGCCGGAGAATGTTCTCCTCCGTCAGATCGCCGCGCGCCAGCTCGCCCACGACGGTCTTGTCGCGCATCACGTAAGCACGGTCGCAGACGGCCACGATCTCGGGCAACTCCGAGCTGATCATCAGCGCTGCAGCGCCGCCGGCTACCAGTTCTTCGATCAGGCCGAAGATCTCGGCCTTGGCGCCCACGTCGATGCCGCGCGTCGGCTCGTCGAAGATGAAGATCCGCGAGCCGGCGGCAAGCCATTTCCCGACCACCACTTTCTGCTGATTGCCGCCGCTCAGGAACTTGGTGAGCCGTTGTGCGGACGGGGTGGCCACGCGCAGCCGCCCGATCAGGTCGGCCGCCCCGCGTGCAGCCCGGCGCGGGCTATACCAATGCCGCGGAAACAGTGCAGGCAACGCCGCTGCCAGGAGGTTGTCCTGCACCGATCGGATGAGCGCCAGCCCCTCGGTCTTGCGGCTTTCCGGAACCAGGCCTACGCCGGCGCGGACCGAGCGCACCGGGCCAGTGCGCCACCGCGCACCGTGCAACCGCTGGCCACGAACGCGGACTTCGCAGCGGCTGATCCGATCAGCGCCGAAGATGGCGCGCGCGAGCTCGCTGCGGCCCGCGCCGACCAGGCCCGCGAGGCCCACGATCTCGCCCGCGCGGACGGTGAGATTCACGCCACGCACGCCGTTGTCGGCATGCACATCGCGCAACTCGAGCACCGGTTCGCCGGGCTGGTCGCAGAAGCGGCGACGATACGTGGTATCCACCTCGTGCCCGACCATCATACGCACCAGCTCGTCCACCGAAGTCTCGCTCGGACGCAGCGAGGCGACCTTGAGACCGTCGCGCAGCACGGTCACGCGGTCTCCCAGCGTGAAGACCTCGCGCAGCCGGTGCGAAATGTAAATGATCCCGACACCGTCACGCTTGAGCGTCCCGATCACCTCGAACAGGCGCTCGATCTCGCGCTCGGACAGCGCCGCCGTGGGCTCGTCCATCACGAGCAGGCGCGCCTCCTGCGAGAGCGCCTTGGCGATCTCCACCGATTGCTGCTGTGCCACCCCCAGCTTGTGCGCGGGGGTGCGGGTGTCCAGGTCCATCCCGAGCAGCGCTAGCAGACGCCGCGCCTCGGCGTGCATGCGCCGGTGGTCGATGCTGCCGGGAAACCGGCCGCGGAACTCCCGCCCGAGAAAGATATTGTGAGCGATGTCGAGGTAAGGGACGAGCGAGAGCTCCTGGAAGATCACGGCCACGCCCAGGCGCCGCGCGTCGGCGGGCGAAGCGATGCGGACCGGCTGGCCCCGGAACAGGATCTCGCCGCGATCGGGGGCGCAGGCGCCGTACAGCACCTTGATGAGGGTGGACTTGCCCGCGCCGTTCTGGCCGACCAGCGTATGCACTTCGCCCTCCTGGACGTCGAGCGAGACGTCGTCGAGCGCGCGCACGCCGGGGAACGCCTTTGCGATGCCGCGCATTTCGAGCAGCGGCGGTGCCGGCACAAGCTCCTCCCTTTCGCCGTCTGCTTCGGCGTTCTAATTAGTTCGCGAAGATCTTACCGGGGTTCATGATGTCATCCGGATCGAGCGCTCGCTTGATCTGGCGCATCACAGCGACCGCCTCGCCCAGCTCGGCCTGCAGGAACGCCACCTTGCCGGTGCCGATGCCGTGCTCGCCGGTGCAGGTCCCCTCCAGCGCGAGCGCCCGCATCACCATGCGGTCGTGCAGCGCCGTCGCACGGGCGATCTCTTCGGCATTCTGCGGGTCGACCAGGATCAGCAAGTGGAAGTTGCCGTCTCCCACGTGTCCGACGATGCAGACCGTGAGCCCGCAACGATCGATGTCCTCGCGCGTGGCGAGCATGCACTCGGCCAGGCGCGAGATGGGGACGCAAACATCGGTTATCAACGCGCGGGAGCCGGGCCGCAGCCCCATCGCCGCATACAGGGTGTTGTCGCGCGCGTGCCACAGGCGGCTGCGCTCTTCCGGGCGGACCGCCCAGCGGAAGTCGCCAGCCCCGTGTTCGCGCGCGATCTCGCCCACGCGCTCGGCCTGCTCGGCGACGGCGGCGGGGCTGCCGTGGAACTCGAAGAACAATGTCGGCTGTCGCGCATAGTCCAGGTTCGAGTGGCGGTTGACCGCGTCCATCATCACTTCGTCGAGTATCTCGATCCGGGCCACCGGGATGCCCGACTGGATGGTGAGGATGACGGTGTCGATCGCCGCCTTCAGGGTGCGAAACGGGCACACGGCGGCGGAGATGGCCTCCGGCACCGGATGCAGCCTGACCGTCACTTCGGTGATGACGCCGAGCGTCCCTTCCGCCCCTACGAACAAGCGCGTGAGATCGTAGCCGGCGGCGGATTTGCGCGCGCGCCGCGCGGTGCGTATGACGCGCCCGTCGGCCAGCACCACCTCCAGCGCGAGCACGGTTTCGCGCATGCTGCCGTAGCGCACCGCCATCGTCCCCGAGCCGCGCGTCGATGCCATGCCGCCGAGCGTAGCGTCGGCTCCCGGATCGATGGGGAAGAACAGCCCCGTATCGTGCAGCTCGCGGTTGAGCTGCTTGCGCGTGACGCCCGGCTGCACGCGGCAATCCAGGTCCTCGCGGTTGATCTCGAGCACGCGATTCATCTGCCCGAGATCGAAGCACACGCCGCCGCGCACCGCCGCGATGTTTCCTTCCAGCGAGGTGCCGACGCCATAGGGAATGATCGGAGTCCGGCGCGCCGCACACAGGCGCACGGCCGCGACTACCTCCTCGGTGGAATGCGGGAAGATCACTGCGTCCGGCGGGAACGGTGCGTGGTACGACTCGTCCTGGCCGTGTCGCTCGCGGATCGAACACACGGTGGTCACCCGATCCCCGAAGCGGGAGCCCAGCTCCGATACGAGGTCGTCGATCACTTGCTGGGTCTGCATTTCACCCTCCGACGGCGGAGGATACGCTATCGCGGCTCCCCTCACCCCAACCCTCTCCCATCAAGGGAGAGGGGGGTCCTTTTACACACCTCGCAAAGCGCACCATCGTTCCAGAACACCGGCCGATCCCCTCTCCCCAGCAGAGATAAGGTCCGTCTCCCTCTGGGCTGATTTTGTCCCATAAGTTGGGGGCTGGACACCGCGGCCTTGTTCCATTACTCTTGCGCAATGCTGGTGTGTGGCCAGGAGTTTACGCCCGAGCTGCTCGAGCGCATTACCGATTTGGTGATCGAGCAGCCGCAACTGTCGCGCCGCGCGCTGTCGCGGCGAGTGTGCGAGTGGCTCAATTGGCGCGCGCACGATGGTCGGCTCAAGCAGATGAGTTGCCGGGTGGCGCTGTGCAAGCTTGCGCGCGCCGGGGCGCTGCGCCTTCCCGAAGCCAGAGCAGCGGTGAGCGGTGGGCACTGCGTGGTGTCCGAACACGTGCTGCAGGGTGTGAGTGTCCCGGTGAAGACGCGCCTTGCCGAGCTGGGGCGGATCGATCTGGTGCCAGTGACCGGCGGCGCAAACGCTGCCACGCGCGTGTGGAAGGCGCTGATGCAGCACCACCACTATCTGGGCGCGGGGCCGTTGTGCGGGGCGCAGTTGCGCTACCTGGTGCGCAGTCAACGCAACGGGATCGTGGGGGCGCTGGCCTTCAGCGCCAGCGCTTGGCGGGTGAGCGCGCGCGATCGCTACATTGGCTGGAGCGAGGCGGCTCGCGCGCGCAACTTGCCCTTGGTGGTGGCCAACAGCCGCTTTCTGATTGTGCCGGGCATTGAGGTGGCGCATCTGGCTTCCCATGTGCTGGGCCTGTGCGTCAAGCGCCTGCCGCTGGACTGGGAGGCGCGCTACGGCTACCGCCCGCTGTTGCTGGAGAGCTTTGTCGAGCGGGGGCGATTCAAGGGTACCTGTTATCGGGCGGCCAATTGGGTGCATGTGGGGCACACCTGCGGGCGGGGTCGGCAGGATCGAGCACGCTTGCGCGCGGTGCCGGTCAAAGATCTCTACCTGTATCCTTTGCAGCCAGATTGGCGCGCACGGCTGTGTAGCGAAGCGGCCCTGCCGCGGGTGCTGGCGCCGGTGTGCCCACCGGGCAGCGCGGCTGAGCTTGACTGGGCGCAGCGTGAATTGGGGCGCGCTAGCCTGGGAGATGCCCGCCTCGAGGCGCGGCTGATCAGTCTGGCGCGCGATTTCTACGCCAAGCCCCGGGCGCAGATTCCGCAAGCCTGCGGCACCCGTGCCAAGGCCAAGGCAGCCTACCGCTTCTTCGATCACGAGCGCACCAGCATGGATGCCATTCTGCAATCGCACTACCAGGCCACTGCGGGGCGCGCCGGCCGCGAGCCGGTGGTGCTGGCGGTGCAGGACACCACCAGCTTGAACTATGACGCCCAGCCCGCGATCGAGAACCTGGGCCCGATTGGCACGCGCGCCGATGCCTGGTTTGGGCTCATGGTGCATGACACGATGGCCTTCAGCACTGCCGGGCTGCCCCTGGGGCTGATCGATGTGCAATGCTGGGCACGCGATACGGCCCAGTTTGGCAAGAGGCATGCGCGCCGCGACTTGCCCATCGAGGACAAGGAGAGCTACAAGTGGGTCAAGAGCGTGCAGGCGGCCGCCGCTTTGCAAGCGCGCCTGCCCCAGAGCACCGTGGTCAGCGTGGGCGATCGCGAGGCCGATATCTTCGAGCTGTTCGATCACGCGCGCGCTCTGGCGCATGCGCCCAAGTTGCTCATCCGCGCCGAGCAAAACCGTGCGCTCACCCAAGAGCAGGGCAAGCTCTGGGAGCACTTGAGCGCCTGCCCCATCGCGGGCTATCAGCAGCTGCAGTTGCCGCGTCGGGGCAATCGGGCCGCGCGGGTGGCCAAGCTGGCCATCTCGTATGCCCGCGTTGAGCTCAAGGCCCCCAAGCGCAAGGCGAAACTCACTCCGCTCACGCTGTGGGCGGTGTTTGTCCGCGAGATCGATGCCCCGGCCAACGCCACGGCGCTCGAATGGATGCTGCTGACCACCTGCGAGGTCGAAAGCTTCGAAGCGGCCATCGAGAAGCTCGCCTGGTACACCCAGCGCTGGGGCATCGAGGTCTATCACCGCACACTCAAAAGCGGCTGCCAGATCGAGAACCGGCAATTGGGCAATGCTGATCGCATCCAAGCCTGTCTGGCCATCGACTTGGTGGTGGCCTGGAGAATCCTGCAGCTGAGCAAGCTTGGACGCGAACACCCCGATGTACCCTGTACGGTGTACTTCAGCGAGACCGAGTGGAAGGCACTGCTTACCTTTGTCAACCGCAACCCCCATGTCCCCGCTGAGCCACCGAGCTTGCGCGAGGCAACACGGCTGGTCGCGGGCTTGGGTGGCTTCCTCGGCCGCAAGTGCGATGGCGAGCCCGGCACCCAAACCCTGTGGCTAGGACTGCAGCGCCTCGATGACATCACCGCCATGTACCAAGTCTTCACCATCGCGTTTGCACGCCCACCCCCCGCGGTGTCCAGCGGGTGGACTTATGGGTAAAGATCAGCCCAG
>JBGPMS010000277.1:0-7899 GCA_041487115.1 Gammaproteobacteria bacterium
CGGCTCTGGGCGCAGGCGCCTCTGTCTTCGGGGCGGGGGCTTTGGCCGCGGGTGCCGTGCCGTCGGTCTCGAGCAGCAGGAGCACGACGCCCTCGGACACCTTGTCGCCGAGCTTGACCCTCAGCTCCTTGACCACACCGGCTTCCGGCGCCGGAACTTCCATGGTCGCCTTGTCGGACTCGAGGGTGACCAGGGAGTCTTCTTTCTTGATGGTGTCGCCGGGCTTGACCAGTACTTCGATCACCGGCACGTCCTTGTAGTCCCCGATGTCGGGAACCTTCACCTCGATCACGCTGCTCATGGTCGTCCTGAGTTGTCGGAGCCGGTCGAAACAGGCTATGCCAAGCGGGTCGCCCGGTCGCTGGCCGCGGCCCAGGAACGTTGCCTGCCCGCTGCCCTCGGCCTATGGGGGGTTGCCTGCCCGCACCCTCGCTCACACGCGGATCTGGCCGTCCCCCAGCACGATGAATTTCTGCGACGTGAGGCCTTCCAGCCCCACCGGTCCACGCGCGTGCAGCTTATCGGTGGAAATGCCGATCTCCGCACCCAGGCCGTACTCGAACCCGTCGGCGAAGCGGGTGGAGGCATTCACCAGTACCGAGCTCGAGTCCACCTCTCTCAGGAAGCGCCGCGCGCGGGTGTAGTCCTCGGTGACGATGGCGTCGGTGTGCTGGGAGCCGTAGGCAGTGATGTGCTCGATGGCCTGGTCGAGGCCCTGCACTACGCGGATCGCGAGGATGGGCGCTAGATACTCGGTGTACCAGTCCTCCTCGGTGGCCTCTGTCATCCGGGCCGCCAGGGCAGCGCCAGCCGCCGTGCGTGTATGTGCATCGCCGCGCAACTCCACGCCCTTGTCGAGGTAGATCCGGCAGAGCGGCGGTAGAACCGCAGCGGCGATGTCCTTGTGCACCAGCAGGGTTTCCATGGTGTTGCAGGTCCCGTAGCGCTGCGTCTTGGCGTTGTCCGCGATGCGGATGGCCTTGTCGAGGTCGGCGCGGTCGTCGATGTACACGTGGCACACGCCGTCCAGATGCTTGAGTACCGGGATGCGCGACTCGGCCGAGATGCGCTCGATCAGGCCCTTGCCTCCGCGCGGCACGATGATGTCCACGTAGTCCTTCATGGTGATCAGTTCGCCCACCGCGGCGCGGTCGGTGGTCTCGATCACCTGCACCGCGGACTCGGGCAAGCCGGCGCTGCGCAGCCCCTCGTGCACGCAGGCCGCGATGGCCTGGTTGGAGTGGATCGCCTCGGAGCCGCCGCGCAGGATGGCGGCGTTGCCCGCCTTGAGGCACAGCCCGGCGGCATCCGCCGTCACGTTCGGACGCGCCTCGTAGATGATCGCCACAACGCCCAGGGGGACGCGCATGCGGCCGACCTGTATGCCGCTGGGGCGGTAGTTGAGATCGGTGATCGCGCCGACGGGATCCCGGAGTTGCGCGATCTGGCGCAATCCTTCGGCCATCGAGGCGACGCTCGCGGGAGTGAGGGTGAGCCGATCGACCAGGGCGGGCGCCAGACCCTTGGTGCGTGCACCGTCCACATCGCGCGAGTTGGCCTCCAGCAACCGCGCCGGGTCGCGACCGATGGCAGCGGCCATCGCCAACAGCGCCTGGTCCTTCGCCGCGGTGTCGGCCCTGGCCATAGCGCGCGAAGCCTTGCGCGCTTCGCGGCCGACACTGTGCATGTACGACTGGATGTCCACGATATTATCTCGCTGGCGGATGACCGGAGATTCTACCGCGATTCGGCGCGCCTCCGCCTGCAGCGGCAGGCGGCAGGGCCAGACGCAGCCCCAGTTGCAGCAGTTCGTCCCAGACATCGCCCTGGGCCAGGCCTTTGATCATGCGGTCGACCGACGCGGCATGCATGAGCGCATCCTCCAGTTCGCGCGACGTGAAACGCCGTACCGACTTGGGCATGAGCTCTTCTCGCGCGCCCCAGACCCTGGCCTCGCGCATCAACTGCGGTAACGCCCGTCCGGCGGCGAGGCCGTTTTTCACATGCAACAGCGCGCGGGTCTCTTCGGCTACGGCCCATAGCACCAGGAGTGGCGCCACACCCTCTCCACGCAGACCGTCGAGCATTCGCACGAAGCGCGCCGTATCCGCGGCGAGCAGCGCCTCGCGCAGCTTGAACACGTCGTAGCGCGCGACATCGAGCACCGCGTTTCTGACTTGCGCGGGGTCGAGCTTGCCGGGCGGGAACAACAGTGCGAGCTTTTGCACCTCCTGGTGGGCCGCCAGCAAGTTGCCTTCGACGCGCCCGACCAGGAGCGCGAGCGTTTCTTCGTCGGCCTGCTGCTCCTGCAAGGCCAGGCGCGTGGCGAGCCACTGGGGCAAGCGCGCGAGCGCTACCGCATTGGCTGCGACGGCCACGCCGGCGCTCTCCAGCGCGGTGAACCAGACGCTGGAGAGCTGGGAGCGGTCCAGCTTCGGCAGCGATATCAGGGTGACGGTGTCGGGCGCAAGGTTCACGGCGTACTTGCGCAGCGCTTCGGCGCCTTCGTTGCCCGGCTTGCCGCCCGGGATGCGCAGCTCCAGCAACCGTTTCGAGCTGAACAAGGACAAACTGTTACTGCTCATGGCCAGTCGCGACCAGTCGAAACCGGGTTCGACCGTCAGCACCTCGCGCTCGGTGTAGCCTTCCTGGACGCAGCGCTTGCGGATACGGTCGCCCGCCTCCAGCGCAAGCAGAGTCTCTTCGCCGTGAATCGCGTACAGCGGCTTGAGGCCCCGGGTGAGATGCTGGGCGAGCTGCTCGCTGTCCATGCGCACGTCAGCGTCCTCCGCTCGCAGGCGCAGCCTGCCGCCGTGGTATCAGCCGCCGTCCATGCCGGAGCTTGCCGAGCAGGAACACGCGGATGGCTCGATCCAGTGTGAGGCTACGCCTGTCAAACTCCCGCAGCAGGACGCGGACCGGGCAGTAGCCGCCTGGTAGCAGCAGGGGAGTCATCATCCTGACGCACTCCTGTGATCTCGCGCAGCATTCACGCGTTCATCCGCTCCAGCAGCGCCTGCAGCTTGTCCGAGTCGTCGGTTTTGAGCATCCTCGTGGCGAGCTGCGTCACTTCACCGAGATCGGACTTCAGCACCTGCTGCTTGACCGTGAGCAAGTGGGCCGGGTGCATCGAGAACTGGCGCAGGCCGAAGCCCAGCAGGATCCGCGTCAGACGCTCGTCGCCCGCCATCTCCCCGCACACCGCCACCGGCACGCCGGCTTTGTTGCAGCCGCGGATGATATGCGCCACCAATTGCAGCACTGCCGGGTGCAAGGGATCGTACAGGTGCGCCACCGCGTCGTCGGTGCGGTCGATGGCCAGCGTGTACTGGATCAGGTCGTTGGTGCCGATCGAGAGAAAATCCAGTCGACGCGTGAAGGTGTTGAGCGACAGCGCGGCCGCCGGGATCTCGATCATGCCTCCCACCTGGACCTCGCGGCCGTAGGGAATCCCGCCCCGGTCCAGATCGCTCTTCGCCTCCTGCAGCAAGTGCATGGTCTGTGTCAGCTCGTGGGCCGTGGATAGCATCGGGATGAGTATCTGGATCTTCCCGTAGTGAGATGCGCGCAGGATGGCACGCAACTGCCGCAGGAACATCTGTGGCTCGGCCAGGCACAGGCGGATGGCACGTAGCCCCAGGGCCGGGTTCGGGGCCACGCGCTCCGCGTTGTTCAGATTTTTGTCCGCGCCGAGGTCCAGCGTCCGGATGGTCACGGGCAGCCCTCTCATCTCGACCGCTACCCGCCGGTAGGCTTCGAACTGCTCGTCCTCGGATGGCAGCTCATCGCGGTTCAGGAACAGGAACTCGCTGCGGAACAGGCCGATGCCGGCGGCCGAGTTCTCCTTGGCCTGGTGCACGTCCTCCGGCAGTTCGATGTTGGCATGCAGCTCGACCCGTGTGCCGTCCAGGGTGGCGGCGCGAGTGGTCTTGAGGCGTTTCAGCTTCTGCCGTTCGAGCTGCCACTGCTCCTGACGCAAGCGGTATTCGGCCAGGACATACTGGTCCGGGTTGACGATCACCACGCCGTTGCGGCCGTCCACGATGAGCAGCTCGTTCTCGCGGATCAGCGCGCGTGCGTGATGGAGCGCGACGATCGAAGGGATGTTGAGGCTGCGGGCCAGGATCGCGGTGTGGGAGGTGGCCCCGCCCAGGTCGGTGACGAAGCTGCCGTAGCGATGATGCTTGAACAGGATCACGTCGGCCGGCGAGAGGTCGTGCGCCACCAGGATGCTGTCTTCCTCCTTGTGGCGCGGCGCCGGGATGTGGCGCGGCTGGCCGGTCAGCGCCTTGAGCACGCGCTCCACGACCTGTACCACGTCGGCCTTGCGCTCGCGCAGGTACTCGTCCTCGATGCGCTCGAATTGATCGATCAGCTCCTCGGCCTGCTGGGACACGGCCCACTCGGCGTTGCACTTGCGCGCAGCGATGAGCTCGCGCGGCACCTCGGACAAGGTGCTGTCGCCCAGGATCATCAGGTGCAGATTCAGGAATCCCTCGAACTCGGGCGCAGCATTGGCGGGGATGTGGTCGGCCAGCGCCGCCAGCTCGGCGCGCGCCGCGGCGATCGCGGTGTCGAAGCGAGCCTGCTCCTGAGCCACCTCGGCGTCGGGGATAGTGTAGTGCTCGACCTCGAGCTGAGCGTGGCTCAGCAGGTGGGCATGCCCGATGGCGATGCCGCCGGAGACACCGATGCCGTGGATGGTGAAGGACATGGGAGGCTAGGGGGGAAAGGCGATCGGCGATAGGCGTCCGCGTCGGGCGCGATGCGGCATCTGAAGCCTATCGCCTATCGCCCATAGCCTATCGCCTCATTCCGATTCTCCGAATTTGTCCTGGATCAGCTCGAGCAGTGCTGCCATTGCCTCGTCCTCGTCCGGGCCGCTGGTTTCGATCGTGACGGTCGTGCCCTTGGCCGCCGCGAGCATCATCACGCCCATGATGCTCTTGGCGTTGACCCGGCGTTCGTTGCGCGACATCCAGACCTCGCTCTGATACTTCCCGGCGACCTGTGTCAGCTTGGCCGAGGCGCGCGCGTGCAAGCCAAGCTTGTTGACGATTTCAACTTCCAGTTGCTGCATTTTTGAGATTCGCAGGCGGCATTTGTATCACCCCTTCCACACCACCGGAGATGGCCTTGCCGACCACGACCCTGAGCGGCTCCTGCCGGTAGGTGAGCGCGCGCACCAGCATCGGCAGGTTGACGCCTGCGACGCCTTCCACGCGGCCGGAATGGAGCAGATTGGCGGCGATGTTCGCGGGCGTGGCACCGTAGACGTCGCTCAAGACCAGCACCCCGTCGCCCTGGTCCAGCTGCCTCACCAGCTTACTTGCCTGCGTCAGGATCTGCTGCGGGTCGTCGTGGACGGTGACGCCGATCTGCATCAAGTGCATCGGCCGGGTGCCGAGGACATGGCTGGCGCAGTGAATCAGGCTCTCGCCCAGCGTCCCGTGGGCCACGATGAGTATTCCTACCATGAACTATTCCAGTTACGTTACCTATCATCGAGAATTCTACTCCAGTGCCTGGCTTGCCCGCCGCTCCACGGCATCGATCATCATGCCCGCCACGTTGTACCCGGTCTGGTCCATGATCTCGCGCATGCCGGTCGGGCTGGTGACATTGATCTCGGTCAGGTAGTCGCCGATGACATCCAGCCCCACCAGCAACAGCCCTTCCGCCGCCAGGGCCGGGCCGACCGCGTCGGCGATTTCGCGATCGCGCGGTGACAGCGGCTGGGCCACGCCACGCCCGCCGACCGCGAGATTTCCGCGCGTCTCGCCTGGCTTGGGAATACGTGCCAAGGCATAGGGGGCGGGCTTGCCGTCAATCAAAATGACGCGCTTGTCGCCTTTGACGATCTCCAGGATGTAGCGCTGCGCCATGACGGTGCGGCGGCCGTAGTGCGTCAGGGTCTCGATCACCACGCCGATGTTGGGGTCCTGGCGGTGCAGGCGGAATACCGACGCGCCGCCCATGCCGTCCAAGGGCTTGAGCACGATGTCGCCTTGTGCGTCGAGGAAAGCGCGGATCTCGCTCTCCAGCCGGGTGACCAGGGTCGGGACGGTGAACGGGACAAAGCGCGTGATGGAGAACTTTTCGTTGTAATCGCGCAGCGCCCGCGGACGATTGATGACGCGCGCCCCCTGGCTCTCCGCCAGCTCCAGCAGGTAAGTGCTGTATACGTACTCCATGTCGAAGGGCGGGTCTTTCCGCATCAGCACCGCGCCGAAGACGGACAGCGGCGCCTCGCGCTTCTCGCCCAGCTCGTACCAGGCCTGCTTGTCTCCGGTGAGCCGGATCGACGCGCCGATGCCGTTGACCACGCCGTCGCGGCACAGGATATCTTCCTGGTGCAGGACGAACAGCTCGTGACCTCGCCGCGCCGCCTCCTCCATCATGGCGTAGGAGGAGTCCTTGTAGGCCTTGATGTCCTCCAGGGGATCGAGAACGAAGGCGAGCTTCACTGTGGTCGGGGCTTTGGGCGTGACGTACTGCTGCGAAGGAAGACACCTTGCGGCGCTACCTCAGCCTGGCAAGGCGAGGGGTGTGTCACTCAACCCTCAGGCGCCGGCAACCTTCAACGACTGTTGCGCGGTTGCGCGGTCGGCGACTGGAGCCGACTCGTACGTCTCGGCCATCTGTTCCAACTCGCGCGAAGCGGCGAGCAGGGCGAGGCGCGCCACCACGCCGTACGCGTAGAAGCGGTTGGAAGGGCAGTCCGGGCTGCCTTCCAGGTCGGGCAGACAGGTGTCCTCGAAGGCGAGCGGCACGAACTGCATGCCCGGTGCGTTCAGATTCTCGTCCTGGCCGCGCGCGGTATGCACGCGGTAGAAGCCGCCCACCACGAAATGGTCGATCATGTAGATGACCGGCTCGGCGAAGGCGTCGTTGACCGTCTCGAAGGTGTACACGCCTTCCTGCACCATCACCTGTGTCACCTGCAGGCCTTCCTTCACCACCGCCATCTTGTTGCGCTGCTTGCGGTTGAGGTCGCGGATGTCGTCCGGACTCTTCACGCTCATGATCCCCATGCCGTAGGTGCCGGCATCGGCCTTCACGATGACAAAGGGTTCCATGTCGATCTTGTACTCTGCATACTTCCTGCGCACCTGCTCCAGGACTGTCTCAACGTAGCCGGCGAGACAATCCTCGCCCTGGCGCTCCTGAAAGCGGATCTCCCCGCAGGCACCGAAGTACGGGTTCACCAGCCATGGGTCGAGTCCGATCACAGCGCCGAACTCCTCGGCCACTTTCTGATACGCGCTAAAGTGGTTCGATTTCAGCCGCGTGGACCAACCGGCATACAGCGGCGGGATGACCGGCTGCTCCAGGTTCTCCAGGATCCTGGGAATGCCCGCCGAGAGGTCGTTGTTGAGCAGGACCACGCAGGGGTCGAACCCTTCGACGCCGATGCGGTTGCCCTTCCGCACCAGCGGCTCGAGCAGCAGCGTGCCGCCGTCGGGCAGCGCAATCTCCTTGGGTGCGCTTATCTCCGGAATCAGCGTACCGATGCGCACCTTCATGCCAGCGCGCCGCAGGATGTTCTTGAGAACCGCCACGTTTTGCAGGTAAAAGGTGTTGCGCGTGTGGTTCTCGGGGATGAGCAGGCACCCGCGCGCCTCGGGACACACCTTCTCCAGCGCGCTCATCGCCGCCTGGACGCACAGTGGCAGGAATTCGGGATTGAGATTGTTGAACCCGCCGGGAAACAGGTTCGTGTCCACCGGAGCCAGCTTGAAACCGCCGTTGCGCAGATCCACCGACGCGTAGAACGGGGCCGCGTGCTCCACCCATTGGCTTCGCAGCCAATGCTCTATGGCCGGTTGGGCGGCCAGGACCTGCTTTTCCAGTTCCAGGAAGCGGTCGGCTTGTGCCGTGATTTTTGGGAGAGTCATC
>JBGPMS010000278.1:0-7851 GCA_041487115.1 Gammaproteobacteria bacterium
CCACCAGTCATCCGGAGGGACCATGGAACACACCTTCAAGTTCTCTGTCAGTCACGCCGCGGACAGCTCGTTCGATGGTGGGCTGCGGGCCTTTTTCGAGTACCGCGACCTCGGCATCAATGAGGCGACCGCAGGCCGCGTCGTCGCGCACGTGATCCGCGCGGTGCCCGGCAAACACGCCGTGCCGCAGCGCCACCATCATGAAACCGAGTTCCAGATGGTGTACGTGCTGAAAGGCTGGATCAAGTTCGACTACGAAGGCGTGGGCGAGGTGACGCTTACCGCCGGCTCCTGTGTGCATCAGCCGCCCGGCATCCGGCATACGGAGCTGGGACACTCGGACGACATCGAGATGCTGGAGATCGTGCTGCCGGCTGACTTCAAGACCATCAACGATTGAGCTCCGCGCCGGTGGGACGCAGTTCGCGCGCGGCCGCTCAGGCGGGCGCCCGTTGCCTGCGCGCATCTCCTGCGTGCCGCATCCCGCGCTGCGCCACGCATGGAACTGTCAGATCAGTCCGCACATCCGGCGAGAGCGCTGGATTTGCCTGCTACCCCGGTGCGGCCGCCTTAGACACTTATCTATATCTTTATATTTTATTTGACAGCGCATAAGGCTCCGGTATCATCGGATGCAGCGCAAATCAAAAAAGAACTGGCGCAAGGAGAAGCGACGCCAAAAGTTCGCGCACAAGAAACGGTGAAGCGACGTGACCGGGCAATAGATCTGGAAGCGGGCACCTACCGACGAGTTGGCGGTGCTATTCCGCAAGCTCAAGAGAGCATCTCAAAGGGAGAATCCCATGCGTGCTTTTCATCTTGGTATAGCCGTCTTGGCGTTCGTTCCATCATTGGCTGTCGCCAATCCGACGGTCGATTTGGGCACGGTTAGCTGCTTGGGGCTTCAATCGTCATCCTTTGCAGACGTTGTCTCGCTCACTTGCACCGGCGATTTTTCGTTGTCCGGAGGCAATATCGCCGCCGACTCGAAGATTGTCCTGTCATCAGGTGGCGCGCTATCGCTCGACAATCTTTCTATCACTGCCCCGCAGGTCGAGTTTTTCGCGGGCAGCTCCGTGTCTCTAAACGACGGTGTTTCGATCGTGGCCAATTCCATCTTTGTGTTGGGTAGTAGCGATGGGACCATCCCTACCGTCTCTGTTTCGCCTGGCGTATCAATTTCAAGTGGCAACGGCGCTGATGCCCCTCCAATCAATGTGGGCACGGGTAGCATCTCGGGTGGCGATACTTCGCTCCCCGGCGGTGGTCCAATCCTGATCCTGTCATCGGCTCCAGAGCCAACCAGTCTCGCGATGCTGATGGCGGGGCTGCTGGCGCTCGGCGGGTTCCTTGGTACGAGGGGAAAGCATTCGGCCTGATGTAGCGTTCAACCCGACTCGGGACTTCTCCCGATCAAGGAGAGTGTATCGGGGTTACGTCACCGCTTTGGGCTTCCACGGCTACGACAGCAAGAACCGCCTGATCTTATCGGTGGCACGCTTCGACTCCGTGGCGGACGCCACGACGCTCAGCGCGAACGGGGTTCTGAGCTGCGCGCTAGCCCTAGCTTCTAACCCCTAGCCCCTAGCCCTTCGCAATGACCATTTCCTTTCGCCAACGCCTGAAGCAAGGCGACACCCTCATCGGCTCCCTGCTGCAGATGCCGCTCCCTGAAGCGGCCGAGATCTTCGTCCAGGCCGGCTACGACTGGCTGTTCGTAGACATGGAGCACTCGCCGATGGACGCGCGTGCTGCGCTCAACATCCTCACCGCTGTGGATTCGCGCGTGCCGTGCGTCGTGCGCGTGCCGTGGAACGACGAGGCCTACATCAAGAAGGCGCTCGACATCGGAGCAACGGGCGTGATCATTCCGCTGGTCAATACCGCCGAGGATGCGCGCCTCGCGGTCGCCCGCTGCAAGTATCCGCCGGTCGGTATCCGCAGCGTGGGCATCACGCGCGCGCAGCGCTATGACCTGACCTTCGACGAGTACATGCAGCGCGCTAACGAAGACATCGCGGTCATCGTTCAGATCGAACACGTGAAGGCGGTAGGCAACATCGACGCCATCCTGGACGTGCCCGGCATCGACGGCGTGTTCGTCGGGCCCTTCGATCTGTCGGGCAGCATGGACAAGCCCGGAAAGATCAACGATCCGGAGGTGCAGGCGGCAATCCAGCGCGTGGTGCAGGCCTGCGCAAAGCGCGATGTCGCGGTGTGTGCGTACGCGCATACTCCGGCACACGCGAAGAGTTACCTGGCGCTGGGGTATCGGGTGATCGGCCTGTGCGTCGATTACATTCTGCTGGCGCGGGCCGCGGTGTCGGCGCTGAAGGAAGTGCGAGGGTAGTTGGGTTGAATCGCGGAGCCGTGAAGAAATGCAAGGCGAAGAGTTAGCCGGCCAAGAAGAGCTCAACGCAAGACACGGAGTTCAAATCCCCCCACAGCCCCCCTTTTTCAAAGGGGGGAGCCGGGACTAGTCAAACGTCCAGTTTCAAAGGGGGGAGCCAGGTCTAGTCAAGCATCCAGCGTAATATCCACCGCGCCCACGCCCTCGACCGTAAACCGATAGCGCTCGCCCGCCGCCGGGAACCGCGTGGTTACCAGGCTGCCGGTGGAAACGATCTCCCCCGCGTGCAGGCTTTCACCTTGCGTGCGCAGATGGTTCGCGAGCCAACGCAGTGGCTCGAACGGGTGTCCCAGCACATCGCGGCCGTGACCTTCGTCGATGACTGCGCCGTTGCATTCCACGACTCCGCGCGCGGCTGCGAGGTCCGGCCAGGAGGTGCGCCACTCGCCCAGCACGACGCCTTCGTTCCAGGCGTTGTCCGCCACCAGGGACAGCAGATCGAGCGGGTAGGCGGAGTTCCGGTCGTCGATGACCTCGAAAGCCGGAGCGACGGCGTCCACCGCTTTCGCCACCTCTTCCATCTCATAGGCTGTCTCGCGCGGGCTGAGAGACCGGCCCAGCCGCACGCAGATCTCGAACTCGATGCCGAGGCGCACTAGGCTACCAAGCTGGAGGCGTGCGCCGGTCGGAAACAGCCGCTTCTTCAGAACCACTCCGGCGACCGGATGGTCGACGCTGCACATCTTCTGCATCCGCTCGGAAGTCAGCCCGATCTTGTAACCCACCCGGGGGCCTTGCGTCGCGCGCATCCGCTCGACGAAGGCCGACTGGATGGCATAGGCGCCTGCCAGGTCGACCGCTCCCCACGCACGTGCAAAGGGCACGATGTTGCGTTGCTCCGCGTGGTCGCGGACGAGCGCGGTTGCCGCTTTGTCCAGGTCGAGATTCATGCGCTATTGGGCCGGTAGTGGAGGGGGGCGAACCCCATTGGTCCGCACAGCATCGTAGCACCGTCGTGAGGCTGCAGGGTACATGGCGACACGGCCGGCCCACGCAGTGTATCTTGCCCACTGCTACCTGCCTCAACGACACCACGAAGATCTCCCGTACGCTGCAGTGGGTGCCCGCCGCAGCTATGGTCAAGCCGTTCGAGCTGCAGTTCAAGTACGGCCGCGTATCGCAGATCAACGTCGAGCAGGCGCGCACGAGCTACGAGACCGCCGCGTCCCAGATCCCGCAGATCGAGACGCAGATCGCGCAGACGGAGAACGCGCTGTCCATTCTGCTCGGACGCAATCCGGGAGCGATCCCGCGCGGCAAGTCGATCGAGGTGCTCGTCTTGCCGCCGGTCCCCGCGGGCCTGCCCTCGCAGTTGCTCGAGCGCCGGCCGGACATCGCGCAGGCGGAGCAGAGCCTGATCGCCGCCAATGCCCAGATCGGCGCCGCGAAGGCACAGTATTTTCCGACCATCTCGCTGACGGGCGGATTCGGCAACTTGAGCATGGATCTGCATGATCTGTTCTCGGGACCCGCAAGAGTCTGGAGCTTCGCGGGACAGGTGACCGGACCGATCTTCACCGGCGGTGCGATCAAAGCGCAGGTGGCGCAGGCCACGGCGGTGCAGAAGGCGGCGCTGCTCAATTACGAAGCGACGATCCAGAGCGCCTTCGCCGACGTCGACAACGCGCTCGTGCTGCGGCAGAAGCTGGTCGATCAGCAGGCCGCGCAAGAGCGGCTGGTCAAGTCGCTGAAGGAGTACGAGCGGCTCGCGACGTTGCAGTACAACGGCGGCTACACGCCGTACTCGACCGTGCTCCAGGCGCAGCAGTCGCTGTTCCCGCAGGAGCTGAGCTTGGCGCAGACGCGCTCGGCGGTGTACAACTCGCTCGTGAGCCTGTACAAGGCGACCGGCGGCGGCTGGGTCGATGTCGCGGAGAAGACGGCGACTGCGCCGCCGGCCGCGTCAAAGGCACAGACGCCGCAAGCGGCACCCGATGCCAGCGCAATGCCGGCGGCAGTCGATTCCAAGACGCTGTCAGCGGGAGCGCCGACGAAAACTGCGTCGAAGACCGAGGCTTCGCGCCAGCACGGCGAAGCTGGAATGCGCGCAAATCCGGCCCGAGGGCCAGTCGCCGCGGCAGGACTGCCGTCTGGGCAACGCGCCGGTCGATGCCATGCAGCGAGCGACGGATTACGTCGAGGTCAGGCTTCCGGGTTCCATGCTCACCGCGGAGGGCGGTCCGGTCGAGTTGCGCTGGGTGGATCAGTGGCGTTGACGGAGTTTCACGCTTGGCCGCGGGGGGGGCAGGAAACGGGTGGACTGGAACCGCCGATCCGGTAGTCGTGGCGGAATCACCCCTCACCCTGCACGTGATGCTTCCACGCGTAGCATGATGCTAGCCCTTACCATGAGTTGCAGCAAAATCGCGCAACGCGTTGACGACATCTTCTAGCACCGGCGCCCATTCTCCTCGGTGTTGTTGGCGAAACAGCCGCATGGCTGGATACCACGGTGAATCCGCGCGCACCTGCATCCAGCGCCAATCGGTCTTGTGAGCCGGCAGCAGCACCCAGCACGGCTTGGCCAGCGCACCGGCCAGATGAGCGATCGCAGTGTCCACGCAGATCACCAGATCCAGTTGCTGGACCACCGCTGCGGCATCGGCAAAGTCGGCGATGTCCGAGCCCGCATGCACCAGGGCTTGGCCGATTGGCGGATCGCGAGCCTGATCTTCTGCCGGGCCCTTTTGCAGGCTGACGAATTGCACGCCCGGCACCGACCACAGCGGGGCCAGCGCCGACAGGTGGGGCAATGAACGATCGGCGTCATTCGGATTGCGGTGATTGCCCTGCCACACAATTCCTACGCGCAGACCGTCGCGCGGCAAGCGCGGCGACCATTTCGCGATCCGGTGTGGCAGTGCACGCAAGTAGGGTGTCTGCGCCGGGATCGTGTCCAGCTCGACCTTGCAGTGGAATGGGAGACTGAGCGGAAACGTCCAGTAGTCGTGCGGTGGCACCGCGATCGACGCATCATCGACGGTCAATACGCGGTCCACGCCGCCCAGCGTATCCATCAATGCCTTGAGCGGCGCCTTGCACACCAGCGTCAAGCGGCCTGGCCCCTGAGCTCCAAGCAACGGCAGGAATCTGCAGAACTGGATCTCGTCTCCAAAGCCCTGCTCCGGCCAGACCAGCAATGACTTGCCCGCCAAGGGCTCGCCTTGCCATTGCGGAAACGGCAGATCGGGCGGATGCGTCGCGCGGTCCTCGAGTCCCGCGTCATAGCGGCACTCGTGATGCCGCCATCCTTCCGCTAGCCGTCCCTGCGCCAGCAGCAGATAGCCCAGGTTGAGCCGCGCCCGTGGGTAGTCTGGAGCGAGCTCAATAGCTTGCCGAAAGGACTGCTCGGCTTCGAGCGCGCGCTTGCAATCGGCCAGCAAGGCGCCCAGGTTGGTTCGTGCGATCGGGCTTTCCGGATCGAGCGTCATGGCGTGCCTGTAGCACTGCTCGGCCTCGTCGTAGCGCCCGCGCTTGGCCAGCAGATTCGCGAGATTCGACCAGATCGCGCCAGATTCGGGGTTCAACGCCAGCGCTGCCCGGTGGAACTGCTCGGCTTCGTCGTCGCGCTCGCCAGAGTCCAGCAGCAAGCCGAGGTTGGTGTACGCATCCGCGCTGTCCGGGGCCAGCGCAATCGCGCGCCGATACATTTGCTCCGCCTCCTCGTGCCGCTTTCGAACAATCAGCAGTAGGCCGAGGTTGCAGTGCGCGCCGGCGTGCCCCGGCTCCAGCACGATGGCATGGCGGTAGCACTGCTCGGCCTCGTCGTAGCGTTTGCGGCTCGTCAACAGCGCTCCGAGATTGGAATGCGCCTCGGCGTTGCGCGGATCGAGTGCGATCGCACGCCGGTAGTGCGCATCGGCTTCGTCGTCTCGCTTCCGAGCCGCCAGCAGCGCACCGAAATTGGAATGCAGATCCGAGTTGCCGGAATCGAGATCGATCGCGGCGCGGTAGCTCCGCTCGGCCTCTTCGTACGCCTTGCGCCGCAACAGGAGGATAGCCAGGTTGCCGTGCGCGCCCGCGTTGCCGGGTTGCAGCGCAATCGCCTGCCGATAGCATCGTTCCGCTTCCACGTAACGCCTGCGCTGCGAATGCAAGCGCCCGAGGTTGAAGTGTGCTTGTGCGGACTTGGGATCGAGCTCAATCGCGCTTTGCCACAACTGCTCGGCTTGCTCGTCGTCTCCGAGCCTGGCCGCGCAAACGCCGGCGACGAGGCAAAGCTCCGCGCTGTTGACGTTCGCTGCCATGCTCCGACGAGCCATCCCGAGCGCCGGCCGAGGCTGGCCGGCCGCAAGCAGGTTGTTGGCTTCCTGGGCGATCCGATCGGCTTGCGGTTGAACGTCTATCTCAGGGCTGTTGCGACGTGCCATGCGACTGATCGGGGTAATCCGTCCGCTGCCGGCCGGGGAGTTCGAGGCGTTCCTCAGGGACCGCCAGGAGCTCTGATCCGGCGCCGTCTCTGAGCCAAGGGGCAAACCTGCGCCGCTCTCTCCGTTACGCCAAGAGCGGGCGAAGGAGTCCGGCTATGTCTTACTCCGGCAGCCCGTTCAATCCGAACATCATGACCAGCACGGGTGCCGGATCACACGGTGCGGCGGAGGAGCGACAGACAGTTTAAACGGTTGCGAAAGCCCGTAACAGGTCAATGCTCGCGCACTGTGGAAGCCCGGCCGGGCGGCAGCCGGTGGTAGACGGTCCAGTTGTCGAACCAGCCGCCCACGAGACTTGCGGCCCACAGGACCCCTCCCGTGAGCGCGGCGTACCAGACCGTACCGCTGTCGACCGGGCTCAAGGCCTCGAACACGTGCTCGGCCTGGTGCGGATCGAGGAAGGGATGGCCGGAGACGAACTGCCGCAGCGAACTGAAAGCGAACGCGCCGATCGAGACCATGCCGACATTGGCGAGCGCGGCAGCCACCTGCGAGCGGCAGATCTGGACTGCGTAGTTCGGGACGTCGTCCAGGCGCTCGGCGCCGCGCTCGCTGCGCATGATATTGGCCAGCGCGGAGGCCGTCATGGTCGGTTGCTTGGTGGCCAGCACCAGGCCGAAGGCCTGCAACAACAGGAAGCTCACCGCGCTGGAGCAACTTGAGGTTGGCGCGAGCGCGATGACTTATGCTGCGGTCCTGGTGGGTGGCAGCCAGGTCGGCCAGCCGCGAGAAGAGCTCCGGTGGCAGGCGTGCGAAACGCTCGACGTGCCCCTTGGTCCGATACAAACGCGTGAGGAGCTTGGCCAGGTCGTGTTCGTCGTGTGGTGCCGGCAGCAGGCGTCCGACTACGCGGTCGCCGAGCTCGGCGATGAAGCCGCGACTGCTGGGTATGCCGGCGGCGCCGAACAGGTTGACGCCTTCGGTCTCGCTGAAGATCTCCGCCACCGCCCCCTGGAGTCCAGCGCGCAGATCGGCGTTGGCATCGACGAAATCGAGCAGCAGCGTCCAGCG
>JBGPMS010000279.1:0-7821 GCA_041487115.1 Gammaproteobacteria bacterium
CGGGATCCGAATCGCGTAGAGGACACTCGCGAACGCGATGGTCTTGCTGTATGACATGTCGGTGTGCCAGTCCTGCCCGGCATCGGACAGGCCGATCGGACGGCCGTTCTCGACCATGTTGGAGAGCACCATCACCTCCGGAAGCTCCGCCCGGTAGAGCGCGGCTGCGACGTTCACCTCGAGGGTGCCGAAGCGGGCGCTGAACGCCTTGAGCGCTGACGGGTCGAGCTTCTGCCGCGGAAAGCAGAGCACCCCAAAAGCGCCGAGGCTGCGCATGATCAGAGCGAAATCGTCCGGGCGCAGGGGCTGCGACAGGTTCAGCCCCTCTATGCTCGCGCCGAGGACCTTGCCGCTGGGTTTCACTTCGAGCATGTGCGCACTCCGGGAAGCGCCGCGGATAACACCTCACGGCGCCGACATTGTACTGTGTGCAAGCCGCGGCAACGCACTCGGCGCGTTTTCCTGCCGCTGGAGACCACGAGCCACGTCCCGACGCCAAGCTTATCGCGCAGTATGGGAGCCGAGTGCTGCACTCGGTAGAGAACCACCGCCAAACTTGATCTCAATAGCAAGGCCGCGTAGGCTGTGCGAGCAATATCGCCGTTCCTAACCCGCAACGCCCTGCGGGTATCGCCGGTTCTTGCCGCGTAGCGGCGGCGTAGAAGTATTCGAACAATTCGATTGTTGCGACCTGCTTTTTTTCACCCTGGAGGAGAACTAATGACGCGATTCGGCTTTTTCCTCGCCTTGTTTCTGGTACTCACCTCGTCGTCCTTTGCTGCCGACGATGCGAAGAACACGCGCGTCGGCACATGCAACGATGCCAAAAGCCAGATGGCCTACTTCTGCAATCCCGCCAACGCCGCAAACGACAGCATGGTGGCGATTGGCACCGCCTGCACGAACGCCAAGAACAACGTCAAAGAGGCCTGTGAAGGCATTGTCGAGCCGGACAAGACGTACGAATTCGACGACAAGAAGAAATAGGCGTCCCGGTTGAGGACAATTTGGATTGCACCGCCGAACGTCTTGCCACGAAGGAGGTACCTTTGAAGACACATTCTTTGATCAGCGCATTGGTCCTGGGGCTTGCCGCAACGGTTGGCGTTGCGGCGGAGAAGGAGAAAGACACGCGCGCCGGCAGTTGCGAGGACGCGAAGAAGCAATACGAGTACTACTGTGGCGGCAAGGGTGATCCGAACGACATTTTCACCCAGGCAAACATCGCGTGTAACAACGCCAAGCGCAACATCGCGGCCGCATGCGAAGGGATAGCGGAGCCGGATGCCGAGTACAAGTTCGACAAGAAGTGAAGCGGCCAGGCTTCTGGGGGCAGCATCTTGCGGTTTGAGTTTTCTTCAAACAGTCGTGTCGAAGGTTTCGCGCGACTTTATTTCAACGTAACGCACCAGCAAGGAGGAGTCATGACAATCCAAAGACACATCGGCGTGCACATGAGCGACGAGGAATTCAAGCAGGTCCAACCGGCAGATGAAGTCGCGTTCCGGTCCCCGGTACCGACCCAGGTCGTTTCCAACGGCGAGTACAACCCGCTGCCGCAGACCCCAGACCAGAAGAAAGTCGAAGGGCTGATCAAGGAATTGGCGGACGTGCAGGCCAAGCGCCACAACATGGACCGGCGCCGCTTTCTCGCCACCAGTGCCGGCATGGCCACCGCATTCCTGGCGATGAACAAAGTGTTCGGCCCGATTTTCAACGTCTCGGAGGCCGAGGCCGCCGACATGGAGATGTCCGCTTACCGCGCGAAACAGCTCTCCGGCCAGTTTATTTTCGACGATCAGACCCACTTCATTCGCGACGACTTCAACCAGGAAGGCCTGCTGGGCCTGACCAAGTGGGCAGTCGGCGCCAAGGTCAATCCGCACATCAACGATGCGCCGATGACCCTGTCCCGCTACAAGATGGACAACTACCTGAAGGAGATCTTCCTCGACAGCGACACCAAGATCTCGCTGTTGTCGGGCGCGCCGTTCGACGATCCGTCCTGGTGGCTGATTTCCAACGATGCGATCCAGAACGCCTGCCATGCCGTCAACAAGATGGCGGGGGGTACCCGCATGCTCGGCCACACGGTAATCACGCCGAAGTACCCGAACTGGATGGACGAAGTGGATCGCGGCATCGAGCAGCTGCATCCGGTGGCCTGGAAGTCCTACACCATCGGCGACCCGTTCGGCCCGTCGAAGTTCGCCTGGAACCTGGACGACGAGAAGCTGATGTATCCGTTCTACGAAAAAGCCATCAAGTCGGGCATCAATACCATCTGTATCCACAAGGGCCTGATGCCGCGCGACTACGAGAAAGCATTTGCCGGCACTTGGCAGCATGCCACTGTGGATGACCTGGGCAAGGCGGCCAAGGACTGGCCAGGAATGAACTTCGTCATCTATCACTCTGCGCTGCGTCCCTGGCTCGCGGACACGCCCGATTTGGAGATGGCCGAGTTCGAAAGAAGCGGCTACATCAAGTGGTCAACCGACCTGGCGCGCATCCCGGAGAAGTTCGGCGTCAACAACGTGTATGCGGAAGTCGGCTCTACGTTTGCCAGCACCGCCGTCACCAACCCCCGCTTCTGCGCGGCGTTCATCGGCCAACTGGTGAACCTGATGGGGCCGGAGCGTGTCGTGTGGGGTACGGATTCGGTCTGGTACGGCTCGCCACAATGGCAGATCGAAGCCATGCGCCGCCTGGAGATTCCCGCCGACATCATGAAGAAGCAGGGCTGGAAGATCGCGCTGGGTGGCCCGAACAGCGAGGTCAAGCAAAAAATCTTCGGCCTGAACTGTGCCCATCTGTACCAGCTGGACATGAAGATCACCGAGGGTCCAGCATTCACGGCAGATAAGATCGCCGCGATCAAGGAAGAGTACCTGCGTCTAGGTGGGGAGCGCAGCAACACCTACTACGGCTACGTCGCCAAGAAAGAAACTGTGTAAGTCCCTCTCCTAGGGATCTCGCGGCCGGGGCTTGTCCCCGGCTTTTTTTCGTGCTCGGGGGGCGTGCTTCCGCTGGTTAGCCGATCAGATCGACGCCAGAAACTTGAGCAATGCCTGCCGGTCGGCCCTTTGCATATGGCGGAAGGCTTCCCGCGAGACTTCTGCTTCACCGCCGTGCCACAGTATCGCTTCGGTCGCATTGCGGGCGCGGCCATCGTGCAACATCGCGGTACTGCCGCTTACGGTCTCAGACAAACCAAGCCCCCATAGGGGCGGGGTACGCCAGTCGCGCGGCCCGGCTTTGAAGTCGGGCCGGCCATCGGAGAGATCCTGTCCCATGTCGTGCAACAGCAGGTCGGTGTAGGCGCGAATGGTCTGGTTGGACAGTTGTGGCAGCGCGGGAAATTCACCTGTCTTCATCACCGGGACGTGGCAGACCGCGCATTGGGCTTGGTCAAACAACTGTTCACCGCGCTTGAACTCGGGGTCACCTACATCGCGGCGCGCCGGAACAGCAAGACCCCGTGTCCAGAGCTCTAATTCCTCCCAGTCGTTGTCGATCAATTCCGGCTGGTTCCCAGGCGGCTGAGCGGCACAATCCCGCTGTACCGGCGGACAATTCATGGCTGGGTACAGAGGGGAGGTCACGCCGAGATCTCCCGCGGAAGCCGCGGCGATTTGTTGCTTGATGCTCGGCTGGTTCGACTTCCAGCCGAAACGGCCGAGCGAGACACGCTGGTTGACATCGTCCCACACGTAATTCGGCCGCCCGTTGATGCCCTGGCTGTTCTGCTGTTTCGCGATCGCAAGAAGCGTCTGGTCTGCCACCGCCTCGAGCAGTCCCAATCCCTGCAGTGGCTGGGCAATGCGCACCGAGGTCATGGTCTCCTCACCGAGCGGGCCAAAGTAGAGCGTTCCCCAGCGCAGCTTCGGTTTGCGCAAAGCAACCGCGTCGCCATCGGCAAAAGCCACGGTTCGCTCGTCCCAGTCGAGGAAGACCTCGGCTTCAGGGAAGACTCGCTCGCCGAGGAATGTGCCGTCCCGGTCCTGGCCCATCAGGCCCTGGTTCTGAATCTGATCACCGTAATTGGGATGCGGCTTCGGGCCGCCGTGCTCCCCCTCCCCCGGTATGCTGATACGAACCAGCACCGAGAGCAGTTGTTCATCCGGGCTGAGTGGTGGCCTGCCGCGCCCAGCATTGACGTGGCACGCGCTGCACCGATCGGTAATGAACGTCGGCCCCAAGCCCCAGTCGCCACCGAGTGACGGAAATTGCACCCACTTTTGGTTGAAGTGATGGCGTCCACGCATGAATCGTTCGATTTGTCTGTAGTTCAGTACGCGCGCGGGCTGGGAAAAGGCACCTGCGTCGAACCTGCGAATCGTGAACGCGCCCGCGGACAAGGTTGGATCGTCCGGCTCGTCGTTGGCGAAAGCGATCGCGCCCGCCAAGGCCGATAGCGCGACCACGCATGCCGGCAGGGCAAACGCCCGGATCGCGGTTCGATCGACATGCATACTCATCAGGGTGTTCGGGTGCAGTTCATCTGTTTGATCATCGTCGCGCCCAAACGCATCCAAGAGCTTGATCTAGCCTACAGTAATTCTTGTTTCGCATGCAGTCGAGCAACACGCTTACATGCTCCACCATTCAAGCTACCGCCTGCCGGTGGCGCGCTTGGGCGCCTTCGCGGGAGCGACCCGAGCCACTGGCTCGGCGGCGTTGATCGCGTCCGCCTGGCTCACACCGAACAGCCGTTCCTTCAACACGCGCAACTCGTCCCGCACTCGCGCCGCCTGCTCGAACTCGAGGTTGCGCGCGTGATCGAGCATCTCCTTCTCCAGCCGCCTCACTTCCCTGGCGAGCGCCGCTTCGTCCATGGATTCGTACGCCGCTTCGCTCTGAGCCGCCTTGAGCTGCTGATGCGCGGCCTGGGGATCGTAGACGCCGTCGATGATGTCCTTGATGCGCTTGCTGACGCCAATGGGCGTAATGCCGTGCGCGGCGTTGAACGTGACTTGCTTGGCGCGCCGCCGGTCCGTCTCGTCCAACGCCCGCCGCATCGACCCGGTCACGCGATCGGCGTACATGATCGCAGCGCCATTGATATGACGAGCGGCACGGCCGATGGTCTGGATCAACGACCGCTCCGAGCGCAGGAAGCCTTCCTTGTCCGCGTCGAGGATCGCGACCAGAGACACCTCGGGAATATCCAGACCCTCGCGCAGCAGGTTGATGCCCACCACCACGTCGAACACGCCCAGGCGCAGGTCGCGGATGATCTCCACCCGCTCGACGGTCTCGATATCCGAGTGCAGATAGCGCACCTTCACGCCGTGGTCGGCCAGATAGTCGGTGAGGTCCTCCGCCATGCGCTTGGTCAGCGTGGTGACCAGGACCCGTTCGCCGACCGCCACGCGGGCGCTTATCTCGGACAACAGGTCGTCCACCTGAGTGCTGGCGGGCCGCACGATCACGTCGGGGTCCACCAGGCCGGTGGGCCGCACGACTTGCTCGACCACCTGCCCCTGGTGCTGGCGCTCGTACTCCGCCGGGGTGGCGGAGACGAAGATGGTCTGCGGCATCATGCGCTCGAACTCCTCGAACGTGAGCGGCCGGTTGTCCAGCGCGCTGGGGAGGCGAAAGCCGTAATCGACCAGGTTCTCCTTGCGCGCCCGGTCGCCGCGATACATGCCGCCGATCTGCGGGATCGTGACGTGGCTCTCGTCGATGATCATGAGCGCCCGGTGCGGCAGGTAGTCGATCAGCGTGGGCGGCGGCTCGCCCTGCTTGCGGCCCGACAGGTGGCGCGAGTAGTTCTCGATACCTTTGCAGAAGCCCAGCTCGGCCAGCATTTCGAGATCGAAGCGAGTGCGCTGCTCGATGCGTTGCAGCTCCAGAAGCTTGCCCTCTGTCTGGAAGAGCTCGATGCGTTCGCGCAACTCGGCCTTGATCGCCTCGACGGCGCGCAAGGTGGTGTCCCTGGGTGTGACGTAGTGGCTGGAGGGATAGACCGTGTAGCGGGACACGCGCTGCAAGACCTGGCCGGTGAGCGGATCGAACAGGCTGAGCTGCTCCACGTCGTCGTCGAACAGGTGGACACGCAGAGCGACTTCCGAGCTCTCCGCCGGAAAGATATCCAGCACGTCGCCGCGCACCCGGAACGTGCCGCGCCGGAACTCCATCTCGTTGCGCTCGTATTGCATCTCCGCCAGGCGTCGGATGATGTCGCGCTGGCTGGCCTTCTCGTGGCTGCGCAGATGCAAGACCATGCTGTGGTAGTCCACCGGATCGCCGATGCCGTAGATGCACGATACGGTGGCCACGATAACGGTGTCCTTGCGCTCCAGCAGGCTCTTGGTGGCGGACAGGCGCATCTGCTCGATGTGCTCGTTGATGCTGGAGTCCTTCTCGATGTACAGGTCGCGCGAAGGGACATAGGCCTCCGGCTGATAGTAGTCGTAGTAGGACACGAAATACTCGACCGCGTTGTCCGGGAAGAACTCGCGCATCTCGGAGTAAAGCTGGGCGGCGAGCGTCTTGTTGGGCGCCATGATGATGGCCGGGCGGCCCAGGCGCGCGATGACGTTGGCCATGGTGAACGTCTTGCCCGACCCGGTGACGCCGAGCAACGTCTGATACATCAACCCGTCGCCGATGCCCTCCATGAGCTTGTCGATCGCCTCCGGCTGGTCGCCGGCAGGAGCGAACGGCTGATACAGCCGAAACGGGCTATCGGGGAAAACCAATGTCTGCGGATGGGCCACGGAGTGAGAGCCGGCGAGGAGTTTCCCGTGCGTGTCCTGCTGGACGCACGCTTGAACACGAGATTCTCCCATATGCGGCTGCGTGCGCCTAGGGCAAGGCCTAGCCTGGATAATTCATGAAGACGCCCCCGAAGATAACGAAGGTCGCGCACGCTGAGGCTTGCGAGCGATTCACACTGGGTACAACGTGTTGCGCCGGGCTACTCGGAATTATCCGGGCTAGAAGGATCGGGCCGGGTTCATCGCTTGCGAGTAAAATCATGCCCGCGCACCGTGCAGCCAACGTAGCTCAGCGGTTCGCGTCCGACCCTACCTGGACCGACCCACGCAGACATCCACCATGACCGTATCCATCCTGGCCGGCATCGAAATGGCGCCGCGCGACCCGATCCTCGGTGTCACCGAGGCCTATAACGCCGACCGCAACCCGAACAAAGTCAACCTGGGCGTTGGCGTGTACTGCGACGAGAACGGCAAGATCCCGCTGCTGGAGTGCGTGAGCAAGGCCGAGCGCCAGTTGGTGGAGAGCTCTCCCCCGCGCGGCTATCTTCCGATCGACGGCCTGCCCGAGTATGACCGCGCGGTTCAGGTGCTCGTGTTCGGACCGGAAAGCCCGGCGATCCGGGACCAGCGCGTGGTCACCGTGCAATCGCTGGGCGGCACCGGAGGCCTCAAGGTCGGCGCCGACCTATTGCGCCGGCTAGGCCCGGCTGCCAAGGTGTGGATCAGCCAGCCCAGCTGGGAGAATCACCGCGCCCTGTTCGAGAGCGCCGGTTTTGTCGTCGAGAACTACCCCTACTACGACGCTGCCACTCACGGCATCGACTTTGCCGGCATGCTAGGCACGCTGAAGACTTTGCCCGCGCGCGATATCGTCGTACTGCATGTTTGCTGCCACAACCCCACCGGCGTGGATCTCAGCCCGGAACAGTGGACTCAGGTCATCCAGACGGTCAAAGAGCGCGACCTCGTCCCCTTTCTGGACATCGCGTACCAGGGTTTCGGCGACGGTCTCGACGCGGATGCGGCCGTGGTGCGGCGCTTCGTGGAAGCCGGGATGCCCGCGTTCGTGTCCAACTCCTTTTCCAAGTCCTTC
>JBGPMS010000280.1:0-7761 GCA_041487115.1 Gammaproteobacteria bacterium
GCGTCACGAGCCGAGCCCGAACACCTGGAACAGTTGCAGCAGGCCTACGCTGCCGAAAGGCAGCAGGGCCGCCTGCACCGCCGGCTGCTCCATGACGGGAAGGAACGCGCCCTCGCGCAGGTTCTGGATGCGGTCGATCATGACCTGCAGGTGGCCGGGTGTGGGCGATCCCCCGTCCGAGCCGCCTTGACGTTCGATCTGCACCGCGCGCAACTGCTCCACTGCGGCACGGCGCGCGCGCTCGGCGGTGCGCTGGAGGAGGTAGGCCGACGCGCAGGCAACCACGAACGCGATGCCGAACACGATCACCAGCCCCACCGGCATGTCCCAGTCGTCGAAAGCCGGCCAGCGCGCGACGATGATCAGCGCCAGAAGCACGAAAGGGGCGTAGATGATCTCGGCTACCGGCCCGGTGCGGCGGGCCACCAGTTGAATGTCGATCCAGGGGGCGAGCAGCCGGCGCAGCAGCACCGGGTCCTTCACCTGCTGCAGGCCGAGCTGCGCCTGGTACCTCTCCACGACACGCGCCGGCCAGTCGGTAAGCCAACCGCGCCAGGACAGGCGCTCGATGAAGCGCTGGCAGAGCCGGGTCAGGTCATTGGCATAGAACAGCGTCAGCAGGAACGCCACCAGCACCACCCCCATCAGGGTCCGGTTGAGAGTGGCCATCGCGAGGCCGCGAACCGGCTCGTGCGGTGGGCCAAACACCGACATGAGCAGCCCGGCCAGCAGGACGAACACCATGGACGGCACCACGGCCCGCAACAGGGAGACGTACCAGACCCCGGCGTCCGTGTACTCGCGCCACAACTGCGCGATGTCGATGCGCTGATCGGCTTCGTCGAGGCCGCCTGGGAGGCCTAGCAGCCGGCGCCACCAGGCGGGATGGGGCGGCGCATCTTCCATGCCGAACTCCGCTTTGATGGTCTGATCGTTTTCGCGCAGGCTGCGAAACGATGCCGCCAGGAAGATCAAGGCCAGGATCACGGACAGCATACGCAGCCACTCGGTAGGCCACACGCTCACCCCTTCGAACCACGCAAACGGCTCACCGGCATCGATCGGCCTGCCCTGGGCCAGCAGTTGCAGGCGCGTGGCCGGGCTCGCCTGCGAAACCGACCAGGCGCGCATGTTCAATATGGTCAGCGCTCCCACCAGCGCCAGTCCCAGCACCGAGAAGGCCAGCGCGGCGGCGCGCTCGGCGCGGCTGGCCCTGGGGTGCAGCAACTCCGCGACGAAGCGGCCGGAGAGGCGGAACAATGCGCGGACCTTGCGCAAGGCCAGGAGCGACACGATCAGCAAGGCCAGCGCGACCACCCCGCTCCAGCTTCGCCCGGGAGTGAGCAGGTGGCCGTACCGGTAGCCATGCGGGCTGACGCAGCTCACCGCGTCGATGCATTCGGGGTCCGGCTGGCTGAGATCGAAGGCCTGCGTGCGACCCACTTCGTAGTTGCGAGGCGGTGTCAGCCAGCGCGTGAGCTTGCACTGCACGTCGGGCTCCTCTTCGAACACCGGCTGGGTACCTCGATCTCTGCGCTTCGGCCCCGCGGCGCAGCGGCCGTCGGTCGTCTTATCGGCTTCCAGCGACAGATTCGGCAGGTAGGCACGCCGCGCGGCCGGCCAGCCCTCGGGGCAGATGAGATCGCGCTGGTCGTAGACGACGCCGTCAACCACGCGTTCCTCCTCCACCAGGTAATCGCGCAGCGCGAGGTGGGTGGAAAGATACGCCGCCGTCTGATAGCTGCTGCGAAACGGCGGAACGCTCTTCTGCAGGCAGGGATTGAGCTCGAGGCCGAAGCTCGAGGCGACGACCAAGTTGCGCGTCCATTCGTACTGATCGCCGTCGAGCACGCGCACGTCGAGATCGGTGGTGAAGAACACGGCACGTGGAAACTCGCGGCGCAGGGCGCGCAGCACTGCGATCTTGTCGTACACGTCGCTGCCCAGCACACCGAGCGCGCAGAGCTCTTCGTTGCATTCGTCGCGGAAGTAGCCGTCGGGTTCACGCGTTTCGATGGGGTCGGGGTCCTTCCGCTCGCGCAGACGCAGGTTGTCGCGTCTGATGCGCTCGGCCAGGCGCCGCAGGTAGTCGAACTGCTTGGGACCTTCGCCGCGCTCGAGCTGGGGCGCGGTGCTCAAGCTCTTGACCAGATCGGCCGGCGGCGCCGGCTTGGACGCCGCGGTATCGGCGGGCACTTGGCCATCGAGGCCGCGGAAATAACCGAAGCGCAGCACGCGACAGCCCGCGGCCAGCGAGCCGCCCGGTCCCGGCACGTTGGGTTCGGACGGGTCGGTTTCGCACACCTGTTCCGACTGCATCGCGCGCAGGAACGCCTTCGGCAGCATGCGCCCGTAGTAGGTGTCCGACTCCGCGACCAGCGCGACGAAGTGGCCGTGTTTGGTTCCGGGCCACACGCCGCGCTGATGCAGTTCCGCCATCAGCGTTCGAGTCAGCTCCACGTCGGTAGTCGTGGTGCGCAGAAAACGGATGTCCTGGGCCTTGAACAGCGCGTGCAGGCTGCACTCCTCGGGCGGGCTTCCGGCGGGTCCCGCCTGTGGCGCCTTCTCCTTGCTGTCGCACTGGTCGCGCTGCAGCAGGTCCTTTTCGGAGGCTGTGGCGAATGGAGAGTAGAAGGAGACCTTGTGCAGTCCCGGCCACAGCCCCTGCCGCAGCGCCGGCGCCAGCTTCCGCGCCGGCCCCAGCTTCTTTTCCACGAGGCCGACTTCCTGTCGCATGTCGCGCAGCGTGTCCGAGCTGGCCGGCCCCAGTATCCCGAGCGAAACCACCAGCGGCTGCTCGGTCACCGACGCCGCCGGTGCCGGCCTTCCGCACTGCTGCGTCAGGGCCTGGGCCAGCGACTGCACGCGCGCCAGGGGCGTCGGGCCGCTGCCCAGATCCTGGTGGAACCACTCGTCCTCCAGCCATACCACCATGGCCCGGTAGTCATTGCGCATCTGTCCCGAGTTCTTGCGCTTGTACAGCTCGAACGGGACGAGCAGCGATTCCGCATCCGAGCCGAACCGGAAGTAACCCACGTGCTGGGCGTTCTCGGGGGTGAATTGGGCAACGTTCAAAGCGGCCTGCACGGCGTAGCGAATCCGCCGGCGCTGCTCCTCACCGTCCGAATAGGGCGCATTCGAGACCATCACGCCCAGCACCAGGAGCTTCGCCTCGCGCTTGGAATCGGGATTGAGCTTGGCGCCCACCTCGACCCTGCGCAAGCGGTCGCAAATCTGGGGCAGCATGTGCCGCTCGTCCGGCTTGGCCGACCCGGTAGAGACGTCTATGCGCGCGCGAGATACGGCGGCAAAGGGATCCTCCCAAAGACGCGCATCCAGGTCCTGCAACGCGGGCTCCTGGTAACGGGCCCCGGGGGTGGACGGCGGCCGCGGAACTTCCAGCGAAACCCGCGTGAACAGCGCCGACGCGACCGCCGCGAGGATCAGCGCGACGATACCGGCCACCGGAAGATTCGAGCCACCACTTTGCGCTGCCATAGCCCCTCCCTCCGGTCAGACCGTCGGCATCGCCCAGCCCCTACCTTGCAACCTGCGTCCCACGATCACGACGTCGCGCGGTATCGCATCCAGCACCGCCACCCCGGGCAGCAGGCCCCAGCGCTCGAATCCATGCCGATGGAAGAGCCGCAGACTCGGGGCATTATGCCGAAAGATAAACCCGACCAACCTGTCTATGTGCAGGCGGGGCGCCTGCGCAAGCATGTGTCGCAGAAGCGCCGAGCCTAAGCCGTTCCCCCGTCGGGACGCGGCGACATAGACGCTGACCTCCCTGGTCGCATCATGGTCGAACGTGTGTAACCGGTAGCGTAGCAGAGCATCGCCTGCGGCGGCGTCCAGCCCTGCGAGCCTACTCCGCGCAGTGCTGATCGACCGGCGCGGACTCTGCCCGCATCAGGTTCGGCATATCGCTGTCGTCCTTGAGCCGCACACCAGTCAGGCGCAGCCGCCGCGCCGCGCCCAGCAGGAACAGCAGCCGGCACGCTGCGTGTTCGTAGCTCAGCCCCTGTGGACGTACGTTGGAGATGCAGTTCCGGTCCGAATCGAGCCGCCCCACGCTCGGTGCGTAAGTGAGATAGATGCCCAGGCTGTCGGGCGAGCTCAACCCCGGCCGCTCGCCGATCAGAATGGCAACCATCTCGGCCCTCAACAGCTCTCCGATCTCGTCGCCCAGCGCGACCCGGCTCTGCTGCGCGATCACGACAGGTGCCAGGCGCCAACCCTGCTCTGCGAGCGCCGGCAGCATCGACGCGACCAACGGTACTGCGTGATCATGCACCGCGCGAGGCGATAGCCCGTCGGCGACAACCAGCACCAGGTGCGCCCCCGGATCGCTGCGCGCGGCGGCCAGGACCTGCCGGCTGGCCGCATCCAGGCGCCGCCCCAGATCCGGGCGACGCAGATAGTGCAGGCGATCGGGCGCCGCGCTATGGACCAGAAGACTGTCCAGGCCAAGCGCGTGCAGCCCTGCTGCAACGCGCTCGGGCTCGAACGGCTGATGCACCGCATCGCGCGCCTGTGCGTGGGCCAGGCCGAAACGCAGAACCTCGTCGGTAGGCAGGCTGTTGCCGGCGCGGCCAAGCGCTATGCGCGCCGATGTGAACCGGCGCAGCTCGCTCCACGGGTCGCTCTCGATGAGCTCGCTCATGGGGCCTGCAGCAGCCGACGGGCCGATGCGAGCAGCGGCTGTGCCGCACCCGGCGTGCGCAGTCGTCCCGCCGCATCCGTCAAACTCATGCGCGACAACCAGTCCTCGAACTCCGGCGCGGGGCGCAGCCCGAGCACGCTGCGCAGATAGAGCGCGTCGTGAAACGACGTGCTCTGGTAGTTGAGCATGATGTCGTCTGCCCCGGGCACGCCCATGACGTAGGTCACGCCGGCCACGCCCAGCAGAGTGAGCAGCGTGTCCATGTCGTCCTGGTCGGCCTGGGCATGGTTGGTGTAGCACACGTCCACGCCGAGCGGCACGCCCAGGAGCTTGCCGCAGAAGTGGTCCTCCAGGCCGGCGCGGACGATCTGCTTGCCGTCGTACAGGTACTCCGGGCCGATGAAGCCGACCACCGTGTTGGTGAGCAGCGGCCGAAAGTGGCGCGCGATCGCGTAGGCGCGCGCCTCACAGGTCTGCTGGTCCACGCCATGGTGGGCATTGGCCGACAGCGCGCTGCCCTGGCCGGTTTCGAAGTACATCACGTTCTGCCCTACGGTCCCGCGTTGCAGCGACTGCGCCGCGTCGTGCGCCTGTTTCAGCAGCGCGAGATCGATGCCGAAGCCGCGGTTGGTCTGCTCCGTTCCGCCGATGGATTGGAACACCAGGTCCACCGGCGCGCCTTCCTCGATGGCGCGGATCTGGTTGGTGACGTGGCTCAATACGCACGACTGGGTCGGGATGTCGAAGCGCGTGCGCACCTCGTCCACCATCTGCATCAGCGCAACGATGCCGCTCAGGCTGTCCGACACCGGGTTGATGCCGATCACCGCGTCGCCCGCGCCGTACAGCAGCCCGTCGAAGATGGAAGCGGCGATGCCCTTGGCATCGTCGGTCGGATGGTTGGGCTGCAGGCGCACCGACAACCTGCCCTCCAGCCCGATGGTGTTGCGGAAGCGGGTCACCACGCGGCACTTGCGGGCGACCGTGATCAGGTCCTGGTTGCGCATGATCTTGGATACCGCCGCCGCCATCTCCGGCGTTATTCCGGGGGCGACTCGCCCCAGGGCAACCGCATCGCTGGATTCGAGCAGCAGCCAATTGCGGAAATCGCCTACCGTGAGATGCGAGATCGCGGCGAACGCAGTCGGGTCGTGGGTATCGAGGATCAGGCGCGTCACCTCGTCGGCCTCGTACGGGATCAGCGCTTGCTCCAGGAACACCGCGAGCGGCAGATCGGCGAGGCACAGCCGGGCGGCCATGCGCTCCTCGTCGCTCTGCGCAGCCACCCCGGCCAGATCGTCGCCCGAGCGCGCCGGCGAGGCCTTGGCCAGCAACGCCTTCAGGTCCGGAAAGGCGTACGTTCGCACGCCGATGCTTTGCTTGTATGGCATGACGTGAGGGGTGAGAGGCGAGAGGCGAGGGACTGGGGCCTGGGGGCGAGGACGGTGCTCAGTTCGGAACCTTGCGCTCACGCTTCTAGTGCGTCTACGCGTCCGGTTGGTTTTCCGGTGCGGCCTTCTTGAACGCTTCCAGCTTCAGGCATTCGTCGTCGATGCGCACGATGGTGGGGAACGCCGTGAGGTCGACTTTGAACCGCCTGGCGTTGGCTACCTGCGGCACCAGCGAGATGTCGGCGAACCCGGGCGTATCGCCGTGGCAGAAGCGCCCGGTCGAAGGTTCGGTCGCGAGGCGCTGCTCCAGCGCGGTGAAGCCGGTCTTGACCCAGTGGTGGTACCACTCACGCTTCTGATCTTCGGTAAGGCCGAGGTTGCCGGTCAGGTAATTGAGCACTCGCGTATTGTTGAGCGGATGGATCTCGCAGGCGACGATCAGCGCCAGCGAGCGCACGCGGTTGCGCTCCAGCGGGTCCGCCGGGATCAGCCGCGGTTGCGGATGGGTCTCCTCCAGATATTGGATGATGGCGAGCGACTGGTAGAGCAGGTGGCCTTCATCCTCCAGCACCGGCACCAGGTTCTGCGGATTGACGGCACCATATTCGGGGTTGTATTGCTCCCCTTTGGCCAGATGGATGCTCGCGTAGTCGTAGCTCAACCCCTTCAGGCCGAGTGCGATGCGCACGCGATAGGCAGCCGAGCTGCGCGAAAAGCCGTAGAGTTTCACGAGCGCCCTCCCTGTGTTGTTTTTCCTACGTCGCCTGGACGCCCAGCGCGCCGGCGTGGATTTCCCTGAGCCGCGTCAACTGCAACTTGCCGCTGGCGGTACGCGGCAGCGCATCGAGCCAATAGTGCCAGCGCGGTCGCTGATGCGTTGGAAGTTGGTCGAGCCGCGCCTGCAGGCGATCCCTGGCCTCCCTTTCGCGCCCCGGTCTGGACACGGCGAACAGCGCGATGCCGGTCAACCCTTCACTCCCGATGACCGCGGCCACCGCCAGATCGTGGACCTCACCCGCCAGATCGTTGCTCAGCTCGCGCTGCAGATCGAGGGTGCTGACCCAGCGGCCCGCCACCTTCACCAGCGCGTCGTCGCGACCGGCGAACTCCCACTGGTCCTGGCCGCGCGCGAAGAACAGATCTCCCGACGAGCACCAGCCGTCGCGGAAGTTGCGTTGCTGCAGATCGGGCCAGCGGTAGTAGCCGAGCGCCGTGCTCGGATGCCAGAACCAGAGCCGCACCGGCAACTCGGCCTGGGACGAGACGGGGTCGGCCCGCACCCGCGCCAGCGGTGCCGGTCCCGCTGCCTCTGAGCACGCCGCATCGCGATACAACACCAGGGCGAGTGTCTCGGTCATGCCGTAACCGCTGACCAGCGCGTGGCCTGTAGCCGCAAGCCATGCGCGCTCCACCTGCGGCGGGAGCGACTCTCCCGCCGATACGAAATGCCGCGCGCCCGCATCGGACAGGCGCCCTGCCAGCGCCTGCGTCAACAGTTGATGATAGAGCGTCGGCACGCTGAACACCAACGACGGGCGCTGCCGCTCCACCGATCGCGCGATCTGCTCCGGCTCCGGCCACGCCGGATCCAGAATCACGGTGGCACCCAGGCGCAGCCCGGCAAACAGACTATTGCACAGCGCATAGGCGAAGAACAGACGCGATGTGGCGAACAACCGGTCCTGCGCAGTGGCGCCGAGAACC
>JBGPMS010000281.1:0-7759 GCA_041487115.1 Gammaproteobacteria bacterium
ATCACCTTCACGGCGAACAGCAAGGTGTTCGGCGACGTCACCGTGGGTGAGGGAAGCGCGATCCGGGTCGACCCCACCGGTTCGATCAAGCTTGTCGCCGGGAATCAACTGACCGTCGATGGGACGCTGGAGGCCCGTGCGGGGAGCATCACTCTTGCCACGCTCGCGCCGACCCAGGACGATAGCTATGCGCCGGGACAATCCATCTGGCTGGCGCCCACCGCCCGCCTGCTCGCAGGCGGGTACTTCCGCGCGCAGGTCGACCCGACCGGTCTGCACCGCGGCGACGTGCTCGACGGCGGCACGGTGACCATCAGCGCGGGACGCGGCTACGTGATCACCGAGGCTGGTTCGTCGATCGATGTGTCGGGCACCGCCGCGGTATTGGATATCGCGCAACCGAGCGGCGTCGCGCCGGTGTTGCGTCCTACGCTGGTGGCCGGCGACGCCGGCTCGATCGACATCTCGGCCCAGGAGGGTCTGCTTCTCGACGGTGGCCTGCGCGCGCAGCCCGGTGGCGCGGGCGCGCGCGGCGGATCTCTGGCGCTCACCCTCGATCCCCGCGTCAGCGGGAACATCAGCTATCCGAGGGGCGCCAGCTCGCTGGTAGTGAGCGAAGGTGGCGGCTTCGTGCCTTCCGGCCTGCGTCCCGGCCAGGTGGTGGACCCCAATGCATTCGACGCGAGCCTCAGCAAGCTCAGCCATCGTGGGTTCGTGTCGGCGGCTGCGGTGAGCGATGCGGGCTTCGACAAGGTCTCGCTCAACAGCCCCGACTACGTCGCCTTCAGCGGCACCGTGAGCCTCCAGGCGCAGCGCAGCGTCTCGATCGATGCATTGGCGCTGACCGGGCTTCCCGGCGCACGAGCGCAGATCGTGGCGCCGTACGTATCCATCGCCAGCACGAGCGGATTCTCGCCCAAGCCCACTCTCGCGGGCGACGCGCAACTCGAGGTCGACGCGCGGTTGATCGACCTCGAAGGAGACGTCGTGCTGCAGGGTTTCGCCGCGACGACGCTGGCGAGCCAGGGCGACATCCGCCTGAAGGGACTGTTCATCGAAGGCGGCCCCGCCACGCTCGAGGGCTCGCTCGTCGGCACAGGCAACATCACGCTCGCGGCGAACCAGATCTATCCGACCACGATGGCCGCTTTCAGCATCGCGGTGCGCGACAACGCGTCCGGCACCATCACCATCCTGCCCGGAGCCGGCGGCTCTCCGGTGCAGTCGGCCGGGGGCCTGCTCACACTCACAGCCGCGAACATCGATCAGCGCGGGGTACTCAAGGCGCCCTTCGGCGAGGTGGTGCTCAATGCATCGAGCAGCCTGACGCTGGGCGACGGCAGCCTCACGTCGGTATCCGGCGAAGGGCAGCCGGTGCTGTTCGGGCGCACCGACCTGAGCGGCAACGACTACATCTATCAGCTGTCGCAGTCCACGCGCGAGCTGTTGACGCAGCTCCCGGAGAAGAAGATCAGCCTCAGCGCGCCGGCTGTGAAGATCGGTTCGCACGCGACGCTGGACCTGTCCGGTGGCGGCGAACTGCTCGCCTACGAGTTCACGCCGGGGCCGGGCGGCTCCAAGGATGTCCTCGACCCGGCCAACTCGCCCAACACGTTCGCTGTGTTGCCCGGGTACCGCTCGGAGTTCGCACCCTACGATCACCAGGAGTATCTAGCCGGTGCGAAGCCTGCACTGAGCCCCGGCGATCAGGTGTATCTCTCGGGCGCCGACGGTCTCGCCGCTGGTTACTACACGTTGCTGCCGGCCCGTTACGCGCTGCTGCCCGGCGCCTTCCTCGTCTCGCAGGTCGCGGGGAAAACCGACCTCTTGCCGAGCCAGCGCTATCCGCTCGTGGACGGCGGCCAGGTGGTCTCCGGCTATCGCACCGCATTCGGAATGGACGGGCAGGTCATCGGCGACACGCGCAGCAGCGGCTTTGTGGTCCGCCCCGGCAGCTACGCGCGCCAGCAATCGGAGTACCTCGAGACCACGGCCACTAGCTTCTTTGCCAACGTTGGCAGCAGCGACCTACCGGCCGATGCAGGCGCGTTGTCGGTGCTGGTCACGCAGTCGCTGCAACTCGACGGCAGCGTGATCGCGGCCAGCGGTCCGGGTGGACGCGGTGCGAGGGTCGACATCAGCGCACCGCGCATCTCGGTGGTGGACACGCGCGGACCCGACGACGGCTCGGTGCAGATCGAGGTCGGTGTGCTCGACCGCATGAGCGTGGAGAGCCTGCTGCTGGGCGGAGTGCGCGAGCGGACCGACAGCGGATGGCTGGTCACTCCGGGAGCCAGCCAGGTGGTGGTGCGCAACGGCAGCGGCCCTGCGCTGACCAGCTCCGAAGTCGTGCTGGTCGCCACCGATCGCATCGAGATCCGGGACGGCTCCCGCATCGAGGCCAGCGGTGCGCAGCGTGTTGGCGACGATCTCACTTTCGCTGCGGCTGCCGACGGCACGGTAGCACCGGGTGCGCTGGTGCGGGTGTCCAGCGCCGACCGCGGCGCTGTCCAGAGGCTGGGCAGCGCGAGCTCCGCCGCGCAGGGAGTGGTGGAGGTGGGCGCGGACACATCGCTAAAGGGGCGCTCCCTCGACCTCGATGCCACACGGGACACCACCATCTCCACCAGCGCTCGATTCTCCGCGCAAGCCGTCAGCTTGGCGGCGGGCCACATCAGTCTAGGTGCGGTACCTGCCGGCACCGCGGGCCTGACGTTGACCGGTGATCTCGCTACGCAACTGCAGCAGGTGAACGATCTGGCCCTGCGCAGCTACAGCACGCTCGACCTCTACGGCAATGCGGTGCTCGGGTCGCTGGATCCGATCACGAACAAGGCGCTGCTCGCCAGCCTGCGCATCGAGAGCGCCGGGATCGCAGGCATCGACAACGCTGGCCAGACGGCGGTCATCAATGCTGGCACGCTGGTGTTCTCCAACCCGTCGGGCATCACGGCGCCGGCTTTGTCCAGCGGGGGTGGGAAGCTCGAGATCACGGCTGCGAGCATTGAATTCGGCGCAGGCACCAAGACGATAGCCGGGTTCGATGTGCTCGCCGCCACCGCGTCCGGCGACATTGTCTTCAATGGTCAGGGCAGCCTCTCGACGCGGGCCAATACGACACTGACCGCGGCGCGCGTCACAGCTACCACGCGCGCCGACCAATCGTTCGACGCCGGAACCGGGACACTCACCATCGTCTCAGCGGCCGGCCAGGCGACCCCTATCGGCTCGCCGGCAGCGGGGGCACAGCTCGCCCTGGCCGGTCGCAGGATCACCAGCAGCGGCGTCATCGACGTCGAGGGCGGGCACGTGACGCTGTCGGCGACCGGAGCTGGCGCGGATGACAGCGTGGTTCTGCAAGCGGGTTCGCGCATCCTTGCAGGCGGGTTCACCCAGAGCATCGGCGCTACGCAGATCTACGCTGCCGGTGGCAGCGTGAGCCTCTCGTCCGTGAGCGGCAGCGTGACGGTGCTGGATGGCGCGCTCATCGACGTGGCCGGCGCACAGGGTCGCGCCGACTCCGGAACGCTGGCGGTCTCCGCAGTCAAGGGGCACGTGACGCTCGCCGGAACCTTGCAAGGTGCGGCAGCGGACGGCTTCCGGGGCGGCCGTGCGACGGTCGATGCGCTGGAGCTCGCAGCCTTTTCCGACCTCAATCGCGTCCTCGCCGGCGGGGGCTTCCGCGACGTGCTCGATTTTCGGGCGCGGAGCGGTGATGTGTCGGTGGCCGCTGCGGACGTCGTTACCGCGCGCAGCATCGCGATCTCGGCCGACGGCGGTACGATCGACATCGCCGGGAAGCTGGATGCGAGTGGCGCGAAGGCTGGTGAGATCGTGGTCGCGGCGGCGGGCAATCTAGCGGTCAACGCGGGCGCGAATCTCATCGCGCAGTCGAATGCAGTCAACGCGGATGGCGGCAAGGTCGAGCTCGCCACCGGCGGGGGCACACTCAACCTGGCGGCTGGCTCTTCAGTCAGCCTGGGCGGCGGAACCGGCGGCAAAGGTGGATCGCTTTTGCTGCGCGCGCCTCGCATGGCGGGCAATGACATCGCTATCGGTAAGGCCGCGGCGACGATCTTCGGCGCCGCGGAGGTCGTGGCCGAAGGGGTCAAGGTCTACGACAACATCCAGCGCCTCGGCACGGCATCCGGTGCGGGCAACCTCACCTTCAACACCGTGGCTGCCGACACCGCCGCGTTGATGGCGAACGCGTCCACGATCCGCACGCGTCTCGGCTGGGTAGATCCGTTGTTCCACGTGCGCCCCGGCGTCGAGGTGCGCAGCACAGGAGACCTGACGGTTACCGCCGACTGGAATCTGTTTTCGGCCACGCGGCCCGGCGGAGAGCCGGGCGTGCTAACGCTGCGCGCAGCCGGCAACATCAACTTGAACGGCAGCCTGAGCGACGGCTTCAGCACGGCGCTGCCCTCCGGCGTGCTGCAGTCGGGTGAGTCGTGGTCTTATCGGCTGGTCTCCGGCGCAGACCTTGCGGCCGCCGATGTTCGTTCGGTGCGGCCATTGGCACAGCTCGAAGCTGCGGGCACCGGCGACGTCGTCCTGGGTGCTGGCAAGCTCGTGCGCACCGGCACCGGCGACATCGGGATCGCGGCCGGTCGCGACGTTCAGCTCGCTTCCGCGGCCTCGGTGATCTACACCGCCGGCGTGCCCGCGCCCGACCTCCCCGGTGTGGCGCGCCCGCGCGTTCAGGAGTCCGAGGGCGGGCGCACCGTGTTCAACATCATCCCCGTGTATCCGACCGGCGGCGGCGACATCTCGATCGTGGCGCAGCGTGACGTAATCGGTGTGCCGGGCTCGCAGCTCATCGGCGACTGGCTCTACCGGCGCACCGGCGGCCTCACCAGTTCGACCAGCTACGACTACGTGAATCCGCAGACCACGTGGTGGCCGCGCTTCAACACCTTCCAGGAAGGCGTGGGCGCATTGGGCGGCGGCGATGTCGTGGTGAGCGCCGGACGCGACGTGGACAACCTGTCGATCGTCATCCCGACCAATGGCAGGCTGGGTGGCGCGATCGGTGCGGCGCCCAATACGGCGAACCTCGTGGTTCAGGGCGGCGGAGACCTCACAGTGGAAAGCGGCCGCGACATCCTGAGCGGCGTGTTCTATGTCGGGCGCGGGATCGGAACGCTTACGGCGCAGGGAGGCATCGTGTCGGGCTACTCGGTCGCCACGCCGGATGGCGGCAGCGTGCCGGTGCATACGGCGCTGGCGCTGGGGGATGGTCGATTCGATCTGACCGCCGGGGGCGACGTCCAACTGGAGACGGTCTTCAGTCCGACGCTGATCCGGCAGTTTTCGACGCAGCCAGCGCGCCAGCTGAACCAGCAGAGCAGTTTCAACACCTACGCCCCTGGCAGCTCGGTGCAGGTTACGTCGCTCGGCGGCGGCGTCACGTTGTTCAACAACGAGAGCTCGGCTCTCACGCTGACCGCGCCGCAAACATTCGGCAGCGACGGCAACAGCAACCTGGACGGCATCACGCTGTATCCGGGCTCGCTCGCGCTGGTCGCGCTCGGCGGCGACGTGAACGTACGTTCGGCGTTCAATATGTACCCTGCGGCGTCGGGCAATCTGCAGCTCCTCGCGTCCGGCTCTGTCGTCGTAGGCGGCACGCTCAACATGCTCGATACTTCGCCGTCGCGCTTCCCGCAGGTCACGAGCCCCGTTGCCGGTTTCAGCGAATCCGTCTTCCTGGCGCCGGGCCGGCCCGACTCCAGGATCGTCTCCCACTCCGACCCGCCGCTGCATGCGAGTGACGCCGTGCCGGTGGTGATCGTGGCCGACAGCGGCGACGTGGTGGTCTCCAACCTCAGTTCGATCTCGCTGCCGAAGCCTGCCCAGATTTCGGCTGGCCGCGATCTGCGCGACCTCAACCTGGCCGCGCAGAACCTGCACGACGGCGACGTGACCACGCTGACCGCCGGCCGCGATCTGGTGTTCGCCTCTCCACGGCGCGAGTCCGGCACACAGGAAACCAACACCAACGCGATCCGGATCGGCGGGCCCGGCCGGCTCGAGATCCTGGCGGGACGCGACGTCGACCTCGGCACCTCGAGCGGCCTCATTTCGCGCGGCAACCTCGACAACCCCTTCCTGGACGAAGCGGGCGCGGCCATCGTCGTGATGGCAGGCCTGGGCACCGACGGCAACGGACGGGTGCGGCTACCGGATTCCGCGGCCGTTTACGTGAACGTGCGCCTGCAGCAGTACAGCGACACGCTGCCCGCGGGTCTTGCTGACGGCGAGGCGACTCGACTGCTCGACGCCAAGCGTGCGGAGTTGACGACCGCGTTCGACGCGCTCGGCCCCGAGGCGCAGCTTGCCGTTGGCCGCGAGACACTGTTCTCCGAGCTCAAGGCCACAGGGCGGGCGTTCGGCGTGACCGGGAACTACGACCGCGGGTATCGCGCCATCGACTGGCTGTTCCCGGCAACCGACTCGGCCGGCAGACCGATCGCCTACCAGGGGGACGTGAAGCTGTTCTTCAGCCAGATCAAGACCGAGCAGGGTGGGGACATCGAGTTGCTTACTCCGGGCGGATTGGTCAACGCCGGCCTGGCCAACCCCGGCACGCTCACCAAGAGCGCCGCGGCGCTCGGTGTGGTGACGGTGGACGGCGGCAGCATCCGCTCGTTCTCGCGCGGAGATTTTCTGGTCAACCAGTCGCGCGTGTTCACGCTGGGCGGTGGCGACATCCTCCTGTGGTCGTCGGAAGGCAACATCGATGCGGGGAAAGGCGCCAAAACCGCCAGTGCGACGCCGCCCCCGCAGCTCAAGATCGACGCCAACGGCAATTTCTCGCTCGACATCACCGAGTCCATCCAGGGCAGCGGCATCGGCGTGCTGCTCGCGAAGGCGGGCGCCACTGCAGGCGATGTGGACCTGATCGCACCGAAAGGCGAGGTGAACGCCGGCGACGCCGGCATCCGCGTGGCGGGCAACCTGAATATCGCCGCGCTGCGCGTGGTCGGCGCCGACAACATCAAGGTGGGCGGTGTCTCCACCGGCGTGCCGGTGGCGCCGACGACCACGCTGTCGGCCGCGACCGCGGGCATGGCGAACACTGCAACCGACGCGACCAAGGCGGCGGAGCAGGCAACGCAGTCGCTCGCCTCCAACTCGTCGGACCTCGCGAAGCAACCCATCCTGCCGTCCTTCATAACCGTGGAGGTGCTCGGGCTCGGAGATGAGAAGGATCGGTGACTACTGCTCCATGCCTTGGGGCTCCCTCTCCCGGCCCCCTCCCCACTTGGGGGAGAGGGTTGGGGTGAGGGGTGAGGATGGTGAGGGTGAGGTGTGCATGTGTTCCGACAGCGGTCCCCTCACCCTAGCCCTCTCCCGCAAGGGGAGAGGGGATCGTGTTGTTACAGTCCACTAGCGCATTCGAGCTATGCCGCCGTCACGACCCTGCAACCCTGGCGGCGGAAAATAGCCCGTTAGGACTCGACGACGACGAAATGCGGGAAAGACACAACGAGCAGGCCCCGATCCCAGCCTTCTGCCGCAGGCACGCTTCGACTCCGCAGCTTCCGCTGCTACGCTCAGCGCGAACGGGGTTCTGGATGGGCCGCAGGCACGCTTGGACTCCGCAGCTTCCGCTGCTACGCTCAGCGCGAACGGGGTTCTGGATGGGCCGCAGGCACGCTTGGACTCCGCAGCTTCCGCCGCTACGCTCAGCGCGAACGGGGTTCTGGATGGGCCGCAGGCACGCTTGGACTCCGCAGCTTCCGCTGCTACG
>JBGPMS010000282.1:0-7748 GCA_041487115.1 Gammaproteobacteria bacterium
GTCCGCCGACGCCAACAACGGTAACCTGTTGCCACGCCGCGCCGAGCAGTCCGGTAAAATCGACTTCGACCGCGGGTTCGGCAAGTTCAAGTTCGGCGTCACCGTCTTCGCCGAAGGACGGCGCTTCGACACTCTCGCCAACACCGGTCGCATGGGCGGCTACGCCACGGTCGACCTGCGCGGCGAATACGAGCTTGCCAGGGACTGGCGCCTGCAGGCCAAGATCGGAAACCTGTTCGACAAGTCCTATGAGACCGCGGAGCTCTATAATCAACCCGGCCTCAATGCATTCGTGTCGGTCCGCTACCAACCCGTCCGTCCTTGACATCCCGAAAGGAGGTACACGTGCTCTCATCCACCCTGAAACAACCGGCGCTCATCGCCGCGCTGCTGGTCGCCTTGATGGCCGCCACCCGGTACCAGCATTTCGGCTCGGCTACCCATATGGCGGATGCGTCGTTCGCCGTGTTCCTGCTCGCGGGCTTCTATCTGCGCTCCCCCTGGGTGCTCCTGCTGCTTCTGGCCGAGGCCGCGCTGATCGACTATGTCGCGCTCGCGGGCGGTGTCAGCGGCTGGTGCGTGACGCCGGCTTATGCATTCCTGATCCCCACCTATGGCGCCCTATGGCTTGGCGGCCGTCTCTATCGGCGCATGCATAGCTGGACCTGGAAGACGGTGCTTCCGCTCGCAGGAATCGTGCTGGCCAGCGTGGGAATCGCGTTCGCCATATCGAACGGCAGCTTCTACCTGCTCTCCGGTTACTTTCCCGAGATGAGCTGGAGCGAGTACGCGAGCGGCGTGGCGAAATACTTCCCGCTGTATCTGGGCGTCACTTGCCTCTACGTTGCGCTCGCGGCCATCGTCCATGCGGTAGCGCGTGCGGGAGCAATGCGCGGCGGCGCGGAGCAGACGCGCTGACTCGCAGTCGCAACGTAACGCCGCGCGCCGGGCGGCATGGGCGAATCCCGCCTGACGCCAGCACTGCGGGTCAGCGCGCCGGCTACTTCCCGTCGGATCCCGCCGCCTGCGCGGCGCTGTTCCGGCGTTGACCCCGCGCCATGACTCCGCCTTCCGCCGACCGGTTTCCCAGACGCATCGTGTGCCTTACGGAGGAGACCACCGAGACGCTCTACATGTTGGAGGAGCAGGACCGCATCGTGGGCATCTCCGGCTTCACCGTGCGGCCGGCCCGCGCGCGACGGGAGAAGCCCAAGGTGTCGGGATTCACCAGCGCCAAGATCGACAAGATCGTGGCCCTCGAGCCCGACCTCGTGCTGGGCTTCTCCGATCTGCAGGCGGAGATCGCGATGGAGCTGATCCGGCGCGGGCTCGCCGTGCACGTATTCAACCATCGCTCGGTGGAAGGGATCCTGGACATGGTGACCGTGCTGGGCGCGCTGGTAGGAGCGGCGTCCGCAGCGGCGGCACTGGTTACGCGCCTGGAGGCGGGGCTCGCGGACGCGCGGCGCGCCGCGCAACGAATGGAACGCCGGCCGCGCATCTATTTCGAGGAATGGAACGATCCGCTCATCTCGGGCATCCGCTGGGTCTCGGAACTGGTCGAGATCGCAGGAGGCAGCGATTGCTTCGCGGAGCTGGCGACCGCACCGCTTGCCAAGGAGCGCATCATCGGTGATCCTCTCGAGGTGGTTCGCCGCCAGCCCGACATCATCGTCGGCTCCTGGTGCGGAAAGAAGTTTCGCCCCGATCAGGTCGCGCAGCGCCCGGGATGGCAGGACATTCCCGCCGTGCGCTCAGGGCACCTGCACGAGATCAAATCGGCCGACATCCTGCAGCCTGGGCCGGCCGCGCTCACTGATGGGCTGCTGCAGTTGCGCGAGATCGTGGACCGCTGGGCGGCCGGCAGGGACGTGCACAGCGCAGCGGAAAGGAGCATGCATGGACAAGCCTGACCAGCCCGATCGCAACGAGGCCCATCGGCTGCGCATGGAAAGAAAGAAAGCGGTGGTCGACGCTAAGATCACGCAGGCGGACCAGGAGCGCGGCGTGATCGTGGTCGCCACCGGCAACGGTAAGGGCAAGAGCACCAGCGGCTTCGGCATGGTGGCGCGCGCGCTGGGGCATGGAATGCAGGTCGGCATCGTGCAGTTCATCAAGGGCAGCTTCAGTACCGGCGAGGAAGCCTTCTTCCGCCGCTTTCCGGAAGTCCGCTATCACGTCATGGGCGAGGGCTACACCTGGGAGACGCAGGACCGCGAGCGCGACATCGCCAAAGCGCGCATCGCCTGGGACAAGGCGGCGGAGATGCTGAGGGATCCGGCGGTGCAGGTGGTCCTGCTGGACGAGCTCAACATCGTGCTCAAGCTCGGCTACCTCCCGGTCGCCGACGTGATCGATACGCTGGCGCGGCGCCCGCCCCTGCAGCATGTGGTCATCACCGGAAGAGGCGCGCTGCCGGAGCTGATCGAAGCGGCCGACACGGTAACGGAGATGCGCCCGATCAAGCATGCGTTCGATGCCGGTGTTCGGGCGCAGAAGGGAGTGGAGTTGTAGGATGCTTCGCTCGACCGGATCCGCAAGGCAACTGCGCGGGGCTGCGATCGACAGACTTGCGGACGCTGTCGAAGACAACCTCGACCTGCGCCCCATCTTCGAGCTGATCAAATTGTCACCGGCAATCGCCTCCGCGTTGCGCGCATGAAGGAGTTGATCCTCGGCGGTGTGCGCTCCGGTAAGAGTCGTCTCGCCGAACAGCGTGCGCTGGAAAGCGGCCTCGCGGTCGTTTACGTCGCGACTGCCACGGCGGGAGACGACGAGATGCGCAGCCGCATCGAAGAGCACCGACAGCGGCGCCCCGCCGGCTGGTCGACTGTGGAGGAGCCGCGCGCCCTCGCGCAGACGCTGCGGTTGCACGCACGTGAGGACCGCTGCGTTCTGGTCGAATGCCTCACGCTCTGGCTCACGAATCTGCTGTGCACGGGAACGCAGGCCCAGCTGTCAGCGGAGCGCGATGCCTTCCTGGCAGCGGTCGAACACGTGCCTGGCACCGTGATCCTGGTCAGCAACGAGACCGGCTCAGGCGTAATCCCCATCGACGCATTGGGCCGCCGCTTCGGCGACGAGGCCGGTCGACTGCATCAGGACCTGGCGCGCATCTGCGACCGCGTCACCCTCACGGTAGCCGGTCTGCCGCTGCTGCTGAAGGGCGGGCCATGCTGAACCTCGACTGGCTGCAGGCCCCGCCCGCAGCCCTCGATCGGTCGGCACTGCACGCGGCGCTTGCCCGTCAGGGCGAGCTCACCAAACCCAGAGGCGCGCTCGGGCGGTTGGAGGAGATCGCCGTGCGCCTTGCATCCATGCAGGGGCGCGAGCGGCCGTCGGTGGAGCGGGTGCGCATCGTAGTGTTCGCCGCCGACCATGGCGTCGCGGCCGAAGGAGTGTCGATGTATCCACAAGCGGTGACGGTGGAGATGGTGCGCAACTTCTCGCGTGGCGGCGCGGCAATCAGCGTGCTGGCGAAGGCGCTCGAGGCAGAGCTCGAGGTGGTCGATGCCGGCACCGCGCTCGAGCCGGGGCCCTTGCCCAGCGTGATATCGCACAGGGCTGGCCCGGGCACCGCGAACTTGAGCCGGGAGGCGGCGATGACCGAATCCCAGCGCGCGGTTGCATTTCAGGCCGGTCGCAACGCGGTGCAGCGTGCCGTGCAGGCCGGTGCTCAACTGCTTGTCGGCGGCGAGATGGGCATCGCCAACACGACCTCCGCCACGGCACTGGCCTGTGCGCTGCTGCGTGAAGCGCCCGAGCACCTGGTCGGACCCGGTACCGGGCTCGATGCTGCCGGCATCGCGCACAAGGCGCAGGTGATCCAGCGCGCGCTGCAGATCCACAGCGCGCACCTGGACCACCCGATGGAAGCGCTGCGTCGCCTCGGCGGGTTCGAGCTCGCGGCGCTGGTGGCGGCTTACGTCGCATCCGCCCAGGCTGCGCTGCCGGTACTGGTGGATGGATTCGTGGCCAGTGCAGCCGCACTGGTGGCAGAACGCCAGTGCCCGGGAGCCTCGAACTGGTTCGTGTTCGCGCACGAGTCCGCCGAGCCCGGTCACGCCCGGCTGTTGCAGGCGCTCGGTGTGCAGCCGCTGCTGAATTTGCGCATGCGCCTCGGCGAAGGCAGTGGCGCGGCCGTCGCAGTCCCGCTGATCCGGCTGGCCTGCACCCTGCACAGCCAGATGGCCACCTTCTCCGAGGCCGGTGTTCCCGGTGCGCAATGAGCGCCGCAATCCTGACCACAATCGTCGATCTGCTGCGCCATGGAGAAACCGAAGGCGGACCCGGCTTCCGCGGCAGCACCGACGACCCACTGACGCCTCGCGGGCTGGCACAGATGTGGGCCGCCGTGGATGGGCAACCGGGATGGGACCGCATCGTCACCTCGCCGATGCGCCGCTGCGCGGAGTTCAGCGCGGCGTTGGCCCGGCACCGGAAACTTCCTCTCGACGGGGACGAGCGGCTGAAGGAGATCCACTTCGGCGCGTGGGAAGCGAAGACGGCGGAGCAGCTCATGCGCTCCGACCGCGATGCGCTGCTGCGTTTCTGGAGCGACCCTGCGCTGCACACTCCCCCGGGAGGGGAGCCGCTGGCGGCGCTCCACGCACGCGCCGTGGCGGCCTGGGCGCACCACCTTCGAACGCACTCCGGACAGCGGCTGCTGTTCGTCACCCATGGAGGTCCGATCCGCGTCGTTCTTGGCCACGTGCTGGGCTCGTCACCAGCGGAACTATTGCGTTTCGACGTGGCTCATGCGAGCTTGACCCGGATACGAGTCGATCACGACATGGAACGAGGCCTCCGAGCCGAAGTGCTCGCCCCCTCGGGTCGGATGCGTGCTTGAACCGTTCCTGATCGCGCTCCAGTTCCTGACCCGGTTCCCGGTGAGGACGGGCGAACGGTCTGCCCGCGCCGTCGGGCGCTCGATGCTGTACTACCCTCTGGTGGGTCTACTCCTCGGCCTGGCGCTGGCCGCACTGGGAGCGTCGATGCGCGCTGCGGCGCCGGGCGTCGCGGCTGCGGTAATCCTGGCATTCTGGGTGTTCGCGACCGGCGCCTTGCATCTCGATGGGCTGGCCGACAGCGCGGATGCCTGGATCGGCGGGTTTGGCGACCGTCAGCGGACGCTGGAGATCATGCGGGATCCGCGCTGCGGCGCCGTGGCCGTCGCCGTCGTGGCGGTGGTGCTGATCATGAAGTTCGCCGCGCTGGAAGCACTGCTCGAGCGGCACGCGCTGACGGCCGTGGCAACTGCTCCAGTGTTGGGACGGACGGTCCTGCCCCTCCTCTTCCTCACCACCCGCTACGTACGTCCAGGGGGGATTGGCTCGACACTGGCTGACCAGCTCCCGCGCAACGCAGCGATTGTCGTCGTCATCGGCTGCGCGCTGGCAACGGCAGTCGCCAATATCTGGATGCTTGCTGCCGCCGCCCTGACATTCGTCCTGCTCCGCGCGATGATGGTCAACCGCATCGGAGGAACGACCGGCGACGCCGCAGGCGCAATGGTCGAACTGGTGGAGACGGCCGCACTCGTCGCGGCGTCTCTGACTGAGTAGCTCGATGGATCGCGCGGCAGACTTGCCCCGGGGCCGGGGGGGGCGAAGGGCGAGGTGAAGGAGGGAAACGCAGGGGGAAAACAAAAAGGCAGGGAGCGATCCCTGCCTTTTCTCGAACCCGTGTTGCTGGGTCCGGCTTACTGGGTCGGCTGCTTTTTCCTCTTCTTCTTCTTGGTGTCTTTCTTGGCCGGCGCTGGTTCGTCGGCCGCGCGGCCAGGCTTGTCCATGTTGCCACCGGACTTGACGGCGTCATCGATCTGACGGCCGGGCTTGGCGCCGGGATTCGGATCAGTCTTCACCGGGTCAGCGGCCAGAGCCGAAAAGGTCACCGCCGCGAACAGGGCTGCGACGATAGCTGAAGCTAGCTTATGCATGTGTCCTCCAGGTAGAAATCAAAGTTGACGCAAACCGATGCGTCGCGGCGATTAACGCGTGCGTTTCGCATTGGTTGACAGCCCGGAGTAAGGATCCAAACCTGGAAATCCTGCGTGCGGCTGCGTATTAATTGTTCTAATACAATGAATTGAGATCGTACCGGACGCGGGGCGCACAGCGGCCGAAGCCCAGAGGCCGCGTGAACCCGACTCGTGGCCGGCCAGCCGCAGCTCGCTACATGATCTGATTCACCACGCCGCCGTCCGCCCGCATGGCCGCGCCGTTTGTGGCGGAGGACAGCGGGCTGCACAGAAAGACGGCGAGGTTCGCGACCTCTTCCGCTGTGGTGAAGCGCTTGAGCAACGAGGTTGGCCGGAAGGAGAGGAAGAAATCCTTCTCGAGCTCCGACACCGTAATCTTTGCGGCCTTGGCACGCTCGGCGCGCAGGCGCTCGGTGTTCTCGGTACGCGTCGGACCGGGCAACAGTGCATTCACCGTCACGCCGGTACCGGCGAGCTCCATCGCCAGCCCGCGCATGACGGTGAGTTGTGCCGTCTTGGTCATGCCGTAGTGGATCATCTCGCGCGGCACGTTGAGCGCGGATTCGCTCGAGACGAAGATAACCCGTCCCCAGCCGCGCTTGGCCATACCCTGACCATAGCGACGCGCGAAGCGCACCCCGCTCAGCACATTGACTTCGAACAGGCGCAGCCAGTCGGCATCCGGTATCTCGAAAAACGTCTTGCGCTCGTAGATGCCAAGGTTGTTGACCAGGATGTCGACCTCGGGCACGCAGCCGAATACCTCTTCGGCGCCTGCCGCCGTCGCGCAGTCCGCTGCCACGCCATCGGCGTTGGCGCCGGGAACCGAGTTGCGCATGCGCTCGAGCGCCGTGTCGACGCCGGCCCGGGTACGGCCGGTGATGGTCACCTGCGCACCCTCGGCGGCGAGGCCGCGCGCGACGGCGAAACCGATGCCCGATGTCGAGCCGGTGATCAGGGCGTGGCGGTTCTTGAGCTGTAGGTCCATTGCATAGGGGCTGGCGTCCAAGCCGTAGCAACACGCGTACGGCTGCTAAGACAACGTCCCAGGGTAGAGGGCGAGCGGCGTTGGATCGCTGACAAATCTTCGTCGGCGATACGGGGCTCTAAATCAGTTCACCCGGATCGCGTCGCCGTAGCAGTTGAGGTTAAGATTCTGGGACGGCTTCGACCGAGTGTCGAAGCAGATCACGTGGATCAGCCCGTTGGCACCGGCGCCGGACGCCACTCGTTTCATAGCATCGACGCCGTCGGCCTCGGACTTGAAGCTGGGGTAAGTCACGTTGCTGCGCCAGGAGTCGATCCACACATGCTGGACCAGCGTGTACTGGCTCTCGAGCAGGTCCGTCGTCTGGTAGATCTTGACGTCCGAGGGGGAGCCTTTGGACTGGGCTGGTACGCCCTTCGATGCACACCCTACGGCGCCGGCGAGCAGCACGGCGGCCGCGACGCAACCGACCGCACGCAGTGGAACTCGCCAGCCGTAGCTCACGGCACTGGGATGTGCGGGATCACGGTTCGAGCGACGTGCGCTATGAGTTGCCATGGTGCCTCCGGCGGTTGAAATCCGGGGAACATCTTACCGGTTGCCGGGCCGCCTGTCCTCACCGGCCCCTAGCCTGGATGATTCATGAGGGACTCGGGATGATGGCGAGTCGAGTTCCGAGCCAGTTATGGCTCGACTGGCGCAGCCGATAGATCACTCTATCGGCAAGGCAGGCATGCCGCAAATGGCCGGAAATCGGCCGCCAGCGCCCGAGTAGCCCGA
>JBGPMS010000283.1:0-7694 GCA_041487115.1 Gammaproteobacteria bacterium
AGCGCGTCAAGTCCGCTGTGTTGCGCACCGTCTCGCCAATGCGCGCTATGATCTCCTCGCTGAAGTCTCGGCCTGCCACCAGCATACCGACCAGCGTAGCAAGGATTTTTCCCCGTGTCCAGCGTGAAAGAGAGTCAGCCCTCTGGGAGAGGGTAGGGTGAGGGTCCGGGAGAGGGGAACTACTTCTCCGAGCAGCAACCCGCCTCAGCCCATGAACTCCTTCACGATACGGTTGAACTTCTCCGGGTTCTCCATGAACATGAAGTGGTTCCCGCCCTCGTTCTCTTCGAAGATCACGGTGCGCGCGCCCGGGATCTGATTCCCGACCCAGACCTGCGACTTCCAGGGCACGAGGCTGACCTTGCCTCCTACTACGAGGGTCGGAATGTCGATATGCGGAATCACGTCGCGCCAGTCGTTGGTTGCATGGTCATACAGCAAGCGGGCGGCGTAGGGACGGGGCATCTTGAGATTCTGCTGGATCACCCACGCGACCTCGTCGCGGGAATACGTCTTGTTGAACATGCCAGTGATGAACCCCTCCGTCGTCTTGACGCCATCGGGGCCGGCCAGGGCGTTGGTAACCGAATACAACGTCTCTCGATCGAGAATGGCTCCCGCGTCCTCTTTTTCCTGGGCAGGCCAGATCGGGTTGGCGGTGATCATCGGCATCTGGTCGATCAGTATCAACTTGCTGATGCGCTCCCGACCGAACAGCTCCCAATAGCCCCAGATGACCGAGCATCCCATCGAGTGCCCGGCCAGCGTCACGTTGTTGAGCCCGCGCGCGACCAGAAAATCGTGCACATCCTTGGACAGCCGGTGGATGCGATATCCGTGATCGGGCTTGTCGGATTCCCCGTGGCCCCGCATGTCGATGGCGATGACGCGGTACTTGTCGCTCAAGCCTTCGACCTGATGCTTGAACTGGGCGGCGGTTTGCGACCACCCTGGAATCATTACCAAGGCATCTCCGGAACCGGCTTCGATATAGTGGAGCCGGTAGCCGTCGTTGGTGGTAAAGGAACCCTCCTTGGTGTCAGCAGCGAGCGCCGCGCTGGCAAAGAGGGCCGCCGTAGACAAACAAAGCGCAGCAGTGACCCTGCCCAACTGTCGTTGCGAAAACATGGTGTTCCTCCCGTGGGTTGATGACGATTGCCGTTCGAGCCGGCGAGACGCCAGTCGACGCCTCGCGCGTGATTGTTGGTGTAAGCTCGAGAGCAATCGTGACACTACGCCGATCCGGGTTGCACTTCAACGCGGCGGCTGCGGCGTGTTCGCGCCCCTCTTGGGGAAGCTGGAAAGGCCGCAGTCCTCATATATGCTCGAACACAACGCGTACGTCTCCCTGCATGCCAGTCAGCTCTAGTACGGGCGAGCCCGAGTGGCGGGTGCAAGTCGGGGCCGAGAAGACCAGCGCGGTCTGCGAAACTGCCCCCGCGCCCGGTCACGGGACCTTGTTTGTCTTCGCTCACGGAGCCGGCGGCCACATGTCCGATCGAGGCATGCTCGCACTGAGCGAGCAGTTGCGCGCGCAAGGAATCGACGTTGTCCGCTTCAACTTCCTTTATCGCGAGAACGGCTCCGGCCGCCCCGACCCGATGCCTCGCCTGAAGGAATGCATCTACGCCGTCACTGCGCACGCTCGCCAGAAGCTACAGCCGCAACGTCTTATCATCGGTGGGCGGTCCATGGGAGGAAGGGCGGCCTCGATGCTCGCCGCAGACGGATTCCCTTGCGACGGCTTGCTTCTGCTGGCCTATCCCCTTCATCCGGCGGGGAAGCCCGAGCAATTGCGCGACGCGCACCTCGCGCTGATCCGCACGCCCGTACTCTGCCTGAACGGCACTCGCGACGCACTTTGCAGGCGCGATCTGATGGAGCAGGCCGTCAGCGGCCTGACCCGCAAGTGGACGATGCATTGGCTGGAGGGAGCCGATCATAGTTTCCATGTCCTCAAAGCATCGGGCAGAACGGACGGTGATGTTCTCCTTGAAGTCGGCGAAGCCGTGAGCGCATGGGAAGGGTTGGTCCCCCTCTCCCTCGATGGGAGAGGGTTGGGGTGAGGGTGAAGGTGCGTGCTCGTTATACCCCTCACCCTATCCCTCTCCCACAAGGGGAGAGGAGACTCGCTGATTGGTAGGGTTGGTCCCGCCTGCGGCGCGCCACAGCTCGAGGAGGCGCTGGGCAAACCGAGTCCCCAGCGCCTCGTCTTCATGCATGAAGTAAACGTAGGTGCGAGCCAGGGGCTGCACCGCGATGCGCTCGACCCAGGCCTGCAGATCGGCGTCGTCGTAGTGAGTTCGCCGCAAGCGCACATACCCGAAATCCGCAGTGGAAACGAATGGCGTATCGCCTTCGTCGGTGTCGGTCACGCAAAGCATCACGCCGCGGGCGCGAAGCGTCTCGTATACTTCGTCGTCCTGCCACGAATCGTGGCGAAACTCGAAAGCGGCACGCTTGTCCGGCGGCAGCAAACCAAGGAAATCCCGCAGCCTTTGAAGATCCTTCTTCAGGTTTGGCGGCAACTGGAACAGCAGCACGCCGAGTTTCTCGCCCAGTGCGGTTGCGCGCCGCGCGAATTCGCTCACGTCCGATTCCGCCTCGCGCAAGCGCTTTTCGTGGGTGATCCGGCGCGGCGCCTTGAGCGTGAACGCGAAATTTGCGGGCACCTCCTCCGACCAGCGCGCGAGCATCGACTCCGCCGGCATGCGGTAGAAGGTGTTGTTGATCTCGACCGTGGCAAAGTGCTGGGCGTAGTAGCGCAGCATCTCGGTCGCGGGGAGCTTCTCCGGATAGAAGCGGCCCAACCACTCCTTGTAGGAATAGCCGCTCGTTCCCGCCAACAGCTGCATCGTCTTTACTCCTAGAATTCGCGCATGCCGGCCCGCTCCACCAAGGAAGTCCCGACGCCGCGCTCGTCGAAAGGCAAGCGCGCGGTTCGGCCGCGCGCGCCCGAACCCGCATCGCTTAGCCAATATTCCGCCAAGCGGACGTTCGAGGCCACCCCCGAGCCGGCGCCCGCGGCGCCGGAAGCGCGCAGCGGCCCGCTACTCTTCGTCGTCCAGCAACACTCGGCGCGGCGCTTGCACTTCGACTTCCGGCTCGAGTGCGACGGGGTGTTGAAGTCCTGGGCCGTTCCCAAAGGGCCGTCTCTCGATACTAACGAAAAGCGGCTCGCGGTGCCCACGGAAGATCATCCGTTCGAGTACGGCTCGTTCGAAGGGGTCATTCCGCCCGGGCTGTACGGGGCGGGCGAAGTGATCGTCTGGGATTGCGGCGTCTATTCTCCGGACGAAGGCCGTGAGTACTGGTTCCACGATCGCGCCGAGGCAGAGCGGCGCGTGCGGGAAGGTCTCGAGAAAGGCAAGCTCGGCTTCTTCCTGCGCGGAGAAAAGCTGAAGGGTTCGTTCGCGCTGGTGCGCACTTCGGACCAGAAGAACTGGCTGCTCATCAAACACAAAGACGCCTACGCAGCGCAGGTGGATATCACCGAGCGCAACCGCTCCGTTCTCTCCGCGCTGGCGGTCGAGGATCTCAAAGTCCTCCCCGTGCACCGCATTCCCGCCTCGCGGCTGGTCCCCACCGGCAAGATCGAAGCGATGCCCGCGACGCTGTCTCCCATGCTCGCCGAGTCGGGCGACGCCCCCTTCAATCATCCCGATTGGATGTGGGAGCCCAAGCTCGACGGCTATCGGGTGCTCGCCTTTCTCAGCGAGGGGACAGTGCAGCTTCGCTCGCGTCGAGGGCTCCAGATGGCCGGCACCTTTCCCCGGCTGACTGCGGCTCTCGGCCAGCAGGCTGTGAATAGCATGATCCTGGACGGGGAGATCGTAGCGTTCGACGTGAGCGGCAAACCGTCCTTCAACGCGCTGCAGAATCGCTTTCAACTGAAAACGGAGCGGGAGATCGCCGCGGCCGACCAGAACACCCCCGTCGTCTTCTGCTGCTTCGATCTGCTGCACTTCGCCGGCGTGGATCTGCGCGACGCGCCCTATCAGGACCGGCGGCGCTATCTGTCTCAATGTCTGCTGCCTTCCCCCCTGGTTCAGCTCGTGCACGCAACGGAGGATGGGGAGGCGTTGTATACAGCGGCACTCGCAAACGGTTTCGAGGGGATCGTCGGCAAGCGCAAGGACAGCAAGTATCAGCCGGGGCGGCGCTCGCCCTCGTGGCTCAAGATCAAGTCCACGCACAGCGCCGATTTCGTGGTGGGCGGCTACACCAAGGGGAAGGGCTCGCGCGAGGCGCTCGGCGCGCTGCTGGTCGGCTATTGGGACGCAGGCAAGCTGCACTATGCCTCGCACGTGGGGTCGGGCTTCGACGAGGACAACCTCGCCCAGGTGAACGACCGATTGGACAAGCTGCGCACGCCCGCATGCCCGTTCGCCGAGAAGCCGGAGCTGCACAGCCCGACGACCTGGGTCCAACCGGAGCTCGTCGCCGAAGTGAATTTCCAGAGCTGGACCGAGGACGGCCACCTGCGCGCCCCGATCTTTCGGCGTTTGCGGGACGACGTCGATGCAAAGAAGGTGCGGCGCGTAGAGCGCAGCCCGGCGCCGCAGGGCGAAGCGGCCCCGCGCGCCAGCAGCGAGATCGATGACGTCGTCCGGCAGTTGGAGAACAGGAAAGCGGCCTTCACGATCGCGGTAGGACCGCATCAGATTCGGCTTACGAACCTCGATCGCGTGTACTGGCCAGCAGACCCGTCACTCAAGCAGCCTGCCCTGACCAAGCGCGACCTGCTGCGCTACTTCGCGCAGGTGTCGCCCCACATCCTGCCGCATCTCGCGGATCGCCCGCTGACCATGATCCGCATGCCGGAAGGAATCGACGGGCAGCGGTTTTTCCAGAAGCACTGGGAGCAGGAGCGTCCCGAGTTTGCCGCAACCATCACGGTCTTTTCCGGCCACAAGGACGAGAGCCACGAGTATCTGCTCTGCGACAATCTGCCGACGCTGTTGTGGCTCGCCCAGTCCGGGAGCCTTGAATTTCACATTTGGCATTCGCGTGCGAAGCTCGGGCCGGACGCGGTGAGCAAGAGCACCGACTACGCAAGCTCGCTTGCCGCGCTCGAAAGCTCGGTGCTCAACTATCCCGACTACGTGGTGTTCGACCTCGACCCCTACATCTATTCCGGCAAGGAGGCAACGGGTGCCGAGCCCGAGCTGAACACGGTCGCCTTCGAGAAAGGCAAGGAGGTGGCATTCTGGCTGCGCGAGCTGCTGCAAAGCATGTCGCTCGAGCCCGTGGTCAAGACGTCGGGCAAGACCGGCCTGCACATCTTCGTCCCAATCCGGCGAACCATCGATTTCGACGCCGCCCGCCAGGTGTCCGAGCTGGTCGGGCGGCATCTGATGCGCCAGCATCCCAAGGACATCACCCTGGAGTGGAGCGTGCCCAAGCGCACGGGCAAGATCTTCATGGATTACAATATGAACGTCCGCGGCAAGACGCTCAACGTCGCCTACTCCCCGCGAGGAGTGCCTGGCGCACCGGTGTCGATGCCGCTTACATGGGAAGAGCTCGCGAATGCGCACCCGCTCGACTTCAGAATCACGAACGTCGCGCAGCGCCTGGCGGAAACTGGCGATCGCTGGCGCGACGTCTTGAAGCGCAAGCAAAGCCTGGAGCAGGCCCTGGAGCGCGCCAGGACTTGACCAACTCCGTGGCCTGGCCAACTCGGGAGACAAGCATGGCTGCACGATCGATTGCATCGTTGACCATCTCGTTCGGACTGGTGTCGATTCCGGTCAAGCTCTACTCCGCCACCGAGGCGGACCGGGCGATCTCCTTCAACATGCTGCACAAGACCTGCGGTTCGCGGGTCAAGCAGCAGTACGTCTGCGTGAAGGAGGACGTGGTGGTGCCACGCGAGGACATGGCGAAGGGCTATGAGTTCGCGAAGGACCAGTTCGTGATGTTCACGCCCGAGGAACTGAAGGCGCTGGAGGAGGCCGGAACGCACAGCGCCGAGATCACCGAATTCGTGCCAATCGAATCGATCGACCCGGTGTACTTCGACAAAGCCTACTATCTCGCTCCCGACAAAGGCGGCGCCAAGCCCTACGCGCTCCTCGCAAGAGCCTTGCGTGAGACCAACCGCTGCGCCCTCGGTCGCTGGGCTGCGCGCGGCAAGCAGTACATCGTGATGATTCGTCCGGTCGAAGACGGGCTCATGATGCAGCAACTGCTCTACGCCACCGAGGTCAGGACCATGAAGGATATCGATATCCAGAAGGCCGAGGTGAAGGACGCGGAATTGAAGCTTGCGCAGCAGCTGATCGAGCAGCAGGCCTCCGACAAGTTCGATCCGAGTGCTTACACCGACGACGTGCGTGCGCGCATCGAGGCCGCGGTGCAGAAGAAGGTGGAAGGGCAGGAGATCACGATGGCGGAGGCGCCTCAAGGGGGCGCGCAAGTCATCGATCTCATGGAAGCGCTCCGCGCGAGCCTCGAGAAGAAGGCGCCCGCCCTGGCGCCGCAGCCGGCGCAGGCCGAAGGGCGCAAGCCGCCCAAACGGGCCCAGCAGGCTGAACCGGTAGCCAAAAAGGCGGCCAAGAAATAGCTCGAGCAGCCAGCCCAGCAGCGGATCGGCCCGCCATGCATCAGTACGGGGTGCGCGAGGTCGAGAAGCTGATTCATGTCCCACGCAGCACGATCCGCGCGTTTGTCGAGGCGGGGTTCGTATCGCCGGTTCGCGGGCCGCGCAGAGCCTGGCTGTTTTCGTTCCAGGATTTGATCGTTTTGCGCACCGCTCAGGCGCTCGCGATCGCCAACGTTTCTCCCAAGCGGATCGCGAAGTCGGTGAAGGCTTTGCGCAGCCATCTACCCGAATCCATGCCGCTGTCCGGACTGAGCATCTCCGCCGTGGCCGATCGCGTGGTGGTCAGGGAAGGCGGCAATCGCTGGCAGGCGGAGACTGGGCAGTACCTGCTGGCGTTCGAGGGCGACCCTGCCGATGGCTCGCTGAGCGTGATCGAACGGCGGGAAGCGGAACCGTCGGCAAGCGCCAACGATTGGGTCGACGCCGGGGATTGGTTCGACGAAGGTGTGGCCCTGGAGCGCAAGGATCCTGCGGGCGCGATTCAGGCGTACCAGCGCGCCGTAGCCGCGGACCCGGCGCTACTCGATGCACGTATCAATCTAGGGTGGCTGCTGCACGAAGCCGGACGTTTCGCGGAAGCCGAGCGCACTTACCGGGACGCGATCGAAGTGTGCGGCAACGATCCCATGCTGCTCTACAACCTCGGTGTTCTTCTGCATGACACGAACCGTAAGGACGAGGCGATCGAGGCATACGAGGCCGCTCTGAGAGGCGATCCCCGCCTGGCGGATTGCCACTATAACCTCGCACTGCTGCGCGAAGAGCTCAAGCAGCCAAAGGCGGCCATCCGGCACATGGCGCAATACCGCAAGTTGATCCGAACCAAGTCCTAGCTAGGGAAGCTCTGATCAAGTCTCGCGACGCGCCCGCGCAGCGATCGGCCAAAATCGCGGTCAACTCGGCGTTTTCGGCGGCGAACCTATGACTCAGGACACTAGTATGCGCGTCGCCGATTTGCCGCGTCGAATCGGGTATTGCGGTGTAGCGTGCCGGACACTCTGTGGCGATTGAGGCCGTCATCTTCGACTGCGACGGCACTCTCGTCGACAGCGAGATTCTGGGCAGCGAAGTGCTGGTCGAATGTGTC
>JBGPMS010000284.1:0-7676 GCA_041487115.1 Gammaproteobacteria bacterium
ATGCGCCGCCTGCGCGCCGAGATGCACCGCCGCATGCTCGGCAACGGCTACTGCGCCCGCCCGGTCGAACTGGACTGCCACTTCGAGTCCATCTGCGAGTCCTGCACCTTTTTCGTCACCACGATCGCCTTCCGTCCCACGCTCCGGCAGCAACGTGACGACGCCGAGCACAAGGGCCAAGTCGGCCGCCAGAAGATCTTCGACGGCCTCCTCACACGCCTCGACAACCAGAGGAGGCCAGCTAGTGACCGCACAGGGCACTTGCCCGGATCACCCGCATATGTACAACACCGAGCATCGCCACGGCGCGCTCGGCCTGATGACCTCCCACGACATCCATTACGGCCTGGCCGCCGCCAAGTGGCAACCGCGCGCCGAGGTCCTGCCCGCCGCCTACGCGGCTCACCCGGAGCGCTTCCCGCGCGGGGTGCCGGTCCCACCGCCGCTGCCGACGGCGGCGTGGATCAACAAGCCCCTGTCCCCGCCGGCTCTCGCCGTGCCAGAGGGAGCTGGCTCATGACGGCGACTCACAAATATCCGAGACCGACTGTCTCATTTCACTTGACAACTTCCGCTTCCCGCCGCGGGACAGGACATTTGGAGTGAGGCGGTGCGCCGGCTCGCTGAAACGATGGAGTCGCCACAGGACGCGAACGTGCGACAGGCGATTGGCAATCTGCTTGTGCGCATTGGCAGCGACGACTTTGCCCAGCTTCGTCGCTCGCCACCACTGCTTTACCACAACGATCTGAGCGCGACCGTAACACGATTTTATTGGTCCGAGGATGTTGGTTACGCACTGTGGCTCCGGCTTTACGAAGCAGCTCGTGTCGAAACCGGACAGCGTCACCAACCATCGCCATGACCTCTCAATCGCCTTTTCGGCATTACGCGCGAGTCATGCGAAACTTCGCGTCCACTCGAGCGCTGGAGGTGCTAGCGCTTCAAGCCTCGCCGATTCTCGGTAGCTTCCGCGGTGGCTTCAGCCTCGAACGGTCCGGCGTGATCCGGCTGGGTTTACTACTCCTCGGCAGCCTCGCGCTCACGGCCCACGTGTTTGTCTTCAATGATTGGGCTGGGCACGGCAGCGACATTCGTGATCCGCGGCGGGCGACACTCGTATTTGCTCAGCGGGGCATTACCAGGCGTCAGGTCGCGTGCGTTGCGACCGCTCTCCTCATCTTCGCGAATGTCGATTTCGCTGCCGTCGGCGGCCCGGCCATACTGCTTGGCGCCGCGATCGCAGCCCTCAGCCTTCTCTACTCGTGCTCGCCGAGTTTCGGCAAGAGCACGCCAATCGTGGCGTCGATCAATCACCTGCTTGGAGGCGCGCTGCACTTCTTGCTTGGTTACACCTTATTTCGTCCCCTCGATGCAAGGGGTCTCGTGATCAGTCTCTTCTTTGGTTTGGTGTTTGCCGGCGGCCATCTCAACCAGGAGGTGCGTGACTACGAGGGTGACCTTCTCAACGGGATTCGCACTAGTGCCGTAGTGTTCGGCTGTCGGCGAACGTTTCTCGCGAGCCTGTTCATCTTTACGGGCGCTTATGCGTTACTCGCCGGCTTAGCCGCGCTGGGCATCCTGCCAAGGCTGCTGCTCTGGAGCACTATCCTCTGGCCTTTGCATGTCGCGTGGTCTCTGCGAGCGCTCCAGCGTGGATTGGGATTCGAGACCGCTTTATGGATGCAACGACGGTATCGATTGCTATTTGCGTTCATCGGACTCGCGATGCTAGCCAGATGAGCAGACATGACCTTCATTCTCGCTATTCCATCCTTCGGGTGCCATACATGACTCACCATCCGAAAGTGGTGCCCAGGTGCGCGCGAGCAACTAACCGACGACAGCAACAACAAGGTGCTAGTATGTGGCAACGACATCGCGTTGATAAACAAGCTTGAAGTGATCGTCGTCGATGATTGCAGACGCTGGCCCTCCAAGAGCCCGATGCCACAGCGACAAGCGCCGTTCGTTGGAGCTCGAGGAAATCCATATCCCCGAAGTAGCCTCTGGCGTTGTTTCTGTCCCCCGGGAGAAGCCTCGCGCCCATGTCGACGTCGAGGCCCACGAGACAGGAGGCGGCAAGGGACGTGCCCGACCGATGCATCCCCGCGACGATCGTGGGAGCCGGCGTCCCTGACGAGGGGCCTGTCACCGGGTCATCATACCAAGGTCGGCCGCGTCCCCAATTCTGCGCGTCACCGATGGTACGGTCGAGTGGCCGAACGGCGCGGACTTGGAGCGGCGAGCCGAGGAGTCAGCCCGCCAGCCTGGGATGACCGATGTGCGCGGCTTCGTGAGCCAGCCGCAGCCAGAGTGCATAGCCGACGTCTTCCGACCAATAGTAGCGCGGCACCGTCGCGGTGAGATCGTTGTGGTAGAGCAGTGGTGGACTCTGTCGCACCAGCGCGAAGTCGTCGTTGGCCAGCTGGCGCAGCACCGTGGTGACCTCTGCGGCGTCCGACCGTGGAACTCCCGGCCGCGATGCGCGCGACAGCAGCTGGACGAGGGAGACCCAGATCTGCTGTCCGAGAACCGTCGTCCGCATCCGCGCCGCAGGCAGTTCCAGCTGACAGCCGGCCCCTTCGAGAGACCTCGTGCGCAGCATTGGGACCAGCGGCGACAGCCGGTAGTAGACCCAGATCCGATCGTCGTCGATATGCCGGCGCAGCGCCTCGCACAGCGCGCGGCCCGCCGGCGGCTGCTCCTGGAGCAGCAGCTGCAGCAGGTGAATCTGGATGGCGACGTCCGTCGGGTTCGGATCGCTGCCCGGATCGAGGCACTGATAGGCCTCGCGCGGGGCGAGCCACGTGCGATAGAGACCGTCGGGCGTGCGGTACCCGTCGATCGTGGCCAGGGCCGCGGACAAGCGTTGGCGGTCCTGACCGGGCGCAATCCGCCAGACGAGAGCCGTATCGTCGGTGTCCGGAGTGATCGCGCAGCCCAGAGCGCCGATGCCGGGCGCGTCGGGGAGGCCGTGATACCGCACCAGTCCGCTGGCCTCGATCTGGGCGGTGAGATGCCGGCGGGCGCGCTGCACGCTGTCGCCGAGACCGGCGGCGGCCACCGGATCGAGCAGGTCGACGAGCAGCGCTGTGAGATAGGTGTTCATCTCCTTGTGCGGCTGCTCGAAGCGTGTCGCGCGCGTGAAGGCGGCGAGCCAGTACCCCGGCTCCTGCTGGTGCTCGCGAAGTCGTGCTGCAGCCGTCCTGAAGCCCTGCTCGAGGTCGGCGGGCAGCTTCGCCTCCCCTGCGGCCGGCGGAGCGACGCCGCCCGCCGCCGGTGCCATCCGTACGGTCAGCCTGCGCTCCTCGAGGTAATGTCCCTCCCTCTTCCCGGAGGCCCAGGCGAAGGCGGTCAACCGGTGCTCGCCGGGAGCGAGGCCGGCTGTGTCGAGCGGGATGTGCCAGCCGGCGGGACTCGCCGTGTGCAGCGCAACGCGGACGTCCGCCCGGTCGAAAAAGGCGCTGGAGGCGACGGTCTGCCGGCCGTCGATGCTGACTGCCACTTGCGAGGGCGTCGCGTCCCCGGCCAGTGCCCAGCCCGTGACGAAGGCGTCCTGGCCGGCGGTGACGACGGTAGTCGCGCGCCCGCCGCTCTCGATCGCGTCGAAACTTCCGCGCATCGCGACCGTCAACTCCGCCGGCGCGAGGCCTTGTCTCAAGGACGTGACGAAGGGCGCGTTCCGCCAGTCAAACGCGGGCTGCATATCCTGCTTTTCCGCACCGCGGTCAGCGGCGTAGACCGGGAGGTCCATCGAGTCGTAGTACGAGAAGGCGCCGATGGCTTCGATGGCGACGGCCACGCCGACCGCAAGCAGGAAGCACGCCCGTCCAACGCCGCGCAGTGCAGCAACCACCGGCACCAGCATCCACATGAGGAGCGGCAGGAGGTCCGTCATGTAGCGCGGTCCCCAGGAGAGGCCGCCCCGCCAGTCGGTCTTGGCGTAGAGGAGGATCTGAATGACGACGCCGGCGCTCATGGCCAGGTTGAGGCCCCGCTCTTCGCGACCGCGCGGCAGGTGCCGCCAGGCCAGAACCAGGAAGAGCAGAAAGGGTGAGAAGACGAGCAGCCCCTTCGTCGGGCTGACCAGCAATCCGGCCACCCCGGTAAGCAGGTCGTGCTGAAAGAAGCGGACCGTGCCGAGCACGCCATAACCGCCCCCGACGTTTCCGGCGACCTTGAGGTTGTAGAGCAGCACCACGACCATCGGCAGCGCCGCCGCCGCGGCGAGCAGCGGGGCGCGGCGCCGGCCCGCCCAGAAGAGTCCGTAAGCCCCGAGGGCTGCGGCGAGGATGACATCGGGCGGGCGGTTGCCGGCGATGAGCCCGAGCAGCAACCCCGCCGCAAGCGCCCGCGGCGCGGTACATGGCGCGGTGAGGGGCAGCAGAGCGCCGATCACCAAGACCTCAGCCATCCCCGTTTGCCACAAGGCCTGGCTGCTGATCACCCACGTGGTGGTGCCGAAGGCATACGCGAGGGTGAGCAGCAGCGCGATCCGCGGCTCCGCCCGCCGCCGCAGCAGCAGGTAGAGGAGCGAGGCGGAGAGCGCCGCCAGGAACGAGGCGGTGAGCTTCTCCATGACCTTCGCGACGTGATCCAGCCGCGCATCAGTCCAACCCCGAAAGTGCAGGTAACCAACGGCCGGAAGGTAAAGCGGCGCGGCGAGCACCGGCACCACCACGGGGTATAGCGAGATGATGTGGCCGTCAGGCCGAGGCAGCATCCAGTACGCCGCATCGCCTCGCCCCTGAGCAGCGACCTTCGCGACCGGTTCGAGAAAGATGGTGTGGTACTGCACGATCGCGAATGGCAGGTAGCGCGCCGGGTACGTGTCGCCGGCACTGATCGACCGCAGGTTGGCGTTGTAGACCACGAAACAGCACAGCCCGATCAGGAGGCTCGCCCCCAGTCCGCCTCTGTCGCGGACCTCGGCCTCGGGTTGAGCGGCAGGTGCGGGCGGCCCATCGGCGGGCGGGGTCATGGGGCAGAGACTACTACAGCGCGAGCGAGAGGCGTTTGCTTATGGAAAATGCCGCCGCTCGACGCCAGTACGCGCCCGAGTGCTTACCGTGCGGTGCCCCAGATCGCGAACGGCTGGTAGCGCGCCGGGAAGGCGTCGCCGGCGCTGATCACCCGACCGTTCGCGTTGTAAACGAGCATGCAGCAGAACCCGATGATGAGGGAGCGTAAGCAACATTAGCGCCCTCCGGCGACGCTCGCCCCGTCCGCGGGCCCCGTCCCCGTGACATAATCGCCCATACTCAGACACCGGCCGCCCCAAGAGCTGTGGCAGCGGCTCCTGGGGCGGCCAGCATCCGAGTAGGGCCTTTGTGTCGCCTACGCGCCTAACCTACGTCGTCTCGCGGCGTGCGACCCAGCCGGAATGCTCGCGAGAAATCGCCGTCTCCGCGTCGTTGACAAACCTTGCCAGCCCCTCAGGCGTACCGATATGCGGAGCCCGCGCCGAGATTAGAGACAGCTCCTGCGCAGCTAAGCCGTACGCTTGAGTCAACTCCTGAAAGCGCTTCACCTGGCTCCAAGCGACTATAGCCGAGGCAAGAGCGCTGAATACCGCGGTTGCCCGCCACGCGGAGGCCGGATAGATCGTCAACAGGATTGCCGCGACTGCAGCACCGGCCTCGAATAGCACCAACAGTGCGAACGACACATTCCGGTAGGTTCTGTTTCGTATCGCGTTAGTCGCATACCACCCTTGCTGCTCATCGACGCGTTGGGCCAAATACAGGTCACGTAGAACCCCGACCGCAGCTTCACGCGTACTCATCATGTGAGACGTCACCTGCTCGCCGACCGCCTCTTCGCCTGACAACGCCCCCGCAAGATGGCGATTCTGCTGCAAGAGCTCGCTGAGAGCATTGGTGAATCGTTCGACCGCCTCGCCGGGGCGCAGCGTAGTCGGAAATGGATCGGCGCCCGCGATGAACTTCCATGTTAACGACTTCACCGACTCGGCAACGGCCCGTCCGGAATACCAGACCTTCTCCCAGCGTCGGTTCGCGAGGAGAATGCTCGTTCCAAGTGCCAAGAAAAACCAGACGGCCGACGCACCATGAACTATCCGCCGGTAACCAACATCAGCTGGGCCGATGGAACCCATAAGCGCTCCCAGAACCAGAAGCCCGAGGTTGAGCCCGAGCCAGCGAAGGTACCATCGCTGAGCGTTCGTTGAGGCATCGTCCGCACAGCGATAGAGAGCAGGAAAGGTCGATCGGTCCCACGGTTTGACGCGGTATTTTGCCATCGCTCATTTCTCTTCCACAACCAACGCGTAGCCAGGCTGCATCGACGATCCACCGGGCCGTCTGTCAACCGCGACGGCAGCGTTAGACCGCTCGCGGGTGGTTGATGCGTGATTTGAAGTATACTCTGCTTGCTGCGCATAGTTCACCCAGCGAGGGATCGAGGGGTGGGTAAAGGGAGCCGCCCGGAAAGGACAACCACAATGGCTAAAAAGCGCATCTTCATCAGCTACGATTACGACAACGATGCGAAATATAAGAATATGCTGCTCGCGTGGGACAAGAACAAGGAGTTCGACTTTGAGTTCTACGACGGTTCACTGAAAGACGCAATCGACAGCAGCAATGCCGCGTACATCAAGAGCAGAATCAAGCCGTTGATCGAAAGAGCGTCACATCTGCTATGTATTGTTGGCACTGCGTGCGGCACCAACAAGTGGATCGCCTGGGAAGTCGACACGGCCGCTGCGTTGAAGAAGAAGTTGATCGGCGTGAAGATTGAGAAGTCGTGTACGAGTCCGCCTGCGTTGCTGAACAATGACGCGAAATGGGCATTGTCGTTCAACTTCGATGCGATCAAGACGGCGGTCGACGGAGCCTAGAGTCAATGTATTCTCGGGAGGCTCGAGGGCCAGGTCGGCAAGACGCGAGGCGTCGCCGATGAAGCGAGTCGCGCCGGAGGTGCGACGCAAGGCGCCGGCCAGGCGTAGCCCGAAGCCAGGGGAGTTCGGCCCTACGGCACCGTGGGAAGAAAAGGGGGGCGGATCGACGTCCAGTATCAGGATCTTGCGAAGCCGCTCGAGATACCGCCGATAGCGCCCGTTCTCACCTCCTACCCGAGAAAGTACTCGCCTCTGATTGAGACAGGCGCCGGAACGCAGGGATATCTCTTCTCGCTTCTGCCTAGCGCCGGCAGGTATCTTCTCGAATTAATCGGCCCACTCACGGTCGAGGAGCCTATGGCTGCGGCGATCGAAAACGCGGTCGCCCTGCCGGCCACCGAGCGCCAAGCGCTCGTGAAGAGCCGAATCGGCCAAGGGTTCCGATGCAAGAATGCGTCCCCGTCTCGTTTTCCAGCAAGTATCGGACTTCACCTGCGTGATTTCACGGTCGCGCTGGGCGAGCGACAGTTACGGCAATATCTCCGGTCGCTGGCGCAAGCTCGCGCCTGATGACTGGCCCGGCTGGAGGATCAACGATGCGCTACGCGTGGTGCTCTCGGCGCCAGGCCACCGCGCCGTCGGTGCCCACCGGCCCTGGTCCGGTCCGATAATGGGCAATTATGTCATGGGGATGGGGACCACGAGGGGGGCGGGCGGTGCCGGAGGGCGTTGATGTTGACTACCCTCCGACCCCGCGGAGCCTTGGATACCCACGTTCCCTGAGTTGGACAGGGCGCTGGACGTCCTTGAG
>JBGPMS010000285.1:0-7598 GCA_041487115.1 Gammaproteobacteria bacterium
ATGATCGGCATCATTCTGCTGATCGGCATCGTGAAGAAGAACGCCATCATGATGATCGACTTCGCCCTGGTGGTGGAGCGCACGCAGGGGAAGAGCTCGCGTGATGCGATCTACGAGGCGTGCCTGATGCGTTTCCGGCCGATCATGATGACGACCATGGCGGCGATGCTCGGGGCGTTGCCTCTCGCAGTAGGCGGAGGCGTGGGGTCGGAGCTGCGGCGGCCGCTCGGGATCGCCATCGTCGGCGGGTTGATCGTGAGCCAGATGCTCACCCTGTATACGACACCGGTCGTGTATCTGTATCTCGACCGGTTCCGGCTTTGGGTCGGGCGGATGCGTGGCGGGCGCAAGGAATCGCATGGAGCAGGGCTTCGTACTGTGCGCCCCCCTTTGAAAAAGGGGGGCTAGGGGGATTTGCATTGCTGCCGCAGAGCCCGACGACTGCAAATCCCTCTCCCGTCCCTTTTTTCAAAGGAGGACGCGGGCAGTTGGGCGGGCGGGGCGGCTGATTCGATGCTACGTGTCTGGAGGCCATTGATGAGAAGCAACGCCCGGAAACGGGTGATTCGAAAACGGCTCGGTGCCGTCGTGCTATGCGGCGCGGTCGCGCTGTCGAGCGGCTGCATGGTCGGGCCCGACTACGTGAAGCCGCCGGCCGAGGCACCCGCTGCCTTCAAGGAAAACGAAGGCTGGAAGCTCGCCGAGCCGCAGGACCACATCAGCCGGGGCAGGTGGTGGGAGATCTACGGCGATCCGCAACTCAACGCGCTGGAAGAAAAGATCGACATCTCCAACCAGAACGTGTTCGTAGCGGAAGCGCAGTTTCGACAGGCGCGGGCGCTGGTGCAGGCTGCCCGGTCCGCCTACTTTCCGACCGTAAACGCGGGGGCGTCGGTCACGCGCTCGAGCCAATCCACCACGCTGGGCAACCGGCCCGTCGCGCGGGGCGCGCAAACGGACTACTCCTTGTCTGCCGACGTCGCGTGGGAGCTGGACCTGTGGGGCGGGCTGCGGCGCGCCCTGGAGGAAAGCAAGGCCAGCGCACAAGCCAGTGCCGGGGACCTGGAGGGGATCCGGTTGAGCGCGCAGGCCGAACTGGCGCAGGATTATTTTCAGTTACGTGCGCTGGACACACAGAAGCAACTGCTCGACGCGTCGACCGTAGCCTACGAAAAGTCGCTGACTCTGACCAAGAATCGCTACGCCTCCGGCGTAGCGTCGCGTGCCGATATTGTCCAGGCGGAAAGCCAGCTCCTGGCTACGCAGGCCCAGGCGATCGACGTGGGCGTGCAACGCGCGCAACTCGAGCACGCCATCGCATTGCTGGTGGGCCAGCCACCCTCTACTTTCTTCCTTGCTATCGCGCCGCTGTCGGCGCTGCCGCCGTCGACCCCTGCGGGCATCCCGTCCGAGCTCCTGGAGCGCAGGCCGGACGTCGCGGCGGCCGAGCGGCGCGTCGCGGCGGCGAATGCGCAGATCGGTGTGATCAAGGCCTCGTACTATCCCACCCTGACGCTGGGCGCATCCGGTGGGTTCGAGACGACCACCCTGTCCAAGTGGCTGACCTACCCCAGCCGGTTTTGGTCGATCGGGCCGTCGATCTCACAGGCCGTGTTCGACGCGGGTTTGCGGCGCGCGCAGACAGACCAGGCGCGCGCTGTCTACGACGCGACCGTAGCGACCTACCGCCAGACCGTCTTGACCGGATTCCAGGAGGTGGAGGACAACCTCGCCGCGCTGCGCATCCTGGAACAGGAGGCAGGGGTGCAGGATCAGGCGGTGCAGGCAGCCGAGCTGTCGGTGACGTTGACCCTCAACCAGTACAAGGCCGGGACGGTGAGCTATCTCAACGTCGTCGTCGCGCAGACCGCCGCGCTCGTCAGTGAGGTCACCGCCGTGAACATCCGGGGGCGGCGTATGAGCGCCAGCGTGCTGCTGGTCAAGGCGCTCGGCGGAGGATGGCTAGCCACGGACCTGCCTACGGGCGACGATCTGATGTCGGATCGCGACCTGTCGAAGCGGGCCGGCACCACACCACCCGCGGTCGCGGATGGAGCGACCGGTACCCCTGCGGAGCGGCACTAAGCGAGCCCATGCGAGCCAGGCATTCCCATACTGCCCACACGTGCGCGCCATCGACAATGCGCAGTTCCGCGATCGGCGACGCGATGAAATACATCTTCCGCTATTCGGCGCGGCCGGCGATGACGCAGCCCGAACGCTAGCCCGGGTCGTCCGGTTCGATATAGCACCGGGCGTGTGAGGGCTCAAGGCGGGGGCGGGGCCGCGGCCCTCGTTTGAGGGAGGCTGCCGCGGTGTAGAAACGCCTGGGCGGCGGTGCGGCCTTCGCGGGTTGCGGGCGTTGTATCGATGACCTATGCTGAGTCGAGGCCGAAGCGTCCTCCGCTGCAGGTACGAACAACATCTCCGGGCAAGCTCATCGACTCGGCGAGGGTGCGCGAGAGGTCCCGTTCCCGGCGTTGTCCCGCGTCCGCGACGAAGTACAAGTCGCCCGCCGGTCGATGCTGAGCCCGCTTTGCTGTTCATCCACCAACACTAACATGAGGAGGAGACCCATGACACCAGACGAACTGTCGCGCCGGAAATTCCTGCAAACCGCCGGCGGCGCTGCGGCCGGCATGGTTGCCGCCGACATTCTCGGCCGCAGTAGCGTCGCCGCAGCCGCGGCGAGCGACAACGAGATCTGCCGGATGGACGCGGTTACCCTGGCCCGCCAGATCCGCGCCAAGCAGCTTTCGCCTGTGGAGGTGACCGAGGCCGCGCTGGCACGCATGGACAAGCTGGAGCCGACGCTTCACGCCTTCTGCACGCCCACGCCGGACGTGGCGCGGGAGACGGCCAAGCGCATCGAGGCCGATATCATGGCCGGGCGCCCGGTCGGGCCGCTCGCGGGTGTGCCCATCGGGATCAAGGATCTCGTTCTGACCAAGGGGATCAAGACGACGTCGGGGTCCTACATCTACAAGGACTTCGTGCCCGACGAGGACGACGTCGTCGTCGAACGGCTCAAGGCCGCCGGTGCGGTGATCCTCGGTAAGACGAACGTGCCGGAGTTGGGCTACAGCGGCGCCAGCCACAACATGATCTTTCCGGAGAGCCGCAATCCGTGGAACATCGAACGCACCACCGGAGGATCCAGCGCCGGCTCGGGCGGCGCAGTCGCGGCGGGCATGGGTCCCTTTGCGATCGGCAGCGACGGCGGTGGATCGGTCCGCATTCCCGCCTCACTGTGCGGCCTTTATGGGCTCAAGGCATCCATGGGCCGCGTGCCGCTCTACCCGGGCGCCCGCGACGAGCGCTATCCCGGCGTCTCGGGTTGGGAGTCGGTCGAGCACATCGGCCCGATGAGCCGGACGGTGGCAGACGCCGCGCTGATGATGTCGGTGATTGCCGGGCCAGACGATCGCGATCGCTTTTCCTTGCCCCAGCCGGACTTCAAGTGGATGGATACCGTCCGGGGCGACCTCAAAGGCAAGCGCATCGCCTATAGCCCCGACTGGGGCTATGCCCTGGTCGATCCCGAAGTCCGCGAAGTGGTAGGCAAGGCCGTGCAGGTCTTCGAGCGCGATCTCGGCTGCACCGTCGAGATCGCCCATCCTGGCTTCGACAATTCGCTCGGCGCGTTTGTCGGCCTGATCATGCTCGAAACCGACTTGCATGGCATGCGCGAACTGGTGGACAAGTACGAGAGCCACATGATGCCGCACCTGGTCGGGCTGATTCGCGCGAAGTACACCGACGAACAGCTGACCGGCGCAGTGATCGCGCGCAAGGCCGTGGTCAACAAGCTGTGGCGCTTCATGCGCAAGTACGACCTGCTGCTGACGCCCACCGTGGCCGTGCCCGCCTTCGGCCTCGGCATTCAAGGCCCTCCGACCATCGACGGTCAGAAGGTGGCCGCGTTCGACTGGCTGCCGTTCTGCTTCCCGTTCAACATGAGCGGACAGCCGGCGGCTTCCATACCCGCGGGCTTTACGCGGGACGGCCTGCCGGTTGGGATGCAGATCGTCGGCCGGCATCTCGACGATGCCATGGTGCTGCGCGCGTCAGCGGCGTTCGAGGCCGCCGCGCCGTGGCGGCACCGCTGGCCGCCGATGTTGGCGCAGATGGGCCTGTAACGAGCGGCGCATTCGAGCGACCGCCGGCCACGGGTGCCGGCGGTCGCCTCTCGCGCAAGTGACGACGTTGGAGCCGACGCTCGAGAGCCTGATCGCAATCTCCGCGGCCATCGAGCGCAGTACAACTGCGGGACTTATCTCAGGTGAACGTCGCCGACTATTCCAAGTATTCCGAAGATGATCAGATAGGCCGCGACGATGTAGTTCAGCAACCGCGGCATGAGCAGGATGAGAATGCCGGCAAGCAGCGATACCAGCGGAGCAAGGCTTAAATGGATATTCATGGCCGTATCCTTTCGTGTGTATGCAAATCAACGTAAGCGAACCGCCAGCGGCGAAGCTTTGCCTGCAGGAAAGCGCTGAGGCCGATCGACGGCGGCGGCTGGGCGCTAAGTATGTGGGCTGCATCCGCGGCGCTCTGTGCGGTACGTCACATAGCGCTCGAGGAAACCTGCATCATTCGCCGCGCAACTTGACATCATCTGCGGAAGGGCGTGAACTTCGCGCAGGTTCGTGCGTGAAACGGAAGAAAGCAATGGATATCGCTCAACGAGCTCTCGTATCGGCATGCGTGGCACTGGCAGTCTGGTCAGGCGGGTGTCGAGCGCAGGATCGGGTCATGCCGCAGCGCAATCTTAAACAGAGCGAGAGGATCGACATGGATGGGACCTCCCCTCGGCCTGGAGCTCAACTCTCCGCAACCGAACGCGAAGAGCTGCAACGAGAAGATCTGAGCGTGGAGTCTTACTACTGCGGTTGCTACGACAAGCCGAACAAACACTTTCCCTATTCTATCGTCGTCCTTCGAACTCCCAGGGGCGACTTGGTGGCGAGGCCTGAACGCAACGAGGCCGCAGTGACCTTTACGGTGCTGGCCATCAGGTACGGGAATCGGTATTGCGAAGTGGAGTTGGACGGGGACTGCTACGGGTCGTTCTCGGAGCCTTGCGACTTCACCGACTTCCGGTATGGATCCTATCTGGCCGAATTTTTCCCGACGTGCAAGTCGGACTAGCCCCCCTCGAACTTCTTCTCCGGCCGCATCAGCGGTGCACACGCGGCCCCGAACACCATCAACGCCATCGACCCGATGAACGGCAGCGTCCAGTTGCCGGTCAGGTCGATGAGCAAGCCGCCGATCACCGGCGAGATGATCGCGGCCAGAGCAGATCCCACGTTCATCAGGCCGCTCGCGACGCCCGAGTAGCCGGGCGCAACGTCCATCGGGATCGCCCACATCGGGCCGATCGTGAGCTCCGCAAAGAAGAAACCGAGGCTCAGGCAAACGGCGGCCACTGCCAGGTCGCGGGTCAGCAGCAAGGGCACCAGCGACAAGGCCGCACCGAGCAGACCGGCGATGACCAGATTGCGTCGCGCGATCCTGAGGTCCGATGTCCTGCGCAAAAGCCAATCGCTGACCAGGCCACCCAGCGTATCGCCGACGACACCCGCAAGAAATACCCCGGAAGCGAACACCGCCGAGTGCTTGAGGTCCAGCCCGTGACTCTGCAGGAAATACGACGGTATCCAGCTCAGGTACAGCCAGAGGGTCCAGCCGTAGCAGAAGTAGACCAGCGTCACCGGCCACATGCGGCGTACCAGAGCAGCCCAGGGGATTTTCGCGCGCTGCCGGCCTTCGGCATGAGGGGGCAGGGTGCTGAGCTCGTCTTGCGTGATGTGTGGGTGATCGCGCGGGTTGTCTCGAAAGTACAGCGCCCAGGCGATGACCCACACCAAGCTGATCGAGCCGAGGATGACGAAGGAGCCACGCCACGACACCGCAATCATCAGCGCCGCCACGAGCGGCGGCGTGATGGCGTTGCCGAACCGCGCACACGAGTGGGTGATGCCTTGCGCGAATCCCCGCGCGGACGATGCGGTCCAGCTCGACATCGCACGCGTCGCAGCGGGAAAGGTTGCGCCTTCGCCAAAACCCAGCAGCACCCGAGCCAGGACCAGCGCGACAAACCCCTGCGCCAAGCCCGTTATTATCGTGGCGCCGGCCCAGATAAGGCCGCAGATTGCGAGCGTGCGCCGCGCACCGAAGCGGTCCCCCAACCATCCCCCGAGAACCTGGAACACGAGGTAGGGATAGGCGAATGCGGAGAACACGAATCCGACCTGGGTATTGGACAAGCCGAACTCCTGCTTGAAGGCGGTCGCCGCGGTGCTGACGTTGACGCGGTCGACGTAGGTGATGAAGTACATCAAGCAGAGGAGGACGAGAACGTTGCGGGTAGCGCTCAGCGGCGTTCGCGGCATTGTCGTATTTTTGTTCCCGTCTGTTTGAAGCGCTATCAATTCTCGCACGCGCATTGCGTCATGTGCGGGATGCATGCAAGGTATCGCCCCGAAGCCGACACAGGTAGCTTGGCGAGGAACGCAACGATGCCGGCGCCGGACCGCCTGGCATCGTCAATGCTGACTATTTTCAGCGCGGTCGCCCGCGAGCGAGAAATGGTCAGTTCGAAGGATGCCTCTTGGGATAGTAAACCTTATCGTTCCGTGCTGAAGGACCTTACCTGGGAACACGACGAACCGCCAATGGAGGTACGGGATGAAATGCTTTGCGATAGTGTCTCTCGTCTTGATCTTAGTCTTCGCTAGCCTGTCGGCGCTTATCAGAACAACGGCTACGCGGTTCTTGAGCTCTAAGGGACTAGCTGCGCAACCGCGCTAGCCGGGTTGCGTGACCTTCGTTTACGGCACCCTTCGGAGCGCGCCCCTCGAGGATTTCGGCAACCTGGGCGACGGTTTCCAGCGCCTGATGCTCGATCGCCTGTGGCGTGAGGCCCCCGATGTGAGGTGTGGCGATGACCTTCGGGTGTTGCGCGAGAGCGGGTGTGGGCCTCTGGTCCGGCGCTCGACCGACGTCCATGGCGCAGCCGGCGATGCGGCCGCTATCGAGCGCGTGGGCGAGAGCGGCTTCATCGACGAGATTGCCGCGCGAGACGTTGATGAAGAGTGCGTCCGGCTTCATGCGCGCGAACGCGTCTGCGTTCAAGAGGTTTTCCGTCTCGTCAGTGGCGAGCGCAAGGCACACAAGGTAGTCGGACTCCGACAATAGCTCGGGCAGCTCGACCTGAGTCAGCGCCGGACTCGAGACTTCGACGTAGGGATCGCAAACGAGCACCCGCATACGCAGCGCGAGGCCGATCTCGCAAAGATAGCGGGCAATCTGCCCGTAGCCGATCACGCCGAGCGTGGCGCCGTTCAGTTGCCGCCCCATCATCGGGTCTGGCGTCTGGCCGGCGTGGTAGGAGGCAGCCGATGCGCCGATGCCGCGGGACAAGTCCACCATCATGCCGACCACCAGCTCCGCGGTTGCGGCGATGAAGCCGGCGCTGGCTTGCGTGACCAGCACGCCTTGACGCGATGCCGCCGCGACGTCGACGTTACGGATGTCGATGGCACAGCGGCAGAATGCGACGAGGTCGGGGAGCCCGTCGAACAACTCCG
>JBGPMS010000286.1:0-7588 GCA_041487115.1 Gammaproteobacteria bacterium
CGCGAGCAGGCTCCCACCACCCCGCCCGCTACGCGGGCACCCCTCCTCGGGCAGGAGGGGAAAGATTTTTCTCTCCCCTCCTTTTCAAGGAGGGGTGGCGCGAAGCGCCGGGGTGGTTACGGCCGCTCGGCGTACCTAACCCAGGCTGAAGCTCGTACGTAATCAAGAAAAATAAACGCCCGCCATGGTGTTGGCGAGCGCGAGCCGTCTCCTCCCGAGTCACACGATGTATCTTGCTTGATTTGTCGTGGCGCGTGACCCGAGCGCCATACTACTCTCAATCGCCCGGCACATGAAGTCGAGGTCGAAGCACACACGCACGGGTGGTGGTCAACCGCCCGGCGACAATCTGGAATTCTTAGGCCAAGCGGGGTTACACCGCCAGAGCGCAGCGAGATACCCTTCTTGATTCCGCACTGCACAAGCTGCGCAGTTGTCCGACGCGCGGGCCATGGCGCAACTTCGTCTCCGCGCGGAACGGGCGTAAGGGTTTCAATCTTGTGCACGGTTTACAACCGCGGTACTGGCGCCACTGGTCGCACCATTCCCTTATTCGCTTTCCTAGCAAGGCTCGCAGTCTCCGCCGTCACAGCCCTCATCTCACCTCTCTTGGGTGTAGAGTAGCCTAGCGCAGCCGCAACTGCGCTCGGCGGCTGAGAGCGCGACGCGCCTAAGGTGGACGAAGACGCCGCCTCGACATCACCAACAGGGAGAAGACCAACATGGGGAGCCTGTTCCTGCGCCGGACCCGGACCGCGGCGCTGTGCGCCTTGATGCTGTGCTCGTCGGCCGTCAACGCGCAGCCGAAAATGGACTATTCCGAGCTCTCGGCCGCCGACGCTGCACGCCTCATCCGCGAGGGAAAGATCACCAGCGAGGATCTGGTCAACGCGCTGCTCGAACAGATCGACGCCCGGTCCAGCCTGCACGCCTTCATCACGGTAGACCGGGCCGGCGCCCTCAAGGCCGCGCAGGAGGCCGACCGGCAATACCAGGCGGGCGCGGTACTCGCCCCGCTGCACGGCGTGCCGGTGGTCATCAAAGACAACATTCACGTCGCCGGCCTGCCCAACACGGCCGGAACGCCGGCGTTGCGCAACTTCGTGCCCACGGAAAACGCGCCGGTCGCCCAGGCACTGATCGAAGCCGGAGCCATCGTCATCGGCAAGACCAACATGCACGAGCTGGCCTTCGGCATCACCAGCAACAACGCCGCTTTCGGCGCGGTGGTCACGCCCTACGACCAGCGCCGGTTCGCGGGCGGCTCCAGCGGTGGCTCGGGTGCAGCCATCGCCGCGCGCATGGCGCCCGCGGGACTGGGATCCGACACTGGCGGCTCGGTGCGCATCCCCGCCGCGTTGAATGGGATTGCCGGGCTGCGCCCCACGATCGGCCGTTACAACGGAGAGGGCATCACTCCGATCTCGCATACGCGCGACACTGCGGGGCCGATGGCGCGCAAGGTCGGCGACCTGGTGCTGCTGGACCAGGTCATCACCGGCGACAAGCAGTCGGTCAAACCCGCACGCCTGAACGCGGTACGGCTTGGGGTGGCGAGGACGCCGTTCTACCAGAGCCTCGACCCCGAAGTCGCGCAGGTGGCGGAGCGCGCGCTCGCCGCTTTGCGCGCGGCAGGGGTCCAGCTGATCGACGTCGAAATCGCAGGGCTGGTCGAGGCCAACAACAACGTAAGCTTCCCGGTGGCTTTGTACGAAGGTAACCACGACCTCGCCACCTACCTGGCCAAGTACCAGACGGGGCTCAGCGTGCGCGACGTGGCCAATCAGATCGCGAGCCCGGATGTGAAGGGGATCTTCGACGCCTTCATCGTCGGCGACAAAGCCATCCCCGAGGCCGTCTATCGCGATGCGATCGAGCAGCACCGGCCCAAGCTGCAACGGCTGTATGCCGAAACCTTCGCCAAGCACCGGCTCGATGCCCTGATCTTCCCCACCACGCCGCTGCCGGCGCAGCCGCTGGAAGACTCGAACGAGGTGACGCTCAATGGCAAGCGGGTGCCGACCTTCTTCACGTTCATCGCCAACACGGACCCGGGCAGCAATGCCGGCATTCCCGGCTTGACGCTGCCCATGGGGATGACCGCTGCCGGCCTGCCGCTCGGCCTGGAGTTGGATGGGCCGAGCGGCAGCGATCGCCGGCTGCTGTCGATAGGCCTTGCGCTGGAAGCCGTGCTCGGGCCGGTGCCGGCCCCAAAACGGTGAGCGCGAGGACCTGTCCACCACGCGCTGCGCCTGCGACCTGGCGACGCGGCCGGCCGCGATAGAAACTTTTCGTCATCCGCATGACTTCTCAACATACCGGCGCAGCGGTCCAGTTCTATGAAACGCATCCGATCAACGAAGCGCAGATCCTTCACGCCCTCGAGGCCAGGGGCGTAGCGCTCGCCGACCTGACGGAGGACATCCTCCAGGACCACGATCAGGACCATTTCGGCGGCGTCGAGGCGAACGACGTGCTCGCGTCGAAGGCGGGCATCGCGCGCGCTCACCACGTGCTCGATGTGTGCAGCGGCATGGGCGGCCCGGCCCGTTATCTTGCGAATCGGCTCGGCTGTCGTGTTACCGGCCTGGACTTGACCGAGAGCCGCTATCGCAGCGCGACCCGCTTGACGCAATGGGTCCGGCTCGAACATCTGGTGGATTTCCGGCTCGGCAATGCGCTCGACATGCCCTTCGGCGACGCCAGCTTCGACGTCGTGATCGGCCAGGAGGCCTGGTGTCACGTTCCGGACAAGGCGCGGCTGATCGCGGAGTGTGCCCGCGTGGTCAAGCCGGGCGGTACGATTGCATTCACCGACATCCTCGCGCGCGAGCCGCTGCGGCCGGCGGAGATGGAGCGCCTGCGGCGGGACATGGCGTTCCCCACGCTGGAGACGCTGGACGGCTATGCGAAACTGCTGACGGACTGCGGCTGCCCGGTTGTGGAACGGGACGACCTCAGCGCCTATTGGGCACAGATTCTCGTCCAGCGGCTCGCCATGTATCGCAGCCTGAAAGACGAGACCGTGAGCAAGTTCGGGACTGACCACTTCCGCAGGTGGGACGATACCTACGCTTTCTTCGTCGGTCTGTTCAGCGCAGGGAAGCTGGGCGGCGGGCGGTTCGTGGCGCATAGACTGAGCTAGCGGACTGTAACGATTTCGTGGCTAGGGCTACCACGACTTGGCCCATCTTTTGCAACGCGCCCCGCCATTATGGCTGCCCGCCGCACCGCCACCGCCTGCCCCGCCCCAGAGGCCCGCGCGCTGTGCCAGGCGGGCATGCGCGCTTGAACTTCGATGGTCGCGCCACGCTCCCACGCAGCCGCCCCCGACTCGATGACTGCACCGCTGCCACCCAGTGCCGAGGATGGCGACGGCGGCAGCCGGAGGCGGCTTCCGGGGCTTGCGGCGTTCCTCGCCTTCAGCGTCTTGCTGCTGAGCCCCAACGTGCTGGCGCTGTTCATGTTGCGGGGCGCCCGACGACGGAGCCGGCACAGGCGCTCGGGATCGCCATCGCGCTCTGGGTGCTGTGGGTAGCGTGCTGCAAGCGGCTGTTCCTCGCCTGCGCGCTGGCAGCGCCGTTTCTGCTCGCGGTGCCGCTGGAACTGCACCTGCTGGCGGCCTATCGGACTCCGTTGCTCCCGCACGTGTTCGCGATCATCCACGACACCGACTGGGCGGAGGCGAGCGAATTCCTGCGCGGGATGTGGTCGCCGGCGGCGTTGGCCTTTCTCGCCGTCATAGCCGTCGCGGTGCGGGCCTTGCGGACACTGCTGGCGGGACTGTTGTGGCGCGAGGACGACCTCACCGCCCGGCTGGCGTTTCGCTACGGAAACCGGCCCGTGCAGCGCGTGATCGAGAACAAGTCCGGCGTCATCCACGCAGTACGCTCGAAGCAAGGCGGGGACTACATCTACGGCGGCAACGTGTACGACGGCACCGCGAACATCGATCCGCGCGTCAATTCCAATGGCCTGCAGCGGGTCTTCGTGCTGGCCGCGCTGAAGCCGGAGCCGAAGGATGTCCTGATCATCGGGCTCAGCACCGGCGCCTGGGCGCGGATCCTGACGGGATTTCCCGGGATCGAGCGGATCGATGCGGTCGAGATCAACCCCGGTTATCTCGAGCTGATCCGGGACTATCCGCACATCTCGCCATTCCTGGCCGATCCCCGGCTTTCGCTCTACATCGACGACGGCAGGCGCTGGCTCCGTCGTCACCCTGACCGGCGCTACGACTTGATCGTGATGAACACCACACTGCATTGGCGCGCCTACATCACCAATCTCCTGTCGCGCGAGTACCTGTCGTTGATCCGGGCCCATCTCGAGCCGGGGGGCGTAATCACGTACAACGCGACAGGATCGCCGGACGTGCTGCGGACCGCGGAAGAGGCCTTCCCCTACGCGTTCCGCTATGCCAGCTTCGTCGTGGCCAGCGATCACAATTTTCGTTCCGGTATCGCCGGCGGTGAGGCGCAGTTGTATCGTATCGCGCTCGACGGCAGACAGACCTTCGATCCGGCCTCAGCCGAAGATCGGGAGTTCATCCACCAGACGCTTGCCGAGCCGTTCGTCAGTTCCCGTCAGGATCGAATCGCGATGGACCGCGATCCGGAAATCATCACCGACTGGAATCTGATCCCGGAATACAAATACGGGCGCGAATTCCCCTGTGTACTGAGCCCGTACCTGATTACCGGCGTGGCGGACCTCTTCATCCAGGCGGGGAGAGCCCTCACCGGCGCAGCGACTTTCGTGCTGCTGCTGCTTCCAACCTGTCTGATGGGCGCGACGCTGCCGATGCTGATCGCCCATTTCGTACGGACGCACGGCGGTGTGGGGATCTCGACCGGGCAGCTCTATTTCGTGAACACGCTGGGTGCCGCCATCGGTTGTCTCGGCGTGGGCTTCTTCGCCTTCAATTTTCTGACCCTCAAACAGGTGATACAGCTGGCGGCGACAGTGAACGCTTTGGTGGCGATCAGCGCCTTTGCCAGGTTCCGGGGCCGCACCTGAAGAGCGCTGCGATTCATGCAATTCTCAGCCCGACAGACCGCGGCTCCCCAGGACCGAGTCGAGGACAGCGATCATCCTGTCCACTTCCTCGCGCGTGACGTTCAGCGCAGGCATGAACCGCAGCGCGTCGGGCCGCGGCGAGTTGATCAGCAGCCCGGCCTCCCGGGCCAGCTGCACCACGTCGTTCCCGATCGGCTGGCCGAGGTCCAGAGCGAGCAGCAGGCCGCGACCGCGCACCTCACCCAGCCGGCGCTCGGCGGACAGCCGCTCGAGCCGACCTGCAAGATAGGCGCCCGTGTTCACGACGGCATCCAGGAACGCCGGGGCGGAGACGGCTTCCAGGACCGCCAGGCCGGCTGCGCACATCAACGGGTTGCCGTTGTACGTACCGCCCTGGTCGCCATGCTCGAAGCAACACACCGTCTCTTTCGCAAGCAACGCCGCGAGCGGCACACCGGCACCGATGCCCTTGCCCAAGGTCATGATGTCCGGCTCGATGCCGGCATGCTGGTAACCGAACAGCCGCCCCGTGCGTCCCATGCCGGTCTGGACCTCGTCCAGGATCAGCAGCAACCCCCGCCGGGCGGTAAGGTCCCGCAGCTCGCGCAGGAAGGTGTCGGTGGCGGAGAACACGCCGGCCTCACCCTGTATCGGCTCGAGCATCACCGCCACGGTCTTGTCCGTGATCAGCCGTTCGACCGAAGCGAGGTCGTTGAGCTGAGCCTTGGGGAAACCGGGCACCTTGGGCTCGAACAGCGGTTCGAAGTTGGGCTTGCCCGACGCCGACATCGTGGCCAGCGTGCGGCCGTGAAAGGCGCCCTGGAACGTGACGATCTCGTAGGCGCCGCCCTTGTGCCGCGCGCCGTACTTGCGCGCCAGCTTGATCGCGCCCTCGTTGGCCTCGGCACCGGTGTTGGCGAAGAACACGCGGTCGCAGCAACTGTGTTCCGTAAGCGCCTTGGCGAGCCGGATGCTGGGCTCGTTGTAGAACGCCGGGCTGGGCGTGATGAGCGTGCGCGCCTGCCGCGTCAGCGCCTCGACCACCGCAGCCGGAGAATGCCCGAGGCAATTGACCGCCCAGCCCTGCACGAAGTCGAGGTACTTGCGGCCGGTGTGGTCCCACAGCCACGCGCCCTCACCACGGACGAACACGACGTCCGGGCGTGCCGTGATTTCCATCAACGCATGCAACGGGTGCTCGTCGAGATTCATAGCGCTGCTCCGGTGAAAGCGAAACAGGCCACAGGGTGCGCCTGTGGCTTGCGGACAATGCTGAGTAGGCGGGGATCAGCGTCGTCGTCGGGCGCACGGCGTGGCGCCGTCGATCGACCGGCGTCGGGCTGCGGCGCGAGACGGTATCCCTGCGGCATGCATACGCGAAGGATGCCGGGCGGGGCGGCGATCTGTCAACATTCTCAGCGCAAGAGCCGAAACACGAGTGGAGGGCCAAGGGAGGCCGTTACGAAGGCAAGATCGGCGGCTGGCTGGCAGCGACGGGGCACTGAAAGCGCACGCCCGGCGCCAGAAGGGGCGGCGGCCGTCTAACTGATTGCGGACCTGCCTCGCGTGAACCGCAGGTCCGCGTTTGCGCGGGCACAGTGCCTTGGGCCTATCCGCCTGAAGGCGGCCCCGCGAGCATGTCGACTGTCGGCGTGAGCTCGGCTTTGGGTCAGTCCGTCAAGCCGCGCATACCGCATCGGCCCAGGGCGCGCCGATCTCCGTAGCGCCCCAGTTCGTGCTCCCGGTGCGCAGGACCGCGCTGGGACACGCGAACTTGAACGGCAACGTCTGGCGCCGCATCCGCACGTACGGAAAACGCGCCGCAAGGGCGGCGTGGCTTTCCGCGTCCAGCAACTCGTCACCGATGACCAGCTCCCCTTCGCTCGCGTCGATGCGAGGCAGGTGGATTGCCTCGTCCAGCGTCTTGCGATAGTCCACCAGGAATGACGCCAGTTGCATCACCGCGGGAAGGATACGCCGGCCGCCCGACGCCCCTAGCGCGAAGCGCACGTCGTCGCGCTCGCCGATGATCGGGCAGTAGTTGGTGAGACATCTCTTGCCCGGACCGAGCGAGTTGGGCTTGCCCGGCTCGGGATCGAACCACATGATCCCGTTGTTCATCAGCACGCCGCTGTCGGGCAACGTGAAGCGCGAGCCGAAGATCGACAGCAGAGTCTGGGTCACCGCCGCCATGTTGCCTTGACGGTCGACCACGCAGAAGTGAGAGGTGCAGCCGGGCGCACGGCCACCATCGACGTCGCCCATGCGCGTGAGGCGATAGGCATAGGCCTCCTGCAAGCACTCGGCGTAAGCGATGTAGGCGCTGTGGTGCGGCTTGACGGCGGGGACGAGCCGGCTCTCCAGCCGGCGTAACGCATACGCGAGTGTCGGCCCGGCCGTCAGCTCGGGTGTCGCGTGGATCTGCGCTCCGCGGTACTCGATAGTCAGCGGCTCGAGCGGCCGCGCGCGATAGCTGGCCAGATCGTGCGCCGAGAGCGCACCGCCCGCCTCCTGCACCTCGCGCACCATCGCCCGCGCCAGATCGCCGTCGTAGAGATCGCGCGGCCCG
>JBGPMS010000287.1:0-7582 GCA_041487115.1 Gammaproteobacteria bacterium
CATCCTTCAGCCACGCCGCGGTCGGTGGCGCGCTCCATCCGGACGCGCCCTGGTCCGCCTCGAAGGTGACCCTGGCGCCGTGCGGCGGCTCAGCCTCCAGGATGCGCTTGAGATCGCGGGTTGCCTGCTGTCCATCCACCAATGGCGGAAGGCGTAACGATAACTTCAGCCCCGTCTTCGGCCGCAGCACGTTGCCCGCGTCCTTGATCGCCGGGAGCCCGCCGGCACCGACCACCGACAGAAACGGCCGCCAGGTCCGATTGAGCACCGCCTCGGCGGGATCGTTGACCATCGGCCGCGTGCCACCGGCGAAGGGGAACTTGGTCCACATCGTGTCGCCCAGAATCGCGCCGGCCTGTCCTGCCTGCTCGATGCGCTCCGGCGGGATCGGACAATGGAACTCGGCAGGAAGAATCCGTCCGCTGTTCGAGTCCTCGATGCGATCGAGCAACCGGCGCGCGATGCGAAACGACGACGGCACTACGCCGCTGGCATCTCCGGAGTGCACACCCTCGGTGAGCACTTCGACCATGAGCGTGCCGGCGGCCAGCCCGCGCAGCGACGTCGTCACCCACAACTGATCGTAGTTGCCGCAGCCCGAATCGAGGCCGATCACGAGGTCGACTTTGCCGACCCGTACACCGAGCGCTTCCAGGTAGGCCGGCAGGTCGTAGCTGCCGCTCTCCTCGCAGCATTCGATCATGCCCACGCAGCGCGCGTGCGGGATGCCCTGCCGGTGCAGGCCGAGGATCGCGGTGAGCGCGGCGAACACCGCATAGCCGTCGTCGGCCCCGCCACGGCCATACAGCAGACCATCCACGATGACGGGGTCCCAGGGCCCATGGCCGTCGCGCCAACCCACCATTTCCGGCTGCTTGTCCAGGTGGCCGTAGAGCAGCACGGTGCGATCGCTGTCGCCAGGGATCTCGAAGAACAGCAGCGGCGTGCGCCCGGGCAGCCGCGCCACCTCGAGCCGAATACCGGAAACGTTCTGCGCGCGGCACCAGGCTTCCGCCAGCTCGACCGCGGCCTCGATGTGGCCGTTGGCTTCCCACTGTGGGTCGAAGTGGGGTGACTTGCACGGGATGCGGACGTAGCGCACCAGGGCGGGGACGATCTCTTCGTCCCACTTCTTCGCAACGAACGCGGTAAGCGCGTCAGGGTTCAGGGTGGTTGCGGCCATGTTCGGGGTGATAGCGGCTGATTTGGATTTCGTGCTCCGGATTTCGAATTTCGCGATCGGCGCTTCACGCCGGCTGGATCGCGAAGCTCACCACCTCGAAGTCGTCGCCGCTCTCTACGATGCGGCGCGGGTTGACCGAGTAGCTGCGCTCGTGGACGCGCATGGCGTAGGAGAGACTCCAGGAGAGGGTACCGCGCGCCAGAACCAACGTCACTTCTCCGCCGGGCACGCTGGTCTGCGTGTCGGACGGCAGCAGGATACCGAGATTCGGCCAGTTCGCCTTACCGGTCGGCAGCGGCAACAGCTCGACCGAAACGCCGCCCCGTCCCAGTATCTGTACGCCGACTGCGCGCCGTCCCGCCTCGTCCGCGGACAGCCGCCGGATGACACCCAGACTCCACGACGCGGGCCACGTGGGCTTGGCGGCGATCAACATACCGATCGCGAGCCAGTCGCCGTCGCGCGCCGGAAGCGCCGCGCCGAATCCGCCGCTGCTCTCGTCCTCCACCGTCCAGGCTTCGGTGATCTCGTCCAGTTCGAAGCCATCCCGCTCGGCGGACAGGGCGCGCCGCACGTCTTCGAAGCCGTGTGCCACGTTGAGCGTGGACAGCACACGCTGTCGCAGCTCGGAACGCGACGGCGGGCTGGCGTCCCACTGGCGTGAGAGGTGCTGCAGCACCTCCAGCACCATGCTGGCGTGGAACTCGCCGACCAGGTTCAGTTCTGCCGGCACGCGGCCGGTTTCCGAGGTGCGCTGGACTAGCCGCTCGACCGTCATGGCTGCATCCCCAGGCCCGAAGAAGCGCACGGTCCGCGCCGGCGCCATACCGTCTCCTACCCGATAAGGTGGCCGGCTCGCGAGCAGGTCGACGGCGAAGTGGCAGCCGGCGGCAGGCCGGCGGTGCAACAGGAAGAACTCGGCGACGGTGGCGATCACGCGATCGGCCACTACTTGGCTGGCGGGCAGCAGGTTCTCGGTGCCGGACACCGCCAGTACGAGCGCGCGCAGGTACTCGCGCCGCACGGTGGAGTCGCCGGCCATGGCAGAGTAGATCTTGAACTGCTGGCTCAAAAACCGCTCCCGCTCCGCGTAGGCGTAGAGCGCGCCCATCCGGCTCCAGAACGCCGGCTCGACCGCGGCGTAGCGCAGCAAGGTCCAGCGCAGCACCAGGGTGAGCGCCCGCATCGCGCGGGCCGTGATCGTAGGCACCAGCGGAACCACTGCATCCGCGTTGGGCTCGCCGGCCTCGAACAGTTGCAGCGACGTCTCGTAGCCGGCCGCCAGCTCGCGCGCGAGGTGAACGATGGCGGTCCAGATCCGCTGTTCGCGGTAGGTCGACTGGCGCCCCCCCGCCCCGAGATACTCGCGGGTCAGCTCGAGGCGGTGCCATTGCACCAGGTGGTCCAGCCGGTCGACCACCTGGTACACGCGCAGCGGGTCGGCCTTGACCCCTTGCCGGTAGGCCTCGAGCCAGAAGCCCGCCTGTTCCACTTGCCGCAAGGGATCGGGACCCGCCTCGGAGAACCCGGGGAGCGGAGTGTCGAGGGCCTTGTCGTTCATGTCAGAACACCCATCTCGCGCATAGGCCAGGGTTCGAGCCGCTTTCGGCAGTGAGGTAGCAACCCTCGCGCCGAGGGCCATTGTCCGGCAGCGCGAGCCCTGCCGCGCCCGCGGAGTCAGCCACCGGGAATCCGCGCCAGGTCGTCGGCGGAGGAACTGTCGTCATACAGCCAGAAGCAGACGCAGTCGTCCAGCGCGGCATGCTCCGCCCACCCCGGCAGCTCGATGTCGCTCAAGTCGTTCCACGGGTGCACCAGCCGCGAGCTGGCACGCGCGAACTCGAGCAGATCTGCGCTCACGTCCAGCGCCCGCAGCCGCAGCCTGCGGTCGTACCAGGCGCCGACGTGCTGCCCCGGATGCCAGATGAGGAGATAGGGCTTCGAGAAGCGGCCCTGGGCAAGGTAGCTGACGGTCATGCGCGGTCCTCCCGTTGCCGTTGCGCGGAGGGTATACGCCGATTCTAATGCCGGGAGAGGGTCGCCGGATACTCGCTTTACCCGGAACGGCCAGACGTCACGGCTTCCACTGAGAGGGATGGCAGCGCATATAGTTCGGCGAATAGGGCGCCTCGGCACCCAGCTCGCGCGCGGCGTGCCAGGCAAAGCGCGGGTCGTCCATGATGGCGCGTGCAAGCGCCACCAGGTCGGCGCGGCCGCTCGCCACGATTTCCTCCGCCTGCGCGGCGCGGGTGATCATGCCCACCGCCATCACGGCCAGGCCGGATTCCTTCTTGACCTTGTCCGCGAACGGCAGATTGTAGGCCGGGCCGAAGGGTATCTTCTGGCGCGGATCCACCTGGCCGGAGGTCACGTCCATGAAATCGCAGCCCAGGGCCTTCAACTCCTTGGCCAAGGTCACGGTCTCTTCCGGTGTCCAGCCGCCCTCGACCCAATCGGTGGCGGATACACGCATGCCGAGCGGCCGGTCGGCCGGCCATACTGCACGCACCGCCTCGAACACTTCGAGCGGGAAGCGGATGCGATTCCGCGTGCTCCCGCCATACTCGTCGTCGCGCTGGTTGGAAAGCGGCGAGAGGAACTCGTGTAACAAGTAGCCGTGCCCGCCGTGCAGCTCTACCAGGTCGAAGCCGATGCGCGCCGCGCGCCGAGTTGCATCGACGAACTGTTCCTTGACTTCGCTCAGGCCGTCGCGCGTGAGAGCAGCAGGGGTGTGCCAGCCCGGGCCGAACGGCAATGCAGATGGCGCCAGCGTCAGCCAAGGGTTTTCATCTGGTGCGAGCGGCTTGCCTCCCTGCGCCGGCGGCTGCGCGGAGCCCTTGCGGCCGGCGTGGGCGAGCTGGATGCCGAGCTTCGCCACACCGTAGCGGCGGCAGAAGTCGATCACGCGCTTGAGCGTGGCCTCGTTCTCGTCGCTGTACAGGCCCAGGCAGCGGTGGCTGATGCGCCCCACCGCCGAAACATGAGTCGCCTCGGTCATCACCAGGCCGGCCGCACCCATGGCGAACTGGCCCAGGTGCATCAGATGCCAGTCGCTGGCCGAGCCCTGCTCGGACATGTACTGGCACATGGGCGACACCGCGAGGCGGTTGGGCAAGGTCAGCCCGCGCAATTGAAACGGCGTGAACAGCGTGTTTGTCATTCGAGTCGTGTCTCGAGGTTGAAGGAAAGCGGAGCCGGCGGATTCTATCAGGGATGCAGCGGTTCATCGCCGCGGGATGAGGGCTTTCGCCTATCTAGCGGCCGTCTCCGGCGCCGGCGCGCTTTCGGTGCCGCCGACCGGAATGACCTTGACCAGCTGGATGCGCGGACCGCGCATCTTCCTGACGACGATGGAAAAGCGGCCGAAGTCCACGCGCTCGCCCTCCTCCGGCAAACGCTCGAGCTTCCAGTGGATCAACCCGCCTATGGTGTCCACGTCGTGGTCCTCGATGTCGATGCCCAGTGCGCGCTCCAGGGAGAATACCGACAGGCTTGCCTTGCCGAGCAGCGTGCCGTCCTCCTGCTGGATCCAGTCGCTCTGGCTCTGGCGGAACTCGTCGCTGATCTCGCCCACCAGCACGCTCAGCAGATTGTCGAGCGTGATGAAGCCGGACACGTGTCCGCCCCCATCCAGGACGATGGCAAGGTGCGGATAGCCTTCGCGAAAGCGCCGGAACAACTGCATGGCCGGCATGCTTTCCGCTACGCGGAACGGCGCGCGCGCGAGCTTCTTCAGATCGAGTGCGACGCCGTCGGGACGCAGGCGGGTCAGCAGGTCCTTGACGTGGATGAGTCCCACGACGTCGCCGCTGCTGCGCGAGAAGAGCGGATAGCGGGTGTAGCGGTGGGTGCGGATCGTCTCGAGGTTCTCCTCCAGGCTGCGGTCGGCGTACAGGCTCACCATCTCGCCCACCGGGCGCTTGAGCTCCGCCACGGTCAACGTACTGAAGTCGAGCGCGTGGGCGAGGATGCGCAGCTCGTCCTGCGACAGGCGGCTGGGGCCGCTCGAAGAGCGCAGGATCAACTTCAGCTCGTCGGTGGTGTAGGTCGAATCCGGGCTTTGCGCCGAGGATAGCCCGACCGCGTGCAGGATCCAGTTGGCGCTGCGGTTCAGCACCCAGATCGCGGGCCACATGCTCCAGTAGAAGACATACAGCGGCGGCGCGGCCCATAGCGCGATGCCTTCGGCACGCCGCAACGCCATCGACTTGGGCGCCATCTCGCCGACGACGATGTGCAGGTAGGCGATCAGGGAAAAGGCGACCAGGAAGCTGGTGCCATGGACGACCTTCGGTGAAGTGACGCTCATTGCCGCGAGCGCCGGCTCCACCAGCCGCGCCACCGCGGGCTCACCGATCCAGCCCAGGCCGATGGACGCCAACGTGATGCCGAGCTGGCAGGCGGACAGGTAGGCGTCGAGGTTCCCATGCACGCGCGCCAGCAGGCGCCCGCGCAGCCCGAAGCGACGCTCGATGCCCTTTACGCGCGTCTGGCGCAACTTGACGAGGGCGAACTCGGCGGCGACGAAGAAACCGTTCACCACCACGAGCGCGACGGCGCCCAGCAGGAACAAGCCTTCGGTCACGCCCGTCGTCTCGTCTCCCGCCGGGCGTAGCCCGTGCGGCCTGTACTAAACCAGAGCGGCGACGTAGGCGGTCTTTACCATGGTGAAGAACTCCACTGCGTAGCGCCCCTGCTCGCGCGGGCCGTAGCTCGAGCCTTTGCGGCCGCCGAAGGGCACGTGATAGTCCACGCCCGCGGTGGGCAGGTTCACCATGACCATCCCGGCCTGGCTGTTGCGGCGGAAATGTGCCGCGTGCTTGAGCGAGCCGGTGACGATGCCGGCCGACAGCCCGAACGGAGTGTCGTTGGCCAGGCTCAGCGCTTCGTCGTAGTCCTTCGCCGCCAGCACCGTGGCAACCGGGCCGAAGACCTCCTCGCGGTTGATGCGCATGCCGTTGCTGGTATCGGTGAAGAGCGCCGGCTCGAGATAGAAGCCCTCCTTTTCGCGCTTGAGCAGGTTCCCGCCGTACGCAAGCTTGGCACCTTCCTTCTTGCCTTCCTCGATGTAGAACAGGTCCTGGTTGAGCTGGTTCTTGTCGACCACCGGGCCGATCTGGGTGCCGGGCTTGAGCGCGTTGTCCACCACCAGGCCCTTGAGCCGCTCGGTGAGCGCCTCCACGAACTTGTTGTGGATGCCCTTGGTCACGATCAGGCGCGAGGACGCGGTGCAGCGTTGTCCGGTGGAGAAGAAGGCACCGTTGACGGCGGACTCGACCGCGGTCTTGAGGTCGGCGTCGTCCAGGACGACGAGCGGGTTCTTGCCGCCCATCTCGAGCTGAAACTTGGCCATGCGGGCCACCGCTTTCTGCGCGATCTTGCGCCCGGTTTCCACCGACCCGGTGAAGCTGATCGCATCCACACGCGCGTCGTTGACCAAGGCCTCCCCCACCACGCTGCCGCGTCCCATCACGAGGTTGAACGCACCGGCGGGAACACCGGCCCGCGCGATGATTTCGGCCATGGCCCAGGACGAGCCCGGCACCAGGTCGGCGGGTTTGAACACGACGCAGTTGCCGTAAGCCAGTGCCGGCGCCACCTTCCAGGCGGGGATCGCGGACGGGAAGTTCCACGGTGAGATGATCCCCACCACGCCCATGGGTTCACGCGTGATTTCCACGTCGACACCAGCGCGCACCGAGGGCACCAGCTCGCCCACGCGGCGCAAGACCTCGCCGGCGAAGAACTTGAACACGTTGCCGGCGCGCACCACCTCGCCTACGCCCTCGGGCAGCGTCTTGCCTTCCTCGCGTGACAGCAGCGTCCCCAGTTCGTCCTTGCGCGCGATGATCTCGTTGCCGATCTTGTCCAGCATATCGGCACGCGCCTGCACGTTGAACGTGGCCCACGCCGGGAAAGCCGCACGCGCCGCGGCGATGGCCTGTTCGGTCTGAGCCGCGTCTGCCTGCGCATACTCGCCCACCACGTCGCTCAGGTCGGAGGGATTGATGTTCTTCGACCAACTGGCGCCGGGCACCCACTGGCCGTTGATGTAGTTGGAATGCTGCTCGGTGGTCATTTCTACGTCTCCTCGCTTCAGGTCCTGCCTTCGGGGGCAGCTGGACATCCACTATTGTCGCATTCCGACGCGGAGGTCGCTCGGGCGGGCTCCCACCACCCCGCCTGCTATGCAGGCACCCCTCCTCTGGCAGGAGGGGAGGTATTAGTTCTCCCCTCCTTCCTAAGGAGGGGTGGCGCCGAAGGCGACGGGGTGGTTTGCAGCGGAACGCGCGGAGGAACAGGACCCCGGTTCCTCGTCAGCGCGGGGCGCGGCGAAGCTCGAATCGGATCGGCAACGTGACCAGCGACTCGGCCTCGAGCGCACACTCGGAAGGGGCG
>JBGPMS010000288.1:0-7491 GCA_041487115.1 Gammaproteobacteria bacterium
AGCGTACGCGTTGCCCGGTATGACCCCAACTCCTTGCTACTCCAACGAAAGATGGTGGCGCTATCCTGTATCCAAGATTTCCAGGGGGTCAGAGGCGCACCAGGACCGTGCCCTTTCCCACCGGATGCACCGTTCTCGCGCTGAAGTAAGTGCCTCGCGGGGGAGCTTGCGAGCGGCGCTGTGATCGGAACGCAACCTTTGCGCTCGGTCGACTGTCTCTGGGGGTAGCGCAGTAACCTGCGACCGAGATGAGGGAGTGATTTGTCCTGGCTCGACCGATCAGGCCTCGGGGCTGGCGGAGCCAACGGTAGGCGGAGCCGCTGCGGCATTCGGCTGGTCCGGCAACGTGCCACCACGCAACACATCGACTTCGTAGATGTGCAGCGCCGACACGCCGAGCGAAAGGATCAGCGGCCCGACCAGAAGTCCCAGCGCGCCGAACGTGATCAGTCCCCCGAGCAGGGCGAGAAAGCTCCACAGGGGATGGATATTGGTGGAACCTTGCAGTATCCAGGGGCGGATCACGTTGTCGATCGAACTGACGATCACCGTCCCGTACACGGCCAGCACCGCTGCTTGCCACACCTGGTCGTTGAGCGCCAGGTAAGCGCAGATCGGCACCCACACCAGCGGCGTACCGATCAGCGGGATGAACGCCACCAGGGTCGTCAGCCCGCCCCAGAGCAGGGCGCTGGGCACGCCTAGAACCCAATAGCCGAGCGTTGCCAGCGCTCCCTGCACCAGCGGCACGAACAGCAGCGAGGCGAGCACCCCCTGCATGGTGCGCGCGATTTGATCCATCATCTGATCGGCCTGCGCGCGTGAAAGCGGCGACACGCGCCGGATCTGGGCGCGGAACTGCTCGCCGTCGCGCAGGAAGAAGTACAGCATGATCAGCAGCAGCGTGAGCTCTAACGCGGCGGCCGTCAGCCCCGCCACCGCGCCTTGCAGCAGGTAGTTGGCCGCGCTTGCGAGCCGCGCCAGCGCCGCGGCGACAAAGTCGGCGACGCGGCCTTCCCCGATCTCCTGGAGCCTGGCGACCCATGGCAGGTGCGCCTGCAGGTGAGCTTTCCACCAGGCCTCCAGTTCACCGCTGGTGAGCCGGGGCATCACCCATTGGTAAAAGTTGAGAGCCTGGCTGGCAATGGTGGCCAGCACGCCCAGTACCGGAATCAGGATCACCACGGTGACGGCCAGCACGATCGACAGTGCCGACAGCGAGGGCCTGCCGCGCATCCAGCCCGTCATGCGGGCATGCATCGGCTTGAGCAGGATCGCCATGGCGGTGGCCAAGCCGAGGATGATGAGGAACGGCCAGAACACCGCCAGCACCAACGCCAGCACCACCAGCAGCAGCACGATGAGCGTGAAGAACAACACTCGCTGGGAACGTGGGCGCGACTCCGATGTATCGGGCGGCGCGGGTCGGTCAAGAGGGCTCATCGGCGTCGGGTAACGGAGTCGGGTGGCAATCGGGTCACGCAATCAATCAGGTCGTGCCATGGGGTTGCGCCATGGGGTTGCGCATGGGGCAGCCCACTGGGGTGGCGTCAGCACCCCTGTCGTCATAGTGTCCGATGCAAGCGGGGGCCGTCAATGCGGCGGCAGTGGCGGGCGATCCGCTGTACACTCTGCGGGACCATTCCATGCGCTCGCACGCCGCCGCTACCGCCGTTCTCGAGCCGGGACCGCCACAGGGCAATGCCGCTGTCTTGCGACTATCCGGGCGGCTCGACGCCTATTCCGTCGGCCCGCTATGGGCTGTCGCGCTGGCCTCGCTTCGCTCCCGGCCTTCGCTTTCCGTAGTCATTGATGCCTCGCGGGTAGAGTACTGCGATGGCGCCGGTATTGCGCTGCTGGTCGAGCTGTTGCGCCAGCCCCGTTCCGCCGGCGCCGAGGTGACGGTAGCCGGCCTGCCTGAGCCGTACCAGCGGCTGTTCGAGCAGTTCGACCCCCAGCGTTTCACTGTTAAGCCCGAGGCGCAGCCCGAGCGCGTCAGCGTGACCGAGCGGATCGGCAAAGCAGCGGCACGCTTCCTGCGCGACGCATACGAGCGCATCGCTTTCGTCGGCGAGTCTGCGATCGCGCTGGCTGCAACGTTCGCCAACCCGCTGCGGCTGCGCTGGCCCGACGCCCTCGCAGTGGCCCAGCGCGTGGGCGTCGACGCGGTCCCGATCGTGCTGCTGGTCGGCTTCTTGATGGGCGTGATCCTGGCGTTTCAGTCGGCCGTGGCCATGCGCCAGTTCGGCGCCGAGATCTTCGTGGCCAACCTGGTAGCGCTGTCGCTGTTGCGCGAACTGGGCCCGTTGATGACCGCGATCGTCCTCGCCGGCCGCTCGGGCTCGGCCTTCGCCGCCGAGATCGGCACCATGAAAGTGAACGAGGAGATCGACGCGCTGATCACCATGGGTCTGGACCCGGTTCGCTTTTTGGTGGTGCCGCGGCTGCTGGCCGGCTTTCTGCTGTCCCCTTTGTTGACGGTGCTGGCAGATCTGATGGGGCTGGTAGGCGGCGCTCTGGTGATGAGAACCTTCAACGTTCCCGCCGTGACCTACTTCCACCAGGTACAGAGCGCGGCGAGCGTAGGCGACCTGTTCGGCGGAGTGGCCAAAGCCTTCGTGTTCGGGCTGCTGGTTGCGGGAGTGGGCTGCCTGCATGGCCTGAGGACCGGGCAGGGGCCCAGTGCCGTGGGGGAATCCACCACGCGCGCTGTCGTCGGTGGCATCATCCTGATCGTGGCAACCGACGGCCTGTTCGCCGTGCTGTTCCATGTCCTCGACATCTGACACCGTACGTCCATGGGCGAGCCCATCATCCGCGTCGAGCATCTGACCATCGGGTACGGGCGCTCCCCGCTGCTGCAAGACCTGAGCTTCCAGGTGCAGGCCGGCGAAGTGTTCGTCATCCTGGGCGCGTCGGGCAGCGGCAAGAGCACGTTGCTCAAGCACATGATCGGACTGTACCCGCCGATGCGCGGGCACATCTGGCTGGAGGACAAGGACATCGTGACCGCCCAGGGGTCGGCGCGGCTCGCTGCGCTGCGCCGGATCGGGGTAACGTACCAGAGCGGCGCACTGTTCGGCTCCATGACACTGGCGGAGAACGTGCGCCTGCCGCTGGAGGAATACACCGAGTTGCCGGACCAAGCGATGGAGCTGATCGCACGCATGAAGCTGGACCTGGTGGGGCTGAAGGACTTCGCCGACAGCCTGCCCTCGGAAGTAAGCGGCGGGATGCAGAAGCGCGCGGCGATGGCGCGCGCCATGGCGCTCGACCCGGCGATCCTGTTCCTGGACGAGCCGTCCGCGGGACTCGACCCCGTCACCTCGGCCGACCTCGACCAGCTCATCCTGCGGCTGAAGCGTGCCCTGGGCATTACATTCGTGGCGGTGACCCATGATCTGCCGAGCATCTTCACGATCGCCAACCGCGTGATCATGGTCGACCGCCGCGCGCGTGGCATCGTGGCCGAGGGGCCTCCGCCAGAGCTGCGGGACCACAGCGACAATCCCTTGGTCCGTCAGTTCTTCAATCGCGAACCCACCGCCGTGGAGGCGGCGTGAGGCCTGACCGCGAGATCCGCGCATGACCCGCAAGCAGCTCTATTTCCGGCTCGGGACTTTCATTCTGCTGGCGAGCGGCGCGCTCATCGCTCTCATCATCGTCCTGGGAGCGGGCAACCTGTTCCGCAAGGAAATCGCGCTGGAGAGCTACTTCGACGAATCGGTGCAGGGCCTGGAGGTGGGATCCAAAGTGCTGTTGCGCGGCGTCGTGGTGGGCAGCATCAGGCGGCTGACTTTCACCTATATGCGCTATCAGGTCGACCGCCCGCCGATCGAGCGCAAGCCCTACGTCCTGGTAGAGTTCGTCATCCGTCCCGAGCTGATCGGAGCAGGCGGGCTCAACCCGGACGAGCTGATCCGCGTGATCCGGGGCGAGGTGGAGAAAGGCCTGCGCGTCCGCCAGGTTCCCCAGGGCGTGACCGGCCTCGCCTACCTCGAACTGGACTACGCCGACCCGGTGGCCAACCCGCCGCTCGCGTTCGACTGGACTCCCGAGCATCTGTACGTCCCGTCAGCGCGCAGCACCGTGAACAAGATCGTCAGCGGCGCCGAGGATCTGGTGCGGCGTCTCACCAGCGTCGACATCGAAGGGTTCGTGACGAACGTGAATGCGCTTGCGGTCACGCTCGAGAAGAAGGCGAACGAGCTGCAGGTGGGGCACATCTCGAAGGAGGCCTCCAGCTTGATCAGCGACCTGCGCCAGGTCACCCAGCGGCTAGAGAAGATCCTGGCCAACAAGGCATGGGACGAGGCCCCGCGCGACATCGCCGGTGCGTCGCGCGACGCCGCCGTGGCGGCTGCGCGCATCCGGCAATTCGCTGAGTCGGAGGAGCTCCGCAAGAGCCTCGCGCAGTTGCAGCAGACCCTGGCCCACATCGACCGCGCCGTCGCGGGGCGCGAGAACGACGTGGCCGCTACGCTGAACAACCTGCGCCAGATCACCGACAACCTGCGTGAAGTGTCAGAGAGCGCCAAGCGCTATCCTTCGGGCGTGATCTTCGGCGAGCCTCCCAAACCCGACAAGCGCCGGCCATGAGCCCTACCTTGCTGCGAGCAGCGTCCAACGTCCTGCTGGTGTCCGCCTGCGTCCTGCTGCTGTCCGCCTGCGGCCTGTCCCGTCCCGCACTGGTCAAGCAGTACTACCTGCTGCAGCTGCCGGCGCTGCCGGACGGTGCAGCCCCCGCCCATCCGGTTGCGATCAAGGTGAATGGCTTCGAGGTGTCCCCGCCGTTCGCGGGCAGTGCATTGGTGTATCGTCTGGACGAAGAGCGTTACGACTCGGACTTCTATCACGAGTTTTTCATCGCGCCACGCTCCATGGTCACCTCCCGCATGGCCGAGTGGATGGCTGCGCGCGGCATCTTCAGCAGTACGCTGCCGCCGTCGAGTACGCTGGATGCGCCCTACGCCATGGAAGGACTGGTCAATGCGATGTACGGCGACCTGCGCGACAGTGCCGAGCCCAGCTCCGTCTTCGCCATGCAGGTGTACGTCACGCAAGCCACCGCACCCGGGCACCGCATCGTGCTCGAACGCGCCTATAGCCACGCGGCGCGCATCCCGGACCGCAGTGCCGAGAGCGTTGCCAAAGGCCTGAGCCTGGCATTCCAACAGTGCCTTGCCGACCTCGAAACGGACTTGCGTGCGCTGGATCTCAAGCCCTAGCGCAGGCGCGATGCATGCCGGCTTGGGTTCGAGAGTCGAGAACGTCGATGGGTGGTCGTAGAAGATTCTCACGGCATTGCCTAGTCCCCGCCGGCGTCTTGCGGAGGTGATCGTGGCGTGATCGCCGACAGCTTGATGCAGACGCCGACGTGACAGACGCTGGCTCGGCGTGACGGCCCAGGGCCGCCCGATCGGCGTCGCCGGTCGGCCGTCCTCCCCAGGGATGGGAACCGCGGGAGGTTGGCGAAGGACTCTCTATAATGGCACTCTATCCGGGCGGGATGCGGGCCGGGCCGCAGGCGGGACTTCCGTTCGGAGACGCGGCTGTTCCGGATCCAACACCTGCCGAGAGGGAGACAAATTGGCCAAACCCAACTATCAGTACGAAAAGCGCCAGAAGGATCTGGCCAAGAAGAAGAAGCAGGAGGAGAAGCGCCTGCGCAAGACCAACAAGACCGGCGTTCAGCCCGCCGAAACCCCTGGCCAGGTCCCGGCCGAGGGGGATACCAGCCCGAAGTGAGCCGAGAAGCCGGGTTGTCGATCTAAAGGCGAGACGCGTCGACGGCCGGCGGGCGGGTCATGGCTTCCCGGGACCCCGACACCGGCCCTGCCGTGGCCTCAGCGCTCGCGCTCGACCGCGGCAGCACCACCCTCACCTCGAGCCCGCCGAGAGGGAGATTGCGCAGCGTGACCTCACCGCCCATCGACTGCGCGATGTTGCGGGCGATCGACAGGCCCAGTCCCGTGCCGCCGGTGCTCGGGTTGCGTGAGGCTTCCAGCCGGTAGAAGGGCTCGAAGACCCGCTCCAGCTGGTCCTCGGGGACACCGGGGCCGCGATCGCGCACGATCAGCGTCAAGGCCTCGGCGCTGTCCTCGATCGCCAGCTCCGCGTCGCACCCATAACGCAGGGCATTGTCCAGCAGGTTCTGGAGGCAGCGCTTGAGGCCTTCGGACTTGCCGAGAAACGGTCCGATCGGTCGCCCCGTCACGCGGACAGGCTGACCTAGTTCCTCCGCGTCGGCCTGCAATGCCTCGGCCAATGCGCGCACGTCGACCGCGCGCAGCGGCTCGCGGTCGTCCAACCCGCGCATGTAGCCCAGCGTGGAGTTGACCATGTTCTCCATCTCCACCAGGTCGCGCACGAACTTCTCCCGGGTCTCGGGCTGCTCCAGCAGCTCGGCGCGCAGGCGCAACCGCGTGATGGGGGTCTTGAGGTCGTGCGACATGGCGGTGAGGATGCCGGTGCGGGTGCGGATGTAGCGCGAGAGCCGATCCTGCATCGAGTTGAACGCACGGGCGGCGCGTTGCACCTCCCGCGGTCCCGTCTCGGCCAGCGGCGGCCGGTTGATGTCGCGGCCGAGATCTTCGGCCGCCTGTGCCAGCCGGTGCAAGGGTCGCGTAACCCAGCGCATTGCCACGAACGAGAGCACCGACAATACGCCCAGCATGATCAGCATGTTCTGCAACCCGCGCCTGGGCCAACGCGGCAGCCGGCGCAATTCCTGGAACGCGAAACCGACCCAAGTGCCGTCGGAGAGACGTCCGCGCACGTTCAAGGCATACCCATCGCGGGGTCCGGTAGCTCCCGCTTCCGGCGGAAGCTGCGCCTGCGCCACGTCTACCGCCACCGGCCACCGTCGTCCCAGGTCCTCGAGCAGCAGATCGCGGAAGGCGGCGGCATTGGAGCCCGGTTCGGGCGCCATCGTGCCAGGCGGCTCCACGCCGATCTTGACGTGCATGGCACGACGCGCGGTAATCTCGGCCACGCTCTCGCGGCCGGCGGCCGGCAGCTGGTCCATCAGCTTGAGCTGGTCCGCCAGCCAGTGTGCCGCGCCCTCCGTGCTGACGCGGAACACGAAGGCTTCGCGCTCGGGCATCTGTACGCCCAGCGTGACCACCACCGTGATCGCCAGCCCGCCGACGAAAGTCAGCACCAGGCGGCCGAACAGCGTACGGGGGAGCAGGGTCATGGTTGAATCAGGCGCGAGTCCGCGCGAGCGAGCGACCCGCGCTGATACGCTGCCTTCTCGACGCGAAAGATACCGACACACCGCTCGAGCCGGTGCGGCAGCCGCTCTCGGCACTCGATGCGCTTACATGGGTAGCAACGGCCACGCATCGATCAGACCGCCTCCACGCCGGCCGCCAGAACGTAGCCTTCGCCCCGCACGGTCTTGATGATGTCCGGCTCGCGCGCGTGGTCGCCCAAACGCTGCCGCAGCCGGCTCACCTGCACATCCACGCTGCGGTCGAGCGGGTCGGC
>JBGPMS010000289.1:0-7440 GCA_041487115.1 Gammaproteobacteria bacterium
GAGTGGGGGCCGGCCCAGGTGCGAGTGAACGCCGTGTCTCCGGGGTACACGCGGACACCTGCCTTGCAGGCGGCCATCGACAAGGGCGAGCGGGACGTTTCCACGCTCGAGCGCAACGCCGCGCTGGGGCGTTTGGTCGAGCCAGCCGAGATTGCTCGTGCCGTGGCCTTCCTCGCGGGCCCCGATGCTGCAGCGATCACGGGTGCGAATCTTCCGGTCGACTGTGGCTGGCTGGTCGCCGGGTCGTGGCACACCTATGGTGGCCTGCGCCAGACGGCTGGCTCCGTTGCAGGAGAAAATCGGTGACAACGCTCGCAGCCAGCATCGCCGGCTTCGTGGCGGCGCCGGACATGAACACGGTGCCGCAGCCCGTGGTCGAGAAGGCCAAGGCGTGCGTCTGCCCGCGGGCTCTCTCGACGAGTTGCTTGCGAGCTTCGCGATGATCGAGCAGCGGATTGCGGCTTGACACAGGCGCAAGCGGCGGGAAGTTCCATATTGCTCCGCCAATACGTGATCAAGGCGAACGAGCCGAGCGCCTAGGGAGGTGTATCGTTTGCCAAGGCTCCGATCAAATCCCGGCTCTCTGCCTGGCTTAGTATCCAGACTCCAGCAACCGCTGGGCGGCCATGTCCCGTGATTCTCGTTAGCTCCTCACCTAGACTCAGGTTTGCTCGGGCTGAGGCGATGAGAAGAAACAATCTCGGTCCATCACCACGGGTCGCCCGGACCTCCACGGCGCCGTTGGGATCCGCGATGCCTTTGGCTGCAAGCATGCGAGTGAGAGCAGACGATACCTGCTCGCGAGTTGAAGTCTCATCCATGGGAAGGTCACGGTACTGGGTGCGAATGCCGGCGGCAATAATAGTTTCACGAATGTCACGCGGGTGGAGCGAGTCCAACCCGAGCCTGCGGTCGCATCTCATCGCTTCGGGGGGCGGCTCTTCGAGCCCACAGCCGCCGCACAGCAGTCGGCAGAGCTCCCGAGCATGACGGGAGTCACCACGTATCCACGCAAGCCCGCTTTTTCCCCGTCCGCGGCTTGGCCGATGGCAGCGAACGCAACCCCGCCATGATCCACGAACGTGTGTCCGCGGGATCGATGACACCGTCGATCTCGAACATGGTCGCGGTGCTGAGCGCTTTGCCGCGCTCGTAGGCCTGCGCAACCATCTCGTCGAATTGGGCCTTGCGTTGCGCGGGGTCGGTGATGGCTTCCAGTTCCTTGCGGAAGCCGAGCTTGACCGAGCCCTCCAGATTCATCGGCCCGAACTCGCCCGTGGGCCACGCTACCGAAAACATGGGTAGGTGGAAGCTGCCGCCCACCATCCCTTGCGCGCCCAGACCGTAGGCCTTGCGCAGCACCACGGAGAAAATGGGAACGGTGAGATTGGCGCCCACCACGTAGAGCCTGCAGCAATGGCGCACGAGGGCGGTGCGTTCGGCTTCGGGGCCCACCATATTGCCCGGCGTATCGCAGAGCGACAGCACCGGGATGTCGAAGGCATCGCACAATTGCAGAAAGCGCGCAGCCTTGTCGGCGGCATTGGCGTCGATCGCGCCCCCCAGCGCCATCGGATTGTTCGCGAGCAGGCCCAGCGGCCGGCCTTCTATGCGAATGAAGGCGGTGACCATGTTGGTGCCGAAGTCGCGCCGCAGTTCCAGAACGGAACCCTGGTCCGCGATCAGATCGATCACCCGGCGCACGTCGTACACGCGCAGGCGATTCTCCGGTATCACCTGACGCAGCTCGCGCTGATCGGCGCACGCCCACTCCTTGATCGGGCCCTGAAAATAGGAGACGTACTGTTTGGCGACCCGCACCGCCTCGACTTCATTGGCCACGACAACGTCGATCACGCCGTTACGGCGCTGAACGGAGGTAGGACCGACCTCATCCGGATGGAACACGCCCAGTCCGCCGCCTTCGATCATGGCGGGGCCGCCCATGCCGAGGGAGGTCTTTTCGGTGGCGATGATGACATCGCAACAACCCGCGACCACCGCGTTTCCGGCAAAGCATCGTCCCGATACGATGCTGACCAGGGGAACCAGTCCGCTCAACTGCGCAAGCAGAGTGAACGCCTTGATGTGCAACATGCCGGAAGTGACCACGTCGGTATCGCCGGGACGTCCGCCGCCGCCTTCGGCGAACACGATGACCGGCAGGCGCCATTGTGCTGCCAATTCGAACATCCGGTCTTTCTTCTCGTGATTCTTGCTGCCCTGCGTTCCCGCGAGCACGGTGTAGTCATAGGACATGGCCACGCAACGCGCGTCGATATCGGGAAAGAGCGCGCCGTTGACGCGTCCGATGCCCATCACCAGGCCATCGGCAGGCGTGCGCGCGATGAGATCCTCCATGGTGCGCCGGCTGCGCTGTGCAGCGACGACGAAAGCGCCATACTCATGAAAGCTTCCGGGATCGCACAGGTCGGCGATGTTCTCGCGTGCGGTGCGCAAGCCGAGCTTGTGCCGCTTCTCGACGGCATCGGGTCGAGCTGCGTCGAGCGTCAGCGCACGGCGTTGCTGCAGCTCGGCCAAGTCGGGGCGAACATGGTCCGGATCCATCGGCTGCGCGGACGCGACCAGATCCGGTTGGTCGTGGGCGACGTCGACAGTCAGCAAAGCGGCACCCTCGAGCAAGGTCTGGTTGTAGGCGACTCGGATCTCGCGCACGACGCCCGCAATATCGGAAGCGACAACATGCTCCATCTTCATCGCTTCCATGACCGCGACCTGTTGTCCCCGGCGGATGGAATCGCCGACGCGAACATCGATGCTCACGACCGTCCCCAGAATGGCTGCGCAAATGGCGTGCGTACCTTCCGGCAGCGGCGCTTCGTCGGGTGACGGCATGACGCCGATGTCCCGCCTGCCATGAGTCAGGATCGCGAGCGGATCGGTGGGATCGACCTGCCCGGCCGAGGTGCTCGGGTTCGAGGGTTCACCGTACAGGCGCGGATGCTGGCTGGGCGCGCACAGCGACGCGAGATTGTCCTCGATGAATCCCGTATACCACTGCCCGCTGACAAAGCCGGGAGAGGAGAGCAGGTTGAGAAGAAACTCCCGGTTATTGGAGACGCCCGAGATCCGGAACTCGGACAAAGCGCGCCGCGCCTTCGCTGCCACCTTGGTCAAGTCCGCAGGTGTGACATGCACGATCACCTTTGCGAGCAGAGAATCGAAACGCGGATTGATGCGGAAGCCCCCGTGCCCGCAGGTGTCCACGCGTACGCCAGGGCCTGCAGGCAGGTCGAAGGCGTCCAGCACCCCGGCCGCAGGGCGGACGATGCCATCGGTCGACATGGTTTCCGCATTGACGCGCAATTGCATCGCGCTGCCACGCGGTGATGGCACGCGTCCGGCGACCAGTCCGAGCTCGTCCAGTGTGCGACCACCCGCGATGTCGAGCTGTGTGCGTACGAGATCGATCCCCGTCACTTCTTCCGTGACCGTGTGCTCAACCTGCAGGCGTGGATTGGCCTCGATGAACGCGAAGTCGGAATGACCGTTGGTTTCCTGTTCCACCAGGAACTCGAACGTGGCGAGGCTGCGTAATTTGACGGCACGGGCCATACGCAGCGCTGCGTCGATCAGGCGCTCGCGCAGAGCGGCCGGTAGTCCTGGCGCGGGTGCGATCTCCACCAGCTTTTGCCGATTGCGCTGCAGGCTGCACTCGCGCTCCCACAGGTGTGTAACTTCCCCGCTTCCGTCGCCGATGACCTGCACTTCGATGTGGCGGGCTTTGGGGAAGAGCCGTTCCACGTAGACATCGCCGTTGCCGAACGCTTGCATCGCCTCGGAGCGGCAGCGCTCATAGGCCGATTCCAGTTCCCCGATGCTGTGCACCTGCCGCATTCCGCGGCCTCCACCGCCCGCGATGGCCTTGATCATGATGGCGCCCTTCGCGCCCAGAGACCGAAGGAATCGACGAGATTCTTCGATCGAGGTGGGGCTGTTGGTCCCCAGCAAGACGGGCACGACGCACTGCAACGCGAGGCTGCGCGCCTTTCCCTTGTCACCGAAGGCCTCCAGCACATCGGGCGTCGGTCCAACGAAACGCAAGCCTGCCTCTACGCATTTCCGCGCGAAGTCTGCGTTCTCGCTCAGGAAACCGTAGCCGGGGTGAACGGCGTCGCAGTTGGCCTCGAGCGCAACGTGAATGATCTGCGCGGCGTCGAGGTAGGCGGCGGGACCCTTTCCCGTCAAGCGATGCGCCTCGTCCGCTTTCTTGACGTGATCGGACAGCTCGTCATCCTCCGAGAAGATGGCGTGGGCACGAATGCCCGATTCGGCGGTGCTGCGAGCGATTCGGATCGCGATTTCACCGCGGTTGGCGATGAGGAGGTGCTTGAGTGTCATAGCATCACGCGCAAATTCGGGACATGGGAAATTCTGTTAGACCGCGCCGGACGCTCGTAGCTGGGCGATTCGGTCCGGAGCCATTGCCAGCCACTCCTGAAGAATTGCGTTCGTATGCTCCCCCAGCATGGGAGACGGATGGCGCAGCCGCATGGGCGACTCGCCAAACCGGACAGAGAAGCCCTGCATGGGGACCGTACCCGCCTTGGGGTGGTCCATGTTCAGAATCTGCCCGCGGTGGGCAAGATGAGGGTTGTCGACGAGCTCGGAAACGGCCGCCACTTTCGCCGAGGGGACGCCGATTGCCTGTAGCTGGTCGAGCAGCTCTGCGGCAGTCAGTGCCGCGGTCCAATGCGTGATGAGCCGTTCCAATTCCTCCACGTTCTCCATTCTCGCGGTGTTGTCCTTGAATCGGGAATCGTCGGCGAGCTCCGGACGGCCCATGGCATTGGCAAACGCTCGAAACATGGGCTCGCCTGCAACCGCGAGATGGACCCAGGCACCGTCGCTTGTGGAGAAAGTATTTGCCGGTGCGCCGTAGCGATCGCGGTTGCCTCGGCGCGTCATGGTGCGGCCGAGCAGCATCTGCTCCGGAATCGCAGTCATCAGCATGGACATGGCAGAATCCAGCAGCGCCACGTCCACGATCTGCCCCGTGCCGGTGCGGCTTCTGGCCTGCAGGGCACCCAGCGTACCGATGGTCGCATACAGGCCAGTCGAGTAGTCCACGATATAGGTGCCGGACATGGTAGGACGCCCGCCCGCTTCACCGGTGATGTCCATGAGCCCGCTCATGGTCTGCGCGATGACGTCGAAGCAAGGCTTGCGCGACAAAGGACCGCTCTGGCCGAAACCGGAGATTCGCGTCACGATCAGACGTGGGTTCAGGCCCTTCAGCGTGTCCCAGTCCAAACCCATCTGTTCCAGGGTGCCCGGTACGAAATTCTCGACCAGCACGTCGGCTTTGCGCAGCAGGCTGCGGAGCAGATCTTTCCCCTCATCCGAGCGCAGATCGAGGGTCAGGCTGCGCTTGTTGCGGTTGAAGACCATGGTATAGAGGCTCTCGCCTTCGACGAAGGGACCGAAGGCACGGCTATTCTCGCCGCGGCCCGGCGGTTCCACCTTGATGACGTCCGCGCCCATGTCGCCCAGCAGCATGCCGCAGTACGGGCCGGCTATGTAGCGCGACAGGTCCACGACACGGATACCGTCCAGTGCCCCCGCGGGCGATCCCTTGTTGTCATCAGCGGGATTGCGGTCTGACATGAAAACTTCCTCGGTGATGTGTGTACGATGTGACCGTGCTCGTATCGTCTGCGATGATCGGCAAACGAATCCCATGACCCGGATCCCCACTTCGGCGCCCACAGCGCCACACCGCGAAATTTTGCTCAGCGCGCGTGCGTTGAGCAAAAGCTACGGCGGCCTGCGGGCCGTGAACAACGCGAGCCTCGATCTTTATCCCGGCGAAGTGGTCGCGCTGGTGGGAGACAACGGCGCCGGCAAATCCACCTTCGTCAAGATGCTCTCGGGCGTCATCACGCCCGATGCGGGCACGCTCGCTCTTCACGGTGGCGAAGTGCGCTTTGCCTCGCCGACACAGGCGCGTGCGGCGGGGATCGAGACGCTGCACCAGAGCCTGGCGCTGGTGGACGTGTTCAATGTCCCCGAGAACATCTTTCTCGGCCGCGAGCTGAGCACGCGCCGGTTCGGCGTCGTGCCCATGCTGGACAAGGCCACCATGCGCAAGCGCACCCTGGATCTCCTGCAGCGCATCGGGGCGAATCTACCCTCCATCGATCGGCCGGTTCGTGCGATGTCGGGGGGGCAGCGCCAGGCCGTTGCCATCGCCCGCCTCTTGCTGAATGAAGTGCACCTGCTGATCATGGACGAACCGATGGCGGCGCTGGGCGTGGACGAGGGCCGCAAAGTGCTGGACCTCATCGCGGAGCTGCGCACCCGGGGATTGACGGTGCTGATCATCAGCCACAACCTGGAGCATGTCTTCTCCGTCGCCGATCGCATCTGCGTCATGAAAAACGGCAGCGTCGTCGGCGTTGTCGGCGCCGCCGACGCCAACCACGACCAGGTCGTGCGCATGATCGTCAGCGGCAACGCCGCTACACCTTGAGCTGAGACTTGAAGGGCTTGACCTTGCGCTCCTTGGCGTCGTAGAACTCGGCGACGTTGTCGCGGGTGATGAGCGGCGAGGGGAAGACGATTTCCCTGGGCACGCTCACGCCCTGCAGAATTTTCACCGCGGCATCGACCGCTTCCGTGCCGAAGGGAAGATACTGCCAAGTGGCGCGAAGCTCCCCGTTGTGGATGGCTTCCAGTGCGTCGAGCTGAATGCCGTCGTAGCCGGTTACCCAAAGCTCCTCGGAGCGGCCCGCTTCCTTGATGGCCTTGATGGCGCCCAGGGCCATTTCATCGTTGTGGCAATACACGGCGGAAATGCTCTGGGTGGAGCGCAGGATGTCTTCCATCTGCCGCAGCGCCTGCATGCGCTCGTAGTTGGCCACCACGTGCTTCACGATCTCGATGCCGGGAGTCCTGGCGATGACCTCGGTCCAGCCGCTGCCGCGCATCTGGTTGACGACCGATCCGGGCTTGCCTTCGATCTGTACCACGCGGCCCTTGCCGCCCAGGTTCTTGACGAAATATTCCCCGGCGGCGCGCGCGGTGCCTAGCGTGTCCGTTGAAAGATGACAGGTCCAGCTGATGTTGCCCTTGATGCTGGAGCTCAGTACCACCAGCGGGATGCCAGCGTCGTTGATCATCTTGACCGCGGGCGTGATAGCCTCGGCGTAGTAGGTCGAGATGAGAATCACATCGCACTTGCGCGTGATCATGTCCTCCAGATCGCGCACCTGCTTGGCAGGGTTGTCGCGCGCGTCGGCGAACGCCAGCTCGAAACCCGCGGCCTTGGCGGCTTCCTCGACCCCTCGGCGCTGCGTGACGAGCCACTCGATGGTGGCGAAACTCATGGAGTACCCCATGCGTTTGCCCGCCATGGGGCCGGCGGCGCGCGAGTACTTCGCGATGAACGGGGCGGCGAGAACGGCGCTCGCCTTCAGC
>JBGPMS010000290.1:0-7412 GCA_041487115.1 Gammaproteobacteria bacterium
GCGCTGGCGGCCGATTTGCGGCCATTTGCGGCTCGACTGTCTTGCCGATAGAGTGATCTATCGGCTGCGCCAGTCGAGCCGCAACTGACTCGCAACTCGACTCGCCATCATCCCGAGTCCCTCATGAATTATCCAGGCTAGGATTCAAGCAGCAATGATCCGTCTTTGTACCGATCGCGACCTGCTCGACATGTACGGCGTCATCACCGATGCCGCGCGCGCCTACCGCGGCGTGATCCCAGCCGACCGCTGGCGAGACCCGTACATGCCGATGGCCGAGCTGCAGCGCGAAATCGCCGACGGCGTGCGATTCTGGGGCTACCAGCTCGGCGATCAACTGGTCGGCCTCATGGGCCTGCAGGACGTGCTCGACGTGGCGCTGATCCGGCACGCCTACGTGTTGACCGCCTATCGCAATCAGGGCATCGGCGGGCAGCTGCTGGCCGAGGTGCGTACGCAGACCAAGCGCCCGCTGCTGGTCGGCACCTGGGCGGCGGCACGCTGGGCCATCCGGTTCTATGAAAAGCACGGATTCCGGCTGGTGTCGGAGGAGGCGAAAGACCGGCTGCTGCGCAAATACTGGTCGATCCCCGTGCGGCAGGTGCAGGAATCGGTGGTGCTGGCCGAATCCGATCCGGCGCGGTGGGAGTGATAGCCCGGACGGCACGGCACTAGCCCGCTCCCGGTGGCTCCGACAGGTGCGCTAGTGCGGCCGCGCTCGCTTCCCAGTTCTGCCCGTCGAAGGGCAGCACGACCACTGCTCGGACGGTGGCCCGGTTCAGGCAGCGGACGTTGACACTGAACCCATCCGGGTTCGACCGCGGAACGTAGAAGGGCCTGACGCAGCATACCTTGCAGAACAGGTGCTTCGCTACCCCGGTGTTGAAGGAATAGGAGGTGAGCGACTCCTGCCCTCGCACCAGACGGAAGCGGCTGGCCGGCACGATGAGGTGCAGAAATCCGGTCCGCTCGCACATGGAGCAGTTGCATTCGTACGCTTCGAGGTCTTCGGGCGCTTCCACCTCGACAACCACCGCTCCGCAGTGACAACTCCCGGTGTGGATCAAGATCTCCTCCTCATTCACGGCTTCGGCTGAAAGCTCCATTGCAGCGATGCGCGGTTGAACGGGAACCGCGTATCGTAACGAACCACGAAGGTGTCCTTGCCGGTGCCCTTGCCGCCCTAGGAAATCTGACCAAAGGTCACGCTGCCATCGACTATCAGGTCACCAACAGCCTCCCCGAGCAGGGGCTGCCAGGCTGACACTGAACTTTAGCCGCGATGTCGCAGAGTCGCTTGAACTCTTCGATGCGTAAGCCGCTTCGTCGTTGGCAAATTTCCTTGCCCACAACTGAGTGATCTCAGCAAGTAAGGGACTCGTCATTGTCTTTTCCCCGGCCTCTCTCCCCAGTATGACGTTCACAAACTGGATCTGGGCCGGGTGCGAAGCGGTGACCGCATCCACGCGCTGTGTGGAGGTCAACCGCACCGGCGCATAGGCGGAGAAGCTCGCGTGCTCCAGCTCATGCGCGGCGGGGTTCTGCTATTGCGCCAATTAAGGTCTTATTGCGCCTATTTAATTGGCGCAATATTGGATTTACGCCAAAAAGAGCGGCAGGATATGGCGCAATTAATTTCTAATCGCCGAGTCGGTGAATGCCCAAGCAAATCACAGCCGCCGAGTACGAAGCAATCTTGGACGCTGTACGTCGACACCCCGACGGCGCAAGTATCGACCTGGTCCAGTCTGTTCTTGGCGAAACGCCCAGAAGGACATTGCAACGCCGTCTGAGCGAGCTGGTAAAGCAGGGGCGTCTTGCCGTCGAGGGACGTACCCGTGGAGCCCTTTATCGTCTGCCTCCAGAAGCCCGGACCATCAATGGTGCGGCAGGTGAAATCCCGTCAGACGAAGCATTTGGCTTGGCATCCGTGGAGGAATACGTTCCGCTTTCGGATGAAGCTACGCGCTTGCGCGACCTCGTACGCCGTCCAGCCACGCAGCGCAGGCCAGTGGGCTACCGGCGCGAGTTCCTGCTCGATTACCGGCCCAGCAGTACCGTGCAGTAGCCGATTCGCTACCGGCACCAGACCCTTTCAGAAGAATTTATCGTGACGCACTGGCAGATGTTATCGGGGAAATCGTACGCAAAGGATGGCCAGCCGAACCTCTAATCATCGAGCGAGAAGCTACGAAACTTGTCCCGACCGAAGATCGGAAGCGATTCGTCGAAATGACAATCGACGAATTGAGGGGGCTGCACGAAGGTAATATTGCTCGCTATCGCTTGCGCCTGTCGGAGTTCCGCGACTGGAAGACAAAACAGCGGTAATACTTAGGGCGTCCAGTCGACCAGCGTATACCGGATATCCGTAGAGTAAGCCACCCGCCATCCCAGGCGGGTGGAGAAGACGAATTCGTAGGACCGCTTCTTGCGGCCGCTGCCGCTCACCACGACGCGGACCAGGAAGGCCTCCCCCAGGCTGCGGCCGCTGTCGAGCCGGAACTCGGGGATCCTCTCGACCACTTCGTAGGCCTCCTCCGCCGTCTCCTCGTACTGGGCGGTGCCGGTGTCCCGCTCGCTATCGCTGGCGAGCACGCTGTATTGGAGCGCCAGCTTGTTCCCGACCTGCAACGGAAACAGTTGTCCCGACTTGACTCGGATTCCGGCCACTTCGCGACGCGTGAACCCCGCTCCCCAGCCTTCGCAGTCGGAAGACCAGATCTGGCCGACTTGCAACAGGGTGAGGAACCCACCCACCCCGACTGCTTCGATCCGGTTCAAGACGGTGCATCTTCCCCCGTCGAAATGGTACGTCGCGTCCTCCAGATACTGTCCGTAATTGCCGGACGCGGCCTTCAGCGTCTCGGTCGACTCACCGATGATCTTCCCGCTGGCGACCACCCGGATGGAGAACGTGAGCTTCTTGAACGCGGGCACGGATGCTCCCAGCGCCCCCACGCTCGCTGTCTCCGGCCGCACGTCGGAGATCACCGGACTGCCGATGAACAGCGGCTTGCCCGTACTCTTTGCGACCGGGTTCGCGCTCTGGCACGCCGAGAGAGCGATCGCCAGCACAGCGATCGCTACCGGTATGCCTGCCCAGCTCCGCATGCCAACTCTCCCCACCCGTGCAGTTCCAACCCGCGCTGCGACTCCAAACGCGCACGACGCGATACCGGCTCTGGTCTCTCAAGTTTCGATCCGGGCCGACCGATAGTGCATGGAGCTCTGCCTGCCGGAGCCATCCGATCACCCACTCCGACTTTCGATGCGTGCCGCGCCCTCCCTGCCGCAGTTGCTCCTGGCCATCGGCACCTCGCTCAACATCCAGGTGCTGTCCGACCGCGCCGGCGCACGGCTGAGCGCCCGCGTGCTCGGGATGTGCGAGGGGGAAAGCATCATCGCCCACGTCCCGAGCGCGACCTTCACGCCGATCGAGTTGCGGCCGGGCGATGAAATGGCAGTGCGCTGCCTCGAGGGGCGGGCCGTGTACGGCTTCAAAACCACGGTCATCCGAGTCTGCACCAGCCCCTATCCCTATTTCCACCTCGCCTGGCCCGGCGAGATCTCCCATGTGGAAGTGCGGCAGAGCGAAAGAGTGTCGGTGGCAATACCGGTCGACGTCACGCCCGCCTCGGGTGCAGCGGTGCGTGCCGAACTGCGCGACCTGAGCGGCTCCGGTGCCCTGCTGGTTGCCCCGGCTGCGCTCGGTGCAGACGGCGACAGCCTGCAGCTCGCTTTCGAGTTGAACCTCAGCGAGCTCAAGCGCACGCTGCGTATACGCGCATCGATCCGCAGTGCCGAGCTGCTGCCCGCTGCAGCGGGCGACGAGTCACGATACCGCTGCGAGGTCCAGTTCGTCGATCTATCCGAGGACGACAAGCTGTTCCTGCTGGGCTTCGTCTACGAGCGCCTGGCCGCGGCCCGCGGCGCATCCTCTAATCATCTCACGCAGACCCCGGAAGCCGCGTAACCCAAGCTGCCAGGGAGCCCACATGCCGACTCTGTGCACGGCCGCGCAAATCGCGCGAGAAATCGGGACTAGCGGCAAACATCGGCTGCCGCGCTCGGGCGGCATTCGACCTTCGTGCGGTCTGCGTTCGTGGCGCACAGATACAGCTTGCCTTTGCACTCGGCGCACCAGGCCGTCGTCACACCGCGGCGCGAGAAGTCGCTGTTGATGATCTTCACCTCCCGGGTGCCGCAAGGCGTCGCTTTGGTGGTCATCCGTTCCTGGCTGGTGCAGGCAGCGGCCGACAGACCGAGGGCGATGTGGAGCAAAACGATGAGCTGCCGCAACGGCGCTGGGGGTCTGGCAGACTGGGGCACTGATTTTCCTGTTCTGGTGTCTCGAACCGTCCATCATACCGGCGGCCGGCATGATGCCCCTCAACCCCGCTCCCCCAACCCAGCCGTTGTTGCCAATTCGCGCGCGAGGTTGCCGGCAATCCCGACTCGCTTGGCACGGCCGCGATTCATGCGTCATGGTCCTGCATGACGCATCAAATCGCGGAGCTAAGGCAGCGGCTTCGCCGCCGCCCTAACTGTGAATGTAGTGTTCGAGCTGCTCGATCACGAAGCGCTGCTCGGAGATGACCTCCTTCACCACGTCGCCGATCGAGATCACGCCGATCACCCTCTCGGCCTGCAGCACCGGCAGGTGCCGGATACGCTTGTCGGTCATCAGCGCCATGCAGTCCTCGACGCTCTGGTCGGGACGCACGCAGACCACTTTGTGAGTCATGATTTCGCTCACCGGCGTGTCCCTGGAAGACTTGCCGAACAAGATGACCTTGCGCGCATAGTCACGCTCCGAGAAGATCCCGGCGAGCTTCTCGCCCTCCAGCACCACGAGCGCCCCCACTTCCCTTTCCGCCATCAACTTCAGCGCATCCAGCACCGAAGCGTCGGGCGCAATCGAGAGCAGTTTGTTGGCCTTGGCCAGCAGGATTTCGTTGACGGTCTTCATGGCTCCCCCTATCTTCCATCGGCCATTACACTCAAACCCCATCCGCGATTCAGTGTAGCAGCTTGGTCGAGAATGGGAATATCCCTGCGTCGATAACCAGCATTGCAGGGAACCGTTCGCAACCGGCTCAGCCGAGTCTGGACCTGGCCGAACCTGCTGGAACCTTTGCTGCCGTGCCACAACCAGGATTCGGGGGCATCGGCATGAAATATCCGGGCTATTCTCAGGCGATATCGGCCCAGACCTTGGCGAGTCGCTTCAGAGAAACCGGATAAGGCGTCTTCAGCTGCTGGGCCCACAGGGACACGCGCAGCTCCTCCAGCATCCAGCGGAACTCCTCCAGCCTGGAATCATGCGCTCCACGCTGCTTGTCGGCGGCTGTGCGCCCCTGATAGGCCTGCCACCAGCTCTGGATCTGCTGCTGCCAGTCGGCATCCTTGGCCGGATTGATCGGAAACTTGTCGAGGCGGAACTGGACCGCCCTTAAATACCGCGGATAGTCTTTCAGACGCGCCAGCGGCACCGAGACGATGAAGCCGGGCTTGAGCAGGTCCTTGAGCTGGTTGCGGATGTCGGTCATGGCGCGCTGCCAGATCGGCACACCCTGCTGATTCAGCCGCGGCCGCAGTGCCTGGTACTCGGTCACGACTTCACCCACCACCCGGCATACCTCTTGCGCCACGTCCGACAGCCGGGTCTTGGCCTTGTTCACCCGCTCGTTGAACGCCGACCGCGTGCGCACCCGCTCCTGTTCCACGAAGAAGGCGCGGTCGCAGATCGCATCGACCAGCTCGTCGCGCAGGCGGTCCGATACCGCGCTCTTGTCGGCTTTGCCGCCCTCCAGCTCCAGCAGCAGCGCATAGCGCAGGGCCATGTCCTGGAAGCCGGGCAGATTGCGCGCGACGAACTTCACCGGGTCCGGTGCGGCCAGCTGGAACAGGCGCCGCAGGCCGCGGTGGGTGGCCGCCTCGGCATCGTGCTCGGTATCGAGCAAGGTGAGGCGCACGGACTTGCCTTCGTCCACCAGCGCCGGATAGCCGATCAGCTTCTGGCCGCCGCGCGTGAACTCCACTTGTTCGGGCAGCTCGTCGACATCGAAGCTGGTGAGCCCCTTGCGCTCGAGCTGATTGGCTGCGCTTTCGCTGAACTGCCGCCGGGCCTTGACTCCGAGCTGGGCGCGCAGCTCGACGATCCCGCGTCCCATGGCGAGCTCGTTGCCCTGCTCGTCCACCACTTTGAAGTTCATGTGCAGAAACGGCGGCAGCTCAGCCAGGTTCCAGGCGTCCTGCGGCACCTCGACGCCGGTCACTCGGAGCAAGGCCTGCGACAGGGCGGCCGTGAGCGGCACGCTGCCCGGCTCCAGATGCTCCATCGCCGGGGTGACCACTTGTGGCACCGGGACGAAATGCTTGCGCAGGTTCTTCGGCAACTCGCGGATCAGGTGCGTGACCTTCTCCCGCAGCAGACCCGGCACCAGCCACTCGCAGCGCCGCTCGTCCACCTGGTTGAGCAGGTGCAGGGGCACGGTGAGCGTCACTCCGTCGAGCGCATGGCCGGGCTCGAAGCGATAGGACAACTGGTAGACCACGCCGTTGAGCTCCAGCGTCTCTGGGAAGCGCTCCTGCGTGATCTCCTCCGCCGCGTGGCGCATCAGGTACTCGCGCGTCAGGAACAGCATGCGCGGGTTGTGCCGCTCGGCCTCGCGCCGCCAGCGCTCGAACTGCTGGCCGCTCCAGACATCCTGCGGCACGCGCTCATCGTAGAAAGCGAAGATGTGCGACTCGTCCACCAGCACGTCGTGGCGGCGGGACTTGTGCTCCAGCTCCTCCACGTCCTGGCGCAGGTCCTGGTTGCGCCGCAGGAAGTCGGCTTTGGTGTCGAGCTGGCCATGTACCAGGGCCTCGCGGATGAAGAGCTCGCGTGCCGCTTTGGGATCGATCGGCCCGAAGGCGAGACGCCGCTTCGACACCACGACCAGGCCGTAGACGGTCACGCGCTCGAACGCCATGGCCTGCGCCGGCGCTTTCTCCCAATGCGGATCGTGATAGCTCTTCTTCGCCAGGTGTGCGCCGATCTTCTCCAGCCAGGCCGGGTCGATGATGGCTACGTCGCGAGCGTAGAGCTTGGTGGTTTCGGTCAGCTCGGCCGCCATCAGCCAGGGGGCGCCCTTCTTGCGCAAGGGCGAGCCGGGGAAGATGGTGAACCTGATGCCACGCGCGCCGAGGTACACCCCGGGCTCGTCGGACTTGCAGCCGATGTTGCCTAGCAGCCCGGCCAGCAGCGCACGATGGATCGGGTCGCTCGTGGCCGGCTTCTCGTTGGGAAGCCAGCCCATCTCCGACACCAGCGCATGCAGTTGCCCGTGCAGGTCGCGCCACTCGCGCAGCCGCACGTGCGACAAAAAATAATCCCGGCACGCCTGCGCCAGCTTGCGATTGGA
>JBGPMS010000291.1:0-7368 GCA_041487115.1 Gammaproteobacteria bacterium
CTGGAGCACATGCTCCATCCTTGGGTGACCTACGGAATTCTACCGATCTTCGCCTTCGCCAACGCGGGGGTACCGCTCGCGGGCCTGTCTCCGCGCAGCGTCCTCGAGCCGGTGCCGCTCGGCATCGCGCTGGGGCTCCTGGCCGGCAAGCAGATCGGTGTCATGGGGACGACGTGGGCAGCGGTTCGGCTGGGCATCGGTATCCGCCCCGACGGGGCGAGCTGGCTTCAACTCTATGGCATGGCGCTGCTCACGGGTATCGGCTTCACCATGAGCCTGTTCATCGGCACGCTCGCCTTCGAGGATCCGGAATACAACGTTGCGGTACGCATCGGTGTCTTGAGCGGTTCGCTGGTGTGCGGGGCCGCCGGGTACCTGGTGTTGTACCTGGCTGGGAGGAGAGCGCAGGACGATCGGGGCGGCACACGCTAGTGGGCCGCGAAGCCGCCAGGGCTAACTGTAAAGGTGGGTGCCATGAATCCAGCGAGATCGACTCCGACGCCAACCTTGCAAGCAGATGACGGGAGAGGCCGGGTGGACCGCCCGCTCTCGCCCGAGCTGCTGCACAAGGTGAATGCCTACTGGCGGGCTTCGAACTATCTCGCGGTCGGCCAGATCTATCTGCTCGACAATCCGCTGCTGAAACGTCCGCTCGCGCGCGAGCACATCAAGCCGCGCCTGGTCGGACACTGGGGCACGACGCCGGGGCTCAACTTTCTCTATGTGCACCTCAACCGGGCCATCAAGGATCGCGACCTGAGCATGATCTACATCACCGGTCCAGGGCACGGCGGTCCGGCGCTGGTGGCGCAGGCATGGCTGGAGGGGACCTACAGCGAGGTCTACCCGAACCTCTCGCAGGACGAGCCGGGGATGAAGCGGCTGTTCAAGCAATTCAGCTTCCCCGGCGGCATCCCCAGCCACGTCGCGCCGGAGACGCCGGGCTCGATCCACGAAGGCGGCGAGCTCGGCTATGCGTTGTCGCATGCCTTTGGCGCGGCGTTCGACAACCCCGACTTGATCGTGGCGTGCATCGTCGGGGACGGCGAGGCGGAAACCGGCCCGGCCGCGACCGGCTGGCACTCCAACAAATTTCTGCATCCGGTGCGCGACGGCTGCGTGCTGCCGATCCTGCATCTCAACGGCTACAAGATCGCCAATCCGTGCTTTCTTGCGCGCATACCGAAGGACGAGCTGCGCAAGCTGTTCGAGGGCTATGGCTACAAGCCTTACTTCGTAGAAGGCCACGAGCCGGAGCCGATGCACCAGCAGATGGCCGCCACGCTCGACGCGGCGCTCGACGAGATCCGGCAGATCCAGGCGGACGCCCGCGCCAACGGCTTTCAGGGCCGGCCCGCGTGGCCGATGATCATCTTACGCAGCCCCAAGGGCTGGACCTGCCCACCCGAGATCGACGGCAAGAAGTGCGAAGGCTACTGGCGCTCTCACCAGGTGCCGATGGGCGACATGGACAAGCCCGAACACGTGCGCATCCTCGAGCAGTGGATGAAGAGCTACCGACCCGAGGAGTTGTTCGACGGCGACGGCAAGTTCAAAGCGGAGCTGGCCGAGCTGGCGCCGAAGGGCCAGCGCCGCATGAGCGATAACCCGCACGCGAACGGTGGGCTGCTGCTGAGGGATCTGCGGCTGCCCGACTTCCGCGACTACGCGGTCGAGGTCGCGAGCCCCGGTGCCGCGACGGCAGAAGCCACCCGAGAGCAGGGCAAGTTTCTGCGCGATGCGATGAAGCTCAACCTGGACAGCAGGAACTTCCGCGTCTTCAGCCCCGACGAGAACAACTCCAACCGCTGGCAGGACATCCTCGACGTGACGCCGCGCTGCTACGTGGCCGAGATCTATCCGGAAGACGACCATCTCGCCCCAGACGGTCGCGTGATGGAGGTGCTGAGCGAGCACCAGTGCCAGGGCTGGCTCGAAGGCTATCTGCTGACCGGGCGGCACGGCTTCTTCAGTTGCTACGAAGCCTTCATCCACATCGTGGACTCGATGTTCAACCAGCACGCCAAGTGGCTCAAGGTGTGCAACCGGATCCCCTGGCGGCGGCCGATCGCGTCGCTCAACTATCTGCTCAGCTCGCACGTCTGGCGGCAGGACCACAATGGCTTCTCGCATCAGGACCCCGGTTTCATCGATCACGTGGTCAACAAGAAAGGCGAGGTGGTACGCGTTTATCTGCCGCCCGATGCCAATTGCCTGCTGTCGGTCACCGACCATTGCCTGCGCAGCCGCAACTACGTCAACGTGATCGTCGCTGGCAAGCAGATGGCCCCGCAATGGCTGAACATGGGTGAGGCCGTGAAGCATTGCACCGCCGGCATCGGGATCTGGGAATGGGCGAGCAACGACAAGGGCGGCGAGCCCGACGTGGTGATGGCCTGCTGCGGCGATGTGCCGACCTTGGAGACGCTGGCGGCCGTGGACCTGCTGCGCCGTCACCTGCCGACGCTCAAGGTGCGCGTCGTCAACGTGGTCGATTTGATGAAATTGCAACCGCCGAGCGAGCATCCGCATGGGCTGCCCGACAACGAGTTCGACGCGCTCTTCACCACCGACAAGCCGATCGTCTTCGCGTTCCACGGCTATCCGTGGCTGATCCACCGCCTGACCTATCGCCGCACGGGTCAGAAGAATCTGCACGTGCGCGGCTACAAGGAGGAGGGGACCACGACCACGCCGTTCGACATGGCAGTGCTCAACCAGCTCGACCGCTTCTCGCTGGTGAACGCGGTGATCGACCGCGTGCCGCACCTCGCGACGAACGCGGCCTACGCCAAGCAGGCCATCCGTGACAAGCTGCTCGAGCACAAGCAGTACATCGCTGAGCATGGCGACGACATGCCGGAGATCCGCGAGTGGCACTGGGGTGGCGGCAGCACCGCCGGCCTGCACGGTCCCGACACATCGGCGGATAATATTTGACGCGCCCCGGGGTCGGAGTGCAGTCTCCGGGAGCGAGGATACCGGATCTGCCTGGCCGGTGTACGGGAGCCTGCAAGGGGATTGGGTAGACCGAAGAAGGAGAAACGGATGAGGCACAGGGCAGGAAGGACATGAGTGCGTAGAAATGCAACCTCTCGTCCACAGTACGCTGCCGCAGGACCAGACCGACGCCGATCAGCGTGAGTTCTGGCAAGCCCGGCTGGCTTCGCATCTGGCGGGGCTGTTCGAGTCCACCGATCCCTCCGCGCTCGCGGAGCTCGAGGTCAGCGCCCAGTGGGTCTCGCTGCGCGGAGGCGACACGCTGTTTCGGCGCGGCGATGCCGGTGACGCAGCCTATATCGTCGTCAGCGGCCGACTGCGCGCGGTGGACGACGCGGCGGGGGAGCGAGCGCTGGACGACATCGCGGTCGGGGAGACGGTCGGCGAAATGGCGCTGCTGACCGGCGAGCGGCGCTCCGCCACGGTCTATGCCGTGCGCGACTCGCTCCTCGCCAAGCTGTCGGCCGAGGCATTCCATCGCCTGATACAGCGCTTCCCGCGGCTGCTGCAACGGATCAGCTCGCTGCTCGTGCAGCGTTTGCGCCGCCAGGACGGCGTGGACGTGCGCCGCAGGGCGCTGGTGCGTACGATCGCAGTCGTGCCGGCGGGCTCCACCACCGAGGTGAGGGAGTTCTCGCGCCGCCTGGCCGAAGCGTTGGCTGTACAAGGCGGCACGCTGCACCTGGATGGCGCGCGTGTGCAGCATGCGCTCTGCGGCGACGGCGTCGCATCCTGTCCGGCGTACGGGGCGGCGAGCCCGGAGACCGTGCAGTGGCTGAACGAGCAAGAGCTCGCGCACCGGTTCGTGCTCTACGAAGCCGATCCGTCCCTCTCGGAGTGGACGCAGCGCGTGGTCCGGCAGTCCGACCACGTCGTGTTCGTGGCCGACGCGGCGGCAGATCCCCAGCCGAGCGATGCGGAGCAGCAGCTCGCTGCGCGCTGGGCCGATGCGCGCGCGCCACGCCGCAGCCTCGTCCTTCTACACGGCAAGGCGGACGCGGCATCCGATGGCTCCGCGGCCTTCCTCGAGCCCAGGCGAGTCGACTGCCACTACCACGTCGGCATGGACAAGCCGCAGGACTTCACCCGCCTCGCGCGCTGTCTGACCGGGACGGGCATCGGCCTGGTGCTGGGCGGTGGCGGCGCGCGCGGGTTCGCGCACCTGGGCGTCCTGTGCGCCCTGGCCGAAGCGGGTGTCCCCATCGACTGGGTCGGCGGCACGAGCATCGGAGCGATCATCGCCGCGCTCGCCGCGCTCGGCGTCTCGCACGGAGCCGCGCGCGAGCGCTGCAAAGAGCATTTCGTGTCGCTCTGGGATCCAACCCTGCCGCTCGTCGCCCTGCTGTCCGGACGCCGTATCCGCGCCAACCTGGAACGCGCATTCGGTACGGTTGCGATCGAGGACCTGCCGCTGCCCTGCTTCTGCGTATCGACCAACCTGTCGCGCGCCACCCAGACTGTGCACGAGCGCGGCTCGCTGTTGCGCGCGATTCGGGCCAGCATCTCGCTGCCGGGCATTCTTCCGCCCGTCACCATCGACCGCGACCTGCACATCGACGGCGGGCTGGTGAACAATCTTCCCATCGACGTGATGCACGCGAAACCCGAAATCGGCACCGTGCTCGCCGTCGACGTGAGTCCGGACGTGGAGATGCGCGCGCCGCGTGGCCTGGATACCGAGGTTTCAGGCTGGCGTGTGCTGCGCGAGAAAGTGTTCTCCGGCGCGACCAGCGGCGAATACCCGACCATCATGAGCCTGCTTGCGCGCAGCTCGCTCGTCGCGAGCACCTACTGGGCCCGCGAGCGCGGTACGGCGGAGCTTGCCAGCCTGTTCCTGCGCGTCCCCGCCGCGGATTTTCGCCTGCTCGATTTCGATCGTATCGATGAGCTCGCCGAGCTCGGCTACCAGTCCACTCGCGACGCCGTCCAGGCCTGGTGGGACGGCTACACCGGACCCGCAAAAAGCAGCTCGACTCACGCCCTGGTGGAATAGTCCAGGAACGTCTCGGGGCTCACGCGGATGGCCGCGCCGGTCGGGCACGCCCGCACGCACGCCGGTCCGCCCGAGAGGTCCTTGCACATGTCACACTTGACCGCTTTCTTGGCCTGGTCCTTGTCCACGTAGTGCGGCTCCCGCCCCGGTTCCGTGGTGAAGCCGAGCAGCAGCCATGCCACAAGGCTCGGGCGGCGCCGCTTGGGGTTGACCGCCGCCATCTGGATCACGCCATACGGGCAGTTCCGCTCGCAGTTGCCGCATCCGATACAGGTGTCGTCGATGAACACTTCCCCGTTCGGGTTGCGATGGATCGCGTCGGGCGGACAGTCCTTCATGCAGTGCGGCGTTTCGCAATGCCGGCAGGAAGTCGGGACGTGGATGTTGGCGAACGTAGCGCCCGCCTCGCGATCGAGGCGGGAGGTGCCGCCGTGGGTGTCTGCGCAGGCCTTCTCGCAGTTGTCGCAGCGAACGCACAGGCTCTCGTCGATCAGCAGCACATCGGTGGCCTCGCCCAGTCCCTGGCTCAGCAGAAAGCTCACCAGATTCCCCCGTTCCGGCTGAGCTTCGTTCTCGACCACTTCGGTCAAGCGCTCGAGGACTTGGGCCTCGATGCCGCCGCGGAGCGTGTTGTTGCGCAGCAGGACGTCGTTGAAGGTCCTGCCCGTCAACATGATCGTCTGCGTCTTTACCGCTGCGCGCACGGTTGCCGTGCGGCGGGCGTTGGACAGGAGTGCCATCTCCCCGACGTAGTTGCCCGCTGCCACGTAGGCGAGGAGGACGTCCTTGCCCCCGATCTTGCGCAGGATCATCAGCGAGCCGCTGCGGATCACGTGCAGGCCGTCCGGCTCGTCACCTTCGCTGAACAGGGTCTCGCCCGCGGCGAAGTTCTTGATGACGGCGTCCTCGACCATCTGGTTCAAGTCCGCCTCGGGGATCCAGGGCGCGACATGGGTGCGCACCACGCTTCTGACCGAGGTCCGGTCGATCTGGCGCTGTACCGATGGGACGGTGCTGATCAGCTTCAGCATCGAGCGGCGCGGGGTTTCGATCAGCACGCACTTTTCGCCGGCTATGACCGTAGCCGAGCGACGCCGGCCCGACAGCAGGCCCATTTCGCCGAAGAACTGCCCGCGCTTCAAGGTCAGCTTTCTCGTCTTGACGCCGGTCTTGCTCGGATTGGCGAGCGACTCGACGTTCACTTCGCCGTCGAGGATGGAGAAGAAGCTGCTGCTGTAGTCGCCTTGCCGGAACACGATCTCGCCCTTCTTCGGCGTCAGCACCGCGCTGTCGAGCATGAACTCGCGGAGCTGGAGCGTGGTCATCTCCGCGAACAGCGGAATGTTCCGTTGCACCAGGGCGAGCGCTTCGGAGACGCTGCCGGCGAGCGCGAAATCGCGGAACTTGGCCTTGAGCAGCGGCTCGTCGGCCGGCTCCACCGGGTTGCCGCGGATGTATTCCACCACCTCGTAGCCCTGGTTCATCGCCTGCTTGATCAGCGGATAGCCGCCGAGCGCGCCGATGATGTAGAGGCCGGGCACGCTCGATTCATAAGTCTCCGAGACCTGCGGTGTGGCGAGCGGATCGGCGCTGGAGAATTTCACGCCGAAGCTCTCCACCAGCTTGCGCGGCGGGGTCGCCCCGAGACGCGCGATGATGCGATCGCACTCGATCTCCTCGACGCCGGTGGGCGTGTTCATGACGAAGCGCCCCGGCTTATTGCCGTTCTCGACCGCTTCCACCCTGACCGCCGTGGTACCGTAGCGGCACTCCATCTTGCCGTCGCGGATGGCCGCCAGCACCAGGTCGAGGTTGCCCTGCTTGATCCGCGCGAACTCCGCCGAGCGGTTGATCATGATCACGCGGTTGTGCTCCGCCAGCGCCAGCGCGTTTTCGACTCCGGCGTCGCCCGAGCCCACCACGATGATGGTCTCGCCCGAGAAGGCTTCCGGATCGTCCAGCTGATACTCCACGAGCTCGAGGTCTTCGCCGGGCACGCCGAGCTTGCGCAGATTGCCCTGCAGGCCGATGCACAGGACGATGTGCTCCGCCTCGACCGCTTCGCCGCCGGTCGTGCTGATCTGAAACGCTCCCTTCTTGCCGGAAATGGCCGTCACGGCACAGCCGTAGCGCATATTGGTCCGGTACTGGCGGATCTCATCGTCCCATTGCCTGAGGACGGCTTCACGCTTGCTCGCGACGAAGGTGAGCGGGCTGCGCAGCGGGAGCACGCCGGGCTCGGCCATGACGTGCTTGCCTTTTTGATAGCGGTAGATCGTGTGGGCGGCATGGTTCTCCGCCTCGAGCAGCACGTGCGACAGTCCCAGCTCGGCTGCGCGCGTGGCGCAGGACAGCCCGCTCGGCCCGGAGCCGAC
>JBGPMS010000292.1:0-7313 GCA_041487115.1 Gammaproteobacteria bacterium
CGTCGATCCAGGCCATCGTCCCTGCCAGGCGCGCCAGCACCGCGATCCATTCCCAGGCCGAGCGGCGATCGTCCACCGCGAGAAATGGAAAGCTCGGGCCAGTATCCAGATCGCCGGGCGTGACCTGCGCTTCTCCCGCCCACTGCCGCACCACATCGGCCAGCGTGCGCTGCTCGAAACTCACGTTCTGCCGCGCCTGGGCCAGCCCATGCGAGGGGGATGCGAGCACGATCTCCAGACCCTGATCGCGCTTGCCGATGAGCGCGCTCACTTTGCCGGTGAACACGTTGGTAAGGCTGCCGTCGAAACCGAGTTGCACGCCGAGCTCGTCGCCCACCGCAACCGTCGGCAGCGTGGGTCCACGCGCCAGCACGAGCCGGCAAGTGTCGAGGTGCGGCGCAGCCGCCTGGGAGAGCTCCACGCTGCGCAGGTTCTCGGCCCAGGGATCGGACTGCGGGGCGCCGAGCAGGCTCGCCGCCATATCCAGCAGACCGCCGCCGCCGCTCGCGGCCGCTCCCTGCGTGATCTTGCAGCCGGGACGCAAACCGGGCGCGATGCTGCTGTCGGACAGGAAGGGCAGGCTCAGGTCCATGCGCTCACACCTTCACGTTGTCCGACTTGTACCAGGTCAGCTTCTTCAGCACGCCGTCGCGCCCGAACACGTTCTTGGCGTCGCGGAATACGAAGGGCAGGGTGTACTGAGTGAGGCTCGCATCGTCAATCGGCTTCGGCGTGGCCGGCGGTGTGGCGGGCGGCGTCGGCCCGCCGCGCACGTGCATGTGCAGGTGGCTGTGGTAGCTGAAGCCGGTGTCGTCGGCCTGCATGATCACTTCGCCCTGCTTCACTTTGGTGCCGAGGATTGCGGTGGCCGCGACGCCTTTGGCCGCGAACGCATCGCGGATGCTCTGCTTCTTGCCGTGACCGTAAACCGCATAAGTGGTGGTGGGCGTGCCGTTCACATCCTGGTCGTGATCGCTCACGGCGGTGTCATGGCGCACCACGATGAAGTTCCAGCTCTCCGCGTCGCTGCGCCAGTTCGGCCCCATCACGGCGACCGAGGCGTTGAGCGCGGCGGTCTGGGCCGCGCCGTCCGGCTCGGTGTTGTCCTCGATCCAGTCGAAGAAGTCGACCACCGTGCCGTCGCGTGCGGCCAGGACCTCGTCGCCGAAGTCATGCGCGAAGTCGTAGGCGTAGACCTGCGGCACCGAGTTGAATCGCATGTGGCTGAACATGCCTTGATTGCCCTGGTTCACGAACTTGGACGCCCCCTGCTCGTAGGGCAGCTTGTACGGCGAGGTCGCGGCCGGAGGGTAACCCTTGAACGGCTGCCGGGGAGGGGAATAGGGCTTGCCGGCTTCGTCCAGCTTCGGGTTGTACTTGCCGTCGTCGGTGTCGCCTTCCATCAGGGCGTACTGCGTCACCATGAAAAACGCTACCGAGCGGCCGGCCTGCGCCAGGAGGGCTTTGCCGAGCTGCCCCCAATCGTAGGTGCGCGAGAATGTCCACACCAGGAGAGTCCCGACCAGTCCGCCGCTCAGGCCCGCCATCGATCCGCCCAACAGCCACCAGAGGCAGAATTTGGAGTCCTTGAACGGATACGCGTAATTCTCGCGCGGGAGGACGCACTTCATCATCAGGTAGTTGGCTCCCGTAGTCATCAGTCCGACCAGCGGGTCGCCTTGTTCGCGAGTGCGCGGCCGCGTGTCCTCGCCATCCGGCGCGCCGGCCGGACCCTGCTGGTTGATCAACGTCAGAAAGCTCAGCAGTGCCTCGTGCACGGTGGTGGGGACGCTGTGAATCGTGAAAGCGGACAGCACGTCGCCGGCCAGCAGGGTCGCCCACAGGTGCCGCCTGTTCTCGCTGTTGGCTTTGGTGTGTCTTCCCTCGATCGAGCCCACCAACACCGACAGCAGCGGGACCAAGACGTACAGCCATTCGGTGCCTATGCCGGCGCGCGCGCGATTGGTCAGGAGGGACGGCAGCGGTACCCCGCCCAGCGCCATCACCACGCTCTTGGTCCAGTTCCACAGCCACAGCGGAATGTTGCTGCCGTACTCCTTGGGGCTGGTGGCGAAGGAAATGACGTGCAGCCCGCCTTTGACGAACTCGACCAGCGTCGCGAACAACTGGGTCCAGGTCTCCATGAATTTCGGCCCGGCCACGCCGAAGGCGAAGCACTCCGGGCTCGCGGTAGACGTGAACTGCGGGGCGTCGTACCAGTGCAGGTTTCCGTTCGGGTCCTCGTGCAGTACCTCGTCGTCAGCCAGTGCACGCCGCAGAATGAGTTGTGTGCGGTCCTCGCTGAGCCATACCTCGTCGTCGGGAAAGCCGGGCAACAAGCCGAGCCACCACTCGAGGTCATGGATGGTGCGGCGGCGGCTGGCATACAGCCAGGAGGCATACCAGCAGTACGTGTCCCCGGACAGCGGCGCGCGCGCCTGCGCGCCTACGGAATGGAACGCGCCGGGCTTCGCCAGATCGATCAACGCGCCTCCGGCGGCGAGCGCAGCGCGCACTTTCTCGAGGATGCAAGCGAGCTCGGCGCGCACCTTCTCGAAGCCGCTGCGCTGCAGCGCCTGGAGCGCGCCCTGCGCTACGCGGTCCGGGTTCAAGTCGAGCGTCGGCCACTGATCGAACAGCTCCTGCTCCATGCGGCCGATCAGCGCTGCCAGCGCGAGGTGGACGCTGGCCGAGCGTGCGTCCATCGTGCCGACGCCGACCAGCAACTCCTGCCGCACCGAGCGGACCACCTCCCGCACCTCTTCCTTGAGCACGGTCTGGTTCAGCCCCAGCGTGTCGGACAGAATGCTGTGGATGCGGCGCGCGAAGTCGCGCAGCTGCGGCTCGGACACCGCCTGCACCGCGGCGATCAATTTCTCCAGCACCGCGGCGATCAGCTCGAGCATCTTGCTCGCCGAGTCCATGTTCTGGCCCTGTGCCACGACCTGCTGCGCAGCTTGGGTGGCCGGGTCGAACAGAGCGCGCAACTCATCGAGTGCACGGTCCAGACGCGGTTCGAGACGCACGCGCAGTCGTTGGGCCAGGGCGTCGAAGGCGCGGTCGAACGCGGGCCCGACGCTCGCCAGGTGATCGGGGTTGAGCAGGATCTGCTGCAGCAGGGCGATGATGTCGTCGGCCAGCGCCTGGTTCGCATCGAGCGTGCGCATGCGCTCCAGCGTCTGAGGTTGCAGCAGTACGGATCCCAAAGCCATGGCGTTTCCCTCTACAGGCTCGCGGATGCACCGCCGCCGGACGGTGAGCCGCTGGGCGCGGCGGCCAGCATGTCCTGGTAGGCGTCGTCCACGCGCCCCAACTCTGTCTTCAGATCGCCGGGCAGCTTGTTCAGCCGATCGATCAGCTTCTGCACCGCCTCGCTCACGTCCAGCGCATCGACCAGCGGCAGCACGTCCTGCGTGTACAGATCGTCCAGAGGTTTGATCACCAGCAGCTCGGGATCGAGCGCGTCGATCTTGCTCACCAGCGTGGCGTAGCTCTGTTCGATCTGACCGCGCAGGCCAGGCGTGAACACCGAGTCGAGGTTGAGGCCGTCGAGCAAGGTTTCCAGAGCGCGGCGCAGCGGCTGTTCCATGGCCTTGGGATCGAGCGCCTTCAGCTTGTCCAGGAGATCCTGGTAGAGGCTGTCCACTTCGCGCACGAACATTTCCAGGTCGAGGTTCGCGATTTTCTGCTGCAGCTGTTCGAGCTCGTGCGCCGCCTGTGACAGCGCCTGCGGAACGGCCAGCAGAGCGTCGAGCTTGGTCTTGACTGCCTGCAGCACACCGGTCAGGGCCTGGCCGAAGGTGCCGAGCAGCGCGCCGATCAGCTTGAGCTGCCGGAGGAAGCCGACCACCGGGGCACCGAGTTGCTTGTCGATCGCCTCGCGCACCCAGCCGCGCAACTCGTCGACGGTGACCGATTGATGCACCAGCGCGGCGAGCACGCCGTCGTCGCGGTGATAGCGAGCGTCCCAGTCGTTGAACAGTAGCGTCATGCCTTGCTCGGTCGCGCTCAAGGCGTCGCGCAGGGCCGCCAGGCGCCGCAGGCCGCGACTGAACGCAGGCCCTGCCGGATCGAACTGCGCGAGAAACTGCTGCACATCGGTCTTGGCCGGGTCGGGCAGGGCGTTGACCAACGTCTGTGTCACGCGCGCACGCCCCTGCAGAAGGCGCGACAGCAGCGCGGCGGAGTCGGCCAGCGCGAGCTTGTCCGCCAGGCCCTGCTGCGCTGCGTGGTACGCGGTCTCCAGCGGCGTCGCGCGCGCGTTGCTCACCGCCTGCGCCAGCGCGGCGAGCGGCGCGCTCAAGGTAGCCGGTGCATCGGCCGGCAGCTTGGCCAGGATCTCGGTCAGCCACTGATTGAGCTGTGCGTCCGGGTCGGATAGAAGCGCCAGCTTGGCGGTGAACGCGTTAGCCACGTCCACTGCCTGTTCGAATGTGCCGATGACTTTCTGTATGCGACCCAGCACCTGATCCAGCTCCTGCGTGAGCTGAGTGGTGGGCAGCGCCACGTTCAAGGAGTGCAGCGCCTGTTCGAGCTGCTGCGCGAGGGGCTCGATCACCGCACCGGGGCGGAAGCGGCCCAGCTCCAGCAGCAGCGCCTGCTGCGCCTGCGCCAGCGGCGCCAGCAGCGCGCTCAGGTCGAGCGCTTGCAGCAGGCGCTGCTTCAAACCGCCCAGTTCCTGCTCTGCCGCATCCAGCCATTGCGTCGGCTCGAACTCGTCCATCTTTGCGCGCAGATCCTTGAACGGTGTACCTAGCGGCTCTTCCAGCAGGCCGCGCGGCGAGAACTTGTGCAGTTCTTCGACGATGGGCTTGGGCAGGTCGCGCAAGCCCTCGAGCAGCGGAATCGGCCCCTTCTCGATCAACTCGTCGAGATTGGCCAACAGTGGGTCGGTGATGGGCGTGAGCGACTCGGGCAGCGCGCTCATGGCCTCGCTGATCAGCTCCGCCCCGGGCGCTGGCAGGCTGGCTTCGTCGATCGCTTCGAGCGCCGACTTCACCGCGCCGATGCCGCTGACGACAGTGTCGCCCACCGGACGAAAGGAGAGCTCGTCCAGCTTCTTCGCCAGCTCCTTCAACTGTTGCAACTGCGCGATCGCCTGTTTGACCGCCGGATCCTCGAACACCTGTTTGATGGCGTCCATCACCTGCTGCACCGGCTGCGCCAGCTGCTCCGGGTCGAAGCTCGCGAGCGCGCCGTCCACGGTGCTGAGCGCATCGCCCAGCGCGGCAGCGGCGGGCCCCAGCCCTTGCGCGATCGCCTGCTGCACCTGCTGCACTGCGCCCTGCAATGCCTGCTGGGCCTGCTGCAGCACCGCGTCCAGATCGAGTGCGTCCAGCGCATCGTGCGCCTGTTCGAACGTGGCGCGCGCGCCGGCGGTGAGCTGCGCAATGCCCTGTTCGAGCCGGGCGATGGCGTGCGCGACGTCGGTCAGCGCGTTGGCCACCGGCTGTGTTACTGCGCCGACGTCGACCGCGTCGAGCACACCGTCGAGGAATTCCTGCAGGCGATCGAACACCTCGGTGAGCGGCTGGAAAGCCTCCGGGCTCAGCACTGTGGGCGTGCCGAGGCGGCTCGCCACATCGCCCCAGGTGGCGCGCGGCTGCGACAGCACCAGCAGGCGGCAGATGGTCGCCTCCAGTGCGGAGGGCAGCGCCCGCGTCATCTCCTCCATCTGCTGCAGCCCGCCTTGCTGCGGATCGAGCGCGGTGTTGGCCGCCTCCACCTGTGTCGCGGCGGTCTTCGCGGCGGCGAGCTGCGTTGCGATCGCAGCAGTATTCTTCGCTTGCACCGCGACGAGCAGCGCATCGAGCGCGTCGCCCAGCGTGTCCCCCGCGGTGGCGAAGTCCTGGGCCGGGATGGCCTGCACCACGCCGGGAGCAAAGGGTCCGCCGGCGATGTCCGTGGTGTTGGCCTGGATGATCGTGGCCAGTGTGTTCAGCGTCTGCGCGAGCTCCTCCACCAGCTGCACGCCGGTGAAGCCGTCCCAGCGCACCAGTGTGTCGAGCGGATCGCCCAGGTCGTCGAGTACCGGAACGGAGCGGATGAAGATATAGCGTTCCGGACGGAAGTTGCTGATGCGCGGTTGCAGCCACTTGAGCAGCGCCTCGACGCTCATGTCCGCCGGCAGCGTGTCGAGTATCGACTTGGCCTGCGTGACCTGCTGCGGCGTCAGCACCGGCGCGGCGGACGGTGAGGGGCTGGCCGGCGGTGGCGGGCCGGGCGGTGGCGGCCCCGGTGGTGCAGGCTCGGGTGCCGGCGGTGGGGCCAGTGCGGGAACCAGGTCGCAGGTGAGGTTGGTCGCGACCAGGTCGCGCAGCTTCGCGATCGCCGCGAGCAGCGGACCGAGCGCGTCGCCCAGACCTGAACCGGTCCCCTGCTGGATCTTGGTCGCGGCATCCAGCAACGGCTGCAGCAGGCCGCCGAGGCCACCTTGCAGACCGGGCAGCACTTGTCCGAACGACTGGCCCAGCGCGCCGCCGAGCGCAACGTTGGGCAACGGGAGCGTCTGCAGTTGGCTCAGATAGCCGGCGAAATCGCCCGGCGGCTCGGCTGCCAGCTTCTCCACCAGTTGCGCGATTTGCAGGAACTGCCCGGCCTGTCCACCGATGCCGGCTGAGACATTGGAGCCGCCGGTGATGGATTGAAGTTGTTCCAGGAGCGTAGCCATGATTTACCCGAACAGGCCTTGCAGCGAGGAGCCCACCTGTCCGAGCTGACCGACGGCACCCTTCACTTCGTCGAGGGCGCCGGCGAGCGGCTTGGTCGGGTCGGACAGATTGGGGACGCTGCCCAGAGCTTCGAGCGCATCGATGGCGCCGAGCGCCGTATCGAGCATGCCGGCCGCCTGGTCGAGCAGGCCACCATCGATGCCGCCGAGGATATCCTCCGGCGGGGGCGGCGGCGGACACTCCACCAGCCACAGCGTGTAGTCGATCTGGTCGGTGTGCGATGCGGCGGCTTGCACGTGCAACTGCTGCACCAGCACGTACTGGATCTCGGTGCCGGTCGCGATGTCGGAGACGAAGGTGAGCGGCTCGCCGGCGGCGAACTTCTCGCGCACCGACGTAAGAAATTCCTGACCCGGATCCTGGCCGAAGACCGAGCCTTCCACCACCACGCGCGCCGGCTTGCGATTCAGGTCCTGGAACAGATTGCCGGCGCGTCCCGGGATCTCCATCTCGGCCAGCGCGCGGCTCTCGAGCGTCTCGAGCCGCGTGACCTTGGGGATCTCCCAATCGCCGAGCATGGGCACCAGGCTCATGTGAGATCGACTCCGCGCAGCCAGGCCTGCTCGAGCAGCGAGCGGTTCA
>JBGPMS010000293.1:0-7259 GCA_041487115.1 Gammaproteobacteria bacterium
AGGGAGCCCCTGGGGGCGGACGGGAGCGTGTGGGTGTGAGCGCACCGCGAGCGAGGACGGCGAGCCGCGGGGCGCGGACACACACGGTAGCGGGGCGGGCGGGGGGAAGATGCTCGGCGCGGTGGTGTGCTTGCACACGACCGCACTACACCGGGTTTGCGGGGCGAGCTTCAGCTGGCCCTGCACGAAACAAACCGGCGCGCGTTCACGCGCAGCAATCCCGCAGGCCGGGGGCGCCAGACATAACATCAGTTGCGCGACCCCGTGAGGGCGCTGAAGCCACGCGAGGCGGTGCGCGAGACACGCACACGTTGCGCAACGCGATGTTATGTTGAGCCGGCTCGCCTTCAGGCGAGCTTCGGCTTACCCCCGGCCTGCACATGCTTGGCGCCGTGCGCGGCCGGGCGGTGGGGCTGAACGCCCCGCCGACTGGACGCGCGCGGCAACCGACTCCGCAACGCTGCTCAACGGAGCCGAGCTGCTCGCATTCCCACCGTCGCAGCCCGGCGCGCGGGTTGCGGCGTCAGCATGCAAGCCGCGTGACGGGCGTGTGAGAGCCAGGCGCTGAACGGAGCCGTGCCGCTCGGAGTCTCTACCATCGCAGCGAAGGCGCGGGGCTTGCCACCGCAAGACCCGTGACTGAGCGGTCGAGGTCTGCTCTGCGTCTACGTGCTCGAATGGCGCTACCGCGGCGCGCAGCCTTCCTCGGCCAGCGCTGCGCTCACGCTCTGCGCCGCGTAGAGCATCTCGTAGGCCTCCTGCTCGCTCGCCGCCAGCGTGCGGTAGTTGCTGTAGCCGGCGCGCTTCAGGAACTGGGCAAGGGCCCAGGCCTGCTCACACGGCAATTGCACTTCGATGACGATCTTGTCCATGTCGGTCTCCTTGGTGTGTGGTGCGCTACGGCTCGTCGTCGGCTTCCGCGTCCAGCACCTCCAGGAGCCGCTGACGCGCATCGATAGGGCTCGAGATGTCCGAGCGCGGCTGTGCGTCTCCTGGCTTCTCCAGTCGCGCCGGATGGGTCTTCTCGTGCACCTCCTTGAGCTTCACGATCGACACGCGCGTGTAGACCTCGGTGGTCGAGAGACTCTCGTGACCGAGCAGTTCCTGGATGTAGCGGATGTCGGCGCCGTTCTCCAGCATGTGGGTCGCACAGGCGTGGCGCAGCAGGTGGCAGGATCCGACTCTGGGCAATCCGGCGGCATCGATGTAGCTCTTCACGATCTCGGACAGCCGATTGGCCGACAGCTTCTCGTTCGAGACGGACAGGAACAGTGTGCCCTCGTCGGGCTCGGCGCTCAAAGTGGATCTGACCTCGCGCAGATACTTGTCGAGCCAGGCGCAGGCCCGCTCACCGACCGGCACCATGCGATCCTTCCTGCCCTTGCCCTGGCGGATCATCAGCGTGCCGCGCTCGAGGTCGAGATCGACGAGTGTCAGCTCGATCAGCTCCTGTCTTCGGATGGCGCTGCTGTAGAGCGTCTCCAGCATCGCGCGGTCCCTCAGACCGAGTGGGTCGGTGACGTCGGCCTGGTTGAGGACCTGCTCGACCTCGGCGACGGAGAGCACGTGTCGGGGCAATCTTTTCTCGACCTTGGGGAGTTCAAGCTCGGCGGCCGGATTGAACAGCAGGTGGTGGCTTCGCGTCATCCACTTGAAGAACACGCGCAGCGCCATCAGCCGCTTGAACTGGTTGCCGAAGGCCAGAGGATTACCGTCGGCCTTGCGCAGGCCGAACACGTGACCGCGGTAGCGCTCCAGCATCGCGCGCGTGACTTCCTGCGGCGTGCGGATGCTCCTCTCCTCGCACCAGGTCACGAAGTAGCCGAGGTCGATCCGGCGATGCCTGACCGTGTGCTCGGAGTAGTGCAGCTCGCGCATACACTGCACGAAGTCGACGAGGTAAGCGCGGAAGCCGCCGGCGATCGCGGCGTCGCCGGCGAAGCGCTCGGGCGCACGCTTGCGGCCGCGGCGCGCCATGGCCGGCTCAACGCGAGTGCGCGGCTAAAGGAGCAGGTACGTACCCGCCGTCCTGACCGTTGCCGCGCGAGAGGTGCGGTTTGGTCTTCTTCTTGGTCGATGCCTCGGAAACGTCCGCGGATGCTGGCGCCGCGGCCGATGGCTCGGTCCGACCACCCCCCGACCGGGGGCCGACCACGGGCCGACCGGACCCCGACTGGCCCTCGTTTACCCCCGACCGATCGGGGCCGTAGGTGCGTTTCAATTGCTCGGCGTCGATGAGTCCGGGCACGAAGGGCTTGCCGTCCTTGCCCTGGCCGTCGTAGATCAGCTCGTAGACGAAGCCATTGCCCTCGCGATGCACAGCGAGGTACTCCAGCTCGGTCAAGCGCGCGAGATGGGTCTTCAACTGCGTGTCGCCCCAGCTGAGGACTTCACGAAGCTGCCGGCGGCTGAAGCGGTAATCCTTGCGCTGGATCGATCGGGCGGAGGCCTCGCGAACGAGCCACTCGTCGACGAGCAGCAGCAAGCGCCGTGTCTGCGGCGGCAGCTCGTCGAGCGAGCGCCCGAGAATCTCGTGGGCGAGCTGGTTGGCGGTAGCAATGTCCGCCAGCGTGACCTCGATGTACTCGATCACGGCATCGCCACGGCTCACGCTCTTCACCTCGCGCTGGTGCTGATGCAACAGCGCGATGGTGTCGATCAAGGTCAAATACTTCTCGTGATCGCGCCGGGTGCGCGTGCGATCGTCCAGGAAGGTGAGCTGGTGGGCGTAGGGATTGACCACTGCGAGCGGCCGCAGCAGGCGCTGGGCGTTGCGGTGACGAGAGAGGATGGATTGCCTCTCCTGCCGAGCAAGCAGTCCTTCCAGCGTGCGCCTGGCGCGCTGCAGGCGGTGGATCGCCTGGGTCTGTGCCCGGTCCTCGTCCACCGAGAGCACCAGGCAACGGTTCAACAGCTCCTCGTCGATCTCGATCGCGGTCGTCGTCAGGAAGATCATCACCGGCCCTTCGACTCGATACTCCTGGGTGACGAGATTCCCGGTGGTCGGGTCCTTGCCCGTCGAGGCAATCGTCAGCTCGCCTTCGGACTGCAAGAGCTTCAGCGCATAGCTCGCCCGGCTCGCGCCTTCCTCCTCGACGATGGCGAGGACCTTGTGCTTGAGGTTGGTCTGGCCCATGTAGAACAGGCTCTGTCCGGTCATGGCCGAGTACTTCACCCGCTCCTCTTCGGGGATCATGGCCAGCACCGCGTCCATCAGAGCGGACTTGCCGGCCGCCGAGCTGCTCTGGATCACCACCGCCAAGGGAGAGTCGAGCTTGCGCGACACCGCAGCCAGATAGCCCACCAGCTTGTTGGTCTTCTCTCCGACGATGCCGCAGGCCTCGAAGTCGGCGAGGATGCGCTCCAGCAGCAAGGGCGAGCGCAACAGTTCCAGCGCTTCGCTGCGCTGCGGCTCGGTCATGACCGGCGTCTCGGGCTTCTTGGCGAGCTGGGCGGCGATGGCCGCGTGCTGCAGGTCTTCGAGCTTGCGCAACAGCTTGCCCACGTCGAGCTTGATCAGCTCCTCGGGCACGGCCAGCTCCTTGGCCGTGCGCGCCACGTAGAAGTCGCGCGCTCGCGTGGCGTACAGGTCCAGTGTGTCCACGTGATACAGCTCATCGCGTGAGGCCAGCACGTTCACCTTGAGACTGTTGCGCCCGAGGTTGCTGTTGAGGCCGCGCACCCGATAGCGCCGATCGCCGAAGCTGAAGACCACTTCTTCGTCGCTCAGGCTCGCGGACACCTCCGCCGGCGTCGGCGCGCTCGCCGGCGAGGCGAGCGGCACGGAGATCGGCGGCGAGTCCGGCAACGCAGGCTCGGCGGCTAAAGAAGGAGCTGGTGCAATCGTGTCCGAGATCTCTTGCGGTGCGCTGCACTCGATCGGCTCGACGTGCTCGGTGTGCTCGACGTGCTGCCCCGGTGTGTCCTTGGGTGCCGGACCTTTACCGAGCCAGACGGCCTTGCGGATTACAAGACCGAGAGCCTTGCCTGCGGGCTGGAGTTTCAGCGCGTACTCGTTGGCGTCCATGCCTTTCGGGAACTGGATGCGGTAGCACTCGATCCCCTCGGCGATGAGTTTCTCGGCGAGCTTCTCGGCTGCGCGCTCGCCGGCCTCGTCGCGATCGTAGGCGATCAGAATGCGCTTGGTTCCATAGCGCTTGAAGACGGCGAGATGATCCTCGGTGAAACCCTCGACACCATAGGCTGCGGTGACGTTAGTGAAGCCCGCACACCAGAACGTGAGTGCATCGATCAGCGCCTCGCACAGGATGATCTCCTGATGGCTCTCGATCGCTTGCACGTTCCACACGCCCCGGTGCGGACCAGGCAGATACAGATGCGGGCTCTGTCCAGTTCGGCCGTGATGATCGATGCGCCGGCCATAGACCTCGGTGACGTTGCCCTGCTCGTCGAAGATGGGAATCACGAGACAGCCGCGGAAGTGCTCGTGTCCCGTCTCTCTCAAGATCCCGATCTGCTGCAGTCGGCCGCGCAGCTCGGCGCCGGCCTTCACGTTGACCGCCGGCAGCCGGTAGCCCAATGTGCGGTTGACGAAGCCGAGCTTGAAGCGCTGCGCGAGCTCGGGATGGCGCAAACCTCGCTTGTCGAGGTAGGCCAGTGCTTCGGGACTCTCCAGCAGGCTCTGGTGATAGAAGTCGATGGTCTGGTTCAGCAGCGCCTGGTCGTCGGCGCCGAGCACCACCGGTGGGGCCAGCTTGCGCACCTTGGACAGCTTCACCGGCTCGCCACTGCCGGCGGCTAAAGAGAGATCGCTCCTGAGCAACTCGACCGCATGGCGGAAGCTCACGCCGTTGGCGCGCATCACCCAGTCGATCACCGTTCCCCCGGCCTGGCAGGCGCCCAGGCAGTGCCATAGGTTTTTGGCCTCACTAATTACGAGAGAGGGCTGATGGTCTTCGTGGAAGGGGCACAGCCCCAGGAGATTGTCTCCCGAGCGCTTGAGCGTGATGCCGCGCGCCTCGGCCAGGCGCAGCAGAGAGATTTCTGTCTTTAGCCGCTCGATCTCGTGCTCGGGGATGCGGGCCATGAAACCGGATCTCCTCTAAAAAACCTGTCAAGGGGGTTTGACGAGAAATAACTGAGGTACTAGATTACTCATATTATGAGTAATGTCAACTCACAACCCTGGAGCCGACGGTATGCTGATGCCTTCACAACCGGATGTGTCCGCACAATCGATGACGTCCAACGAACGGCAGTTCTTCAAGGCGCTGGGTGCGCGCATCGCCGCCTTGCGCAAAGAGCGTGGCTTGAGCCAGCAGGCGCTCGCCGACGAGTTGGGCGTCGCCCAGCAGACGCTCGCGCACTACGAGGTGGGCCGGGCCCGTCCGCCGGTGTCGCTGCTGCCGGAGTTCTCGCGCATCTTCGCGGTGTCGGTGGATGCGCTGCTGGGTAATGAGAGCAAACGCACCGGCAAACGCGGGCCCGCGCCAAAGCTGCAGCAGCACATGGAGCGCATCAGCCAGCTACCGAAGACCAAGCAGCGCTTCGTGATGGAGATGCTCGATACCGTGCTCAGCCAAGCGGGACGGTGAGGAAGTCGCGGTGCTGGCAGAGCTCAAGGCCTTCGTCGACGTGCTAGCGAAGGCGGTGCCGCTCGCTTATCGTGGATATCAAAGTCAGAAGCGCAAAGAGGTTCTCCTCGAGCTGCAGGAGGCCTTTTTCATTTTCAAAGGGCTGATCGAAACCGGCGAGGAGTTGCTCGAGCTGGCCGGGCCCGATCCCGTGTTAAAGGTGAGCGAGCTGTGCGCCGAGCAGATGGACCTGCACTGTGCGACGGTGCAAACGCGGCTCACGATTCAAAGCTTCCGGATGGGACGGCTTGGAGAGATCTTTCTGAGCAAACCCTTTCTCGATATCCAGGACCCGGGTCTCAGAAGGCAGTTCGAAGCCGCGGTGGGCGGCAAGGGCGGAGGACTCTACAGCTTGGGGGCTGCATTGTTCTTCCACCGATTGTTCGGCGCTGCTCGCAAGCAGGACGAGCTAGAAGACGAGTTCAAGCGGCGGATCGCACTGGAGCAGGCCGAGTTTCTGCGATCGATCTATGCACCAGGTTCAGGGATGATCGATGTGGTGGAGCAGCGGAAGTTGGTAGAGCAGCTGAAGCAGATGCAGAGCAAGCTGGCAGAGATGATTGATTCGCTGTGCACGAAGGAAGAACAGATTGATCTCGCCAGCCGAGCCGAGGTGCTGGCGCAGAAGTACTGTCGACTTCCGGAGTAAGGAGGGTATCAACGATGAACAAGGGGAAGCAGTGCCTTTGGTACCGGATGCGATTGCGGCCGGTGCCCAGGCGGCTGAACGGATATACCGAGCTGCCGCTGATCGACGACGACTGGATCGTCAGGCGTGTCGATGGCGAACGCGGCGTGGTGGAATTGCACGGCGTGCGGCTGCCCTATGCCCTATGTCGCCAAGCTTGGCTTGGATCACATTCACCACTATGACAGCGATTCGCAGCGTGACTGGGACGGACTCAAGCACGGCTTCCTCATCCTTCGGACGCAGATCTTATTGAGTGGCACCAATCTCTACCTCGAGCCCCTGCTCAACTTCCGTCCCCACCAGCGATCGGTGCAGAACGCTAGATCGGCATGCAGCCGGCGACGATCACCCCAGCAGCGCAGGGCCTTCCAGTAAAGGCCTGGCTCGGGGTGTTCGCCGGAAGCTCCGGAGGGATCTGGTTGTTCGTGGAGCCGCTCGGGTTGTTTGGGCTGGTGCCTCAACTTCCCGTGCTTGACGGCGCGATGGCCTATGCGGCAATGCTCATCGCGGCGGTGCTCTGCGCAGCGGTCGCCGCGAAGCTCTACGGCCGCTACACCAATGCGAAGCTCACGTACCTCACCTTCACGGTGGCTTCCTCTTCAGACGGCGCAGATCATCTGGTGCGCGCGCCAACGAACATGCAGGTGTGGGATTTCCTCGCGCGCTTTTTGGATCACCTCAGCGAGGGGTCCGCTGCGGAGCGCGTGAAGGCGTTGCGGTGGGGCTACGATCCAATACTGCAAATCAAACGCAGCGACTCGTTCGTCGATGTGGCGAATAGCCTCACGCTGATCCAGGCCGGGATCACGGACGGAGCGATGTGTCAGATCGGAGGGAAATCCAGACCAGCTCTCTTTAGTCGTGGCGCAACCCGATCTCGTCGGAACAGCTTGCGGTTAAAGACGAGGAAGGACGCACCAAGTAATGCCTGCGGCACCGGCGAATCGACAGAGTAGAAAGTATAGGCCTGACCC
>JBGPMS010000294.1:0-7223 GCA_041487115.1 Gammaproteobacteria bacterium
AGACCAGTTGAAGGAGCTGCGCGGCCGCATCGACGAGTTGCAGAGGCAACTGACCGAATCCGAGGAAAGCAAATCCGAGGCGGCCGATGCGCTGCGTGAAACGGAGCGGGCCATCAGCGATGCCAACCGCCGCCTGTTCGAACTGGCCGGGCAACAGCGCGAGCTGAAGAGCGCTCTCGCCCGGCTGGAAGCGCAGAAAGCGCGCACGCTCGACGGCGTCGAGGCGCAGCAGGCGCTGCTCGCCAAGCTGCTCTATCACCAGTATCTGTCGGGCCAGCCAGAGCCATTGCGCCTGCTCTTGAACCGGCAGGACCCCAACGAGATTTCACGTCAGGTTCACTATCTGGGCTACATCTCGCGCGCGCGCGCCGAGCTGATCGCGGCCCTTCGCCGCGATCTGTCCGACCTGGACCGGCTTGCCGTCGAGACCGAGGTCAAAGGCCAGGAGCTGGCGCGACTGCAGGCCGACGAGGCTACACAGAAGACGCAGATAGAGCACGAGCGGCGCGATCACGCCGCCGTCTTGAAGAAGGTGTCGGACCAGATCGGCCGCCAGCGCAAAGAGATCGTCCACCTCAAGCGCAACGAGGAGCGGCTGGCGAAGCTGGTTGAACGCCTGGCCCGGGAGCTGGCGCACCCGCGGGCGCGGGAGCGGCGGCCGCGCAACGAGCAGCTGCCGGAACCGGTAGCGGCGGGCACCGGGCGGTTCGAGGAGCTGAAGGGGCGGCTCAAGCTGCCGGTGATCGGGGAACTGGCCAATCGCTACGGCAGTCCACGGGCAGACAGCGGTTTATCGTGGAAAGGCCTGTTTATTGCTGCCCACCAGGGACAGGAAGTCCGGGCCATCGCCAGCGGGCGGGTGGTATTCGCAGATTGGCTGCGCGGCTTCGGTAACCTCATGATTCTTGACCATGGCGGGGGTTACCTGAGCTTGTACGGCAACAACGAGTCGCTATACCGGCAGGTGGGCGACATGGTCAAAATGGGCGACCCGGTTGCCGCTGTAGGGGCTACCGGCGGCAACCCGGAAACGGGTTTATACTTTGAACTTAGATTTCAAGGAAAACCGCTCGACCCTCTAACCTGGGTGACCCGGAAGTAAGAGCCGCGGCCAACAAGGCGGTCTCTAGATTCGCGGCGGATCACGCTTCCAAGCCGGATCGATTCCCGGCAACCAAGCAGTCTCAAGGAGAAAGCAATGCGCACCAGATTGCAGCAAGTGGCGCTGATCACCCTGGGGGCAGTACTCGGCGTCCTCATCACCCTGAACTACTCGGCGGTGGCCGAGAAGAGCGCCGGGCCACTGCCGATAGAGGACTTGCGCGCGTTCACCGAGGTGTTCGGACGCGTCAAGAGCGACTACGTCGAGCCGGTCGACGACAAGAAGCTCATCTCGGAGGCGATCAACGGCATGCTCTCCGGGCTCGACCCGCACTCCGCATACCTGGACGCGGAAGCCTTCCGTGAGCTGCAGGTCGGGACCCAAGGCGAGTTCGGCGGCCTGGGCATCGAGGTGGGCATGGAAGACGGCTTCGTCAAGGTCATCTCTCCGATCGAGGATACGCCGGCCTACCGCGCTGGGCTCAAGTCCGGTGACCTGATCATCAAGCTCGACGAAGCCAACGTGAAGGGCATGACGCTCAACGATGCGGTCAAGCGCATGCGCGGCAAGCCCAACACCGACATCACACTCACCATCATCCGCAAAGGCGATGCCAAGCCCAGGATCATCACGCTCACGCGTGCCGTGATCCAGATCCAGAGCGTCAAATACAAGGTCATCGAGCCCGGCTACGCCTACGTGCGCGTGACGCAATTCCAGGAACACACTCCCGAGAAGCTGGCTGCCGCGATCGACTCGATGTGGAAGCAGAACAACGGCCAGGTCAAGGGCATGATCCTCGACCTGCGCAACGATCCGGGCGGGTTGCTGAATGCCGCCGTGGCCATCTCGGCCGCCTTCCTGCCGCAGAACGCGCTGGTGGTTTATACCGATGGGCGCACCGAAGATTCCAAGATGCGACTGTACGCATCCAGCGAGTACTACCTGCGTGGGAGCAAAGAGGATTATTTGAAGAAGCTGCCGCCCACGGTAAAGACCGTGCCGATGGTGGTACTGGTCAACGGCGGCTCGGCTTCCGCATCGGAGATCGTGGCCGGCGCGCTGCAGGATCACAAGCGCGCCATCATCATGGGTACCCAGACCTTCGGCAAGGGCTCGGTCCAGACCATCCTGCCGCTGGGCAACAACACCGCCATCAAGCTCACCACCGCGCGCTACTACACGCCGAATGGCCGCTCGATCCAGGCCAAGGGCATCGTTCCGGATATCGCGGTCGAAGAAGCGACCATCGCCGAGGTCGAGCCGGCACTGCGCATGCGCGAGGCTGACTTGGAGCGCCATCTGTCCAACCCGACCGAGAAGGACAAGGAGGACGGCCAGGAGAGTCCGCCCAAGCCGGCGGTCAAGCCGAGCAAGGACAGCGGCGCGGAGAACAAAACCGACAAACCCGAGCCGGCCGAAATCGGCTCCAAGGGCGACTATCAGCTCAACCAGGCGTTGAATCTGCTGAAGGGCCTGCAGATCATCAGCAAGCGCTAGCCGAGCATACAAGCGCAAAGCCGGTGGGTTTCGACCTGCCGGCTTTTTCTTTTGGTGGATGGAGCAGTCGAGCGGTGAACGGATAAGAAGTAAAGCGTGAGACGCCACATGGGTGGACCTGACCCGAAGATCGACTTGAGCGACGAGCTGCTGCTGCGCTACAGCCGGCACATTCTCCTGCCGGAGATCGGCATCGACGGCCAGGAGAGACTGCTCGCGGCGCATGCACTGGTGATCGGCGCCGGCGGGCTGGGTTCGCCGGTGTCGCTCTATCTGGCGGCCAGCGGCGTCGGCCGGATCACGCTGTGCGACCACGACAAGGTGGACCTCACCAACCTGCAGCGCCAGATCGTCCACACCACCGATTCCATCGGCCGGACCAAAGTCAGCTCCGCTCAGGACACCCTTGCCCGGATCAATCCCGGTGTGGCAGTGGAAGCGCTGCCCGAGCGTGTCGAGGGCGCGCGGCTGGAGGAGCTGGTCGAAGCAGCCGACGTGGTGGTGGATGCCACCGACAACTTCGCCACACGCCATGCCATCAACCGCGCCTGCGTCAAGTTCCGCAAACCACTGGTGTCCGGTGCGGGGGTACGGTTCGACGGCCAGGTCGCGGTGTTCGACCTGAGGCGCGACGATAGCCCCTGTTACTACTGCCTGTTCCCCGAACAGGGAGACCTGGAAGAGATGCGCTGCGCCGTAATGGGCGTGTTCGCACCGCTCGTCGGCATCATCGGTTCGATTCAGGCGGCTGAGGCGCTCAAGGTCATCATGGGTGTGGGTGAGCCGCTCCAGGGCCGACTGTTGCTGCTGGATGCGCTCACCATGCAAACCCGTACCTTGAAGCTCTCCAAGGATCCGGCCTGCAAGGTCTGCGGCGGCCGAGAGATCTGACCTGAATCTCCGCCCGCCCGGCCCACTCGGACCGGGTGCAACGCAGCATCCTCGCCTTCGCTGGCTTCCGCCTGGAACGTGTCTTGCGTCGTCGTACCCGAGGTCCGCTGAGACCAGGGTCGTTCCCTGGTTCTGCAGCTCGCCAAGGGAGCTCGGCAATTGGTTATCCAGCTGTTCGGAATCAGGGTGCCCCGCTCGAATGAAAGCGGATGGGGCCAGGCACGTGTCGGCCGCGTTCTCGTCAACGCCGCGCTGGCGCGTGCAGTCATTCTCGGCCTCCTCATCGGCTTCGCTGCGCCGGCGGCCGCCGATACCGAACAGACAATCGCGCTCACCCCGGAGTTAGCCTCGTTCATCGAAGCCTACCAGCGCATCAAGAGCCGGTATGTCGAGCCGATCGACGACAGGAAGCTCGTCGCCGACGCCATCAGCGGCATGCTGTCCGGCCTCGACCCGCACTCCGCTTACCTCGACCCCGACTCGCTTCGCGATCTGCGTATGGCGACCCGTGGCGAGTTCGGCGGCCTCGGCATCGAGGTCGGGTTGCAGGACGGATTCGTGAAGGTGATCGCCGCGATGGAAGACTCACCGGCTGCCCGCGCGGGGCTCAAGCCGGGCGACCTGATCCTCAAGCTGGACGGTGTCGACGCGAAAGGTATGACGCTGCAGGAGGCGGTGAACCGGTCACGCGGCAAGCCCGACACGGACATCAGCCTGACCATCCTGAGCCCAGCCGATCCGACCCCCAGGATCGTGAAGCTGACGCGCGCCATCATCCCCATCCAGAGCGTCCACTACAGACTGGTCGAGCCGGGCTACGCCTATGCGCGAGTGACGCAGTTCCAGGAACGCACGGCCGAGAAGCTGGTCGACGCGCTCGCGTCCCTCTGGCTCCAGAACCAGGGTTCTCTGCACGGCGTGATCCTGGATCTGCGCGACGACCCCGGTGGCCTGGTGAGCGCCGCGGTGGGCGTATCCGCTGTATTCCTTCCGCCGGGAGCGCTCGTCGTCTCTACCAAGGGACGCGATGAGGATTCCGGCAGAAATCTCTACGCGGCCACCGAGTATTACCTCCGCAGCGGTACGCAAGAATTCATGCAGCGCCTGCCTCCCGCAGTCAAAGACCTGCCCATGGTGGTGCTGGTCAACGGCGGCACGGCGTCGGCATCCGAGATCGTGGCCGGCGCATTGCAGGACCACAAGCGCGCGATCGTGGTCGGCACGCAGAGCTTCGGCAAGGGTTCCGTGCAGACCATCCTGCCGCTCGCCAACAGCGGGGCCATCAAGCTCACTACCGCCCGCTACTACACGCCCAGCGGACGCTCGATACAGGCGACGGGTATCACGCCCGACATCGCGGTCCGGCAGATCACCCCCTCCGACCTTGCCGGTGTTCGCAGCGGGTACGATCGCGACGCTATCGAGCCGGCCGGCGACGGCGCCAGGGGCGACAACCAGTTGCTCCAGGCGATGAATCTGCTAAGGGGCCTGCAAATCCTCAGCCGGCGCTAAAGCGGCGCTCGCGTCCAGCCGGCGAGCTTTGCTCTGCCGGCTTTTGTTTTCCTCGCGTACTGGATTGCGGCTGGCGGACCCCCAGGTGCTACGGCATAATTCATAGCCATAAGGACCTGACCCGAACAGCGCCACGGAGACGAGGATGGCAACCCTGCACGGCGGCTTGATCCAGATGAGTCTGAAGGCAAACACCGGCATGTCGCCACAGCAGATCCGCGACGCCATGGTGGATGCGCATCTGCCACTTATTGACGAAGCCGGCCGCCGCGGTGTTCAGGTGCTGTGCTTGCAAGAGGTGTTCACGCAGCCCTACTTCTGCCCGAGCCAGGATGCCAAATGGTACGCGGCGGCGGAACCGATCCCGGACGGGCCGACCGTCAAGCTGCTGCAGGAGCGGGCGAAGAAGCACCGCATGGTGATCGTCGCGCCGTTGTACGAAGAAGCGATGACCGGGGTCTACTACAACACCGCGGCGGTGCTCGACGCCGACGGCAGCTATCTCGGCAAATACCGCAAGACCCACATCCCGCAAGTCGCCGGGTTCTACGAAAAGTTCTTCTTCAAGCCCGGCAATTCCGGTTGGCCCGTGTTCCAGACCGCTTATTGCAAGCTCGGCGTGTACATCTGCTACGACCGGCACTTCCCCGAAGGGTGGCGGGCGCTGGCGCTGAACGGCGCCGAATACATCGTCAACCCTTCGGCTACGGTGGCGGGTCTGAGCCAGTATCTCTGGGAGCTGGAACAGCCGGCTTCGGCCGTCGCCAACGGCTGCTACATCGGCGCGGTGAACCGGGTGGGGCGCGAGGCGCCCTGGAACATCGGGGAATTCTACGGCTCCAGCTATTTCGTCAATCCGCGCGGCAAGATCATCGCCAAGGCGTCCGCCGACAAGGACGAATTGATCAATGCCGAGATGGATATGGATATGGTTCGCGAAGTACGCAATCTGTGGCAGTTCTTCCGTGACCGCCGGCCCGAGACCTACGAATCTCTGGTTAAGATCTGAGCGCGGAGCGACGCAAAAAAGGATCTTGCATCCGTCTGCCGGTGGTGGCTGAGTAAGGGAGGTCTACATCATGTCTGTACTGATTCGGGGTGGCACCGTCGTTACGGCGGACCAGAGTTGGCGCGCCGATGTGTATTGCGCCGACGGCGTGATCAAGCGCGTCGGCCCCGACCTCGAGGCGCCGCCCGGCGCTCGCGTGATCGATGCCGGCGGCCAGTACGTCATGCCGGGCGGCATTGACCCGCACACGCACATGGAGCTGCCCTTCATGGGCACGGTCGCAAGCGAGGATTTCTTCAGCGGCACGGCGGCGGCACTCGCGGGTGGCACCACGATGATCATCGATTTCGTGATCCCCAACCCGAAGCAGCCGCTGCTCGAAGCCTACGACGCCTGGCGCGGCTGGGCCGAGAAGGCCTGCGCCGACTACTCCTTCCACGTCGCGGTCACGTGGTGGAGCGAGCAGGTGCACAAGGACATGGGCGTGCTGACCAAGGAGCGCGGGGTCAACAGCTTCAAGCATTTCATGGCCTACAAGAACGCCATCATGGCCGACGACGAAGTGCTGGTGAACAGCTTCACCCGCGCTCGCGAGCTCGGTGCGATCTGCACCGTCCACGCGGAGAACGGCGAGCTGGTGTTTCATCTGCAGCAGCAGCTGGTGAAGGCCGGGATCACCGGCCCCGAAGGCCACCCGCTGTCGCGCCCGCCCGAAATCGAAGGGGAAGCGGCGAACCGCGCGATCCGCATCGCCCAGGTTCTCAACGTGCCGGTCTACATCGTGCACAACAGTTGCCGTGAATCGCTGCAGGCGATCACGCGAGCCCGCAGCGAGGGGCAGCGCGTCTATGGCGAGGTACTGGCCGGCCATCTGCTCATCGACGACAGCGTTTACCAGAACCCGGACTGGGACACCGCGGCGGCGCACGTGATGAGCCCGCCGTTCCGCCCCAAGGGTCACCAGGAGGCACTGTGGCACGGGCTGCAGTCGGGCAATCTGCAGACCACGGCCACCGACCACTGCTGTTTCTGCGCGCCGCAGAAGGCGATGGGCCGCAACGATTTCACCAAGATTCCGAACGGCACGGGCGGCGTGGAAGACCGCATGTCGGTGCTGTGGCACCACGGTGTGGGCACCGGGCGGCTCACGCCCAGCGAGTTCGTGCGCGTCACGTCCACCAACGCCGCGCAGATCTTCAACATCTATCC
>JBGPMS010000295.1:0-7206 GCA_041487115.1 Gammaproteobacteria bacterium
CGCTGGTGCGCACCGCTCAGCCGGGCGGCCAGATCCTTCGCGCCAGCTTGCTGCTCGGCTCGACCCTGTGCAATTTCTTCGCGCTGTCCTACCTGCCGCTGGCGGAAGTCAAGGCCATCAGCTTCATCTCGCCGCTGCTGGTGACCCTGTTCGCCGTCTGGCTGCTGCAGGAAAAGGCGAGTCCCGCCAAGATGAAGACCCGATTGCGACCTTGTTCTACTCGGCGATCGTCGGCTGTGTGGTGTTGAGCGTGGTGGTGCCGTGGCTGTGGGTGCAGCCCTCGGACGCTCATCTGGTTTTATTTCTACTGCTCGGCTCGGCGGGCGCAGCGGGGCACTTCATGCTGATCAAGGCGCTCGAGATCGAGCGCGCCTCAGCGCTGTCGCCGATCGGCTACACCCAGCTGCTGTGGGTAACGCTGCTGGGCTCTGTCGTGTTCGGCCAGTTGCCCGACTGGCACGCGGTCATCGGCATGGCCATCATCGTCGCCAGCGGGCTTTACGTGGCCTGGGGTCACCGGGCCAGAAGAAACGAGGAGCCGGACTCGGCGATCGAGTAGGGCGCGCACGCGCGCTGCGCGCAGGCGATGGGTAATAGGCAATAGGCGATAGGAGAACCAGGCTGCGTGTGATCGAGCGACCTATCGCCCATCACCTATAGCCCATTGCCTGGGGTTAATTATTGGACCTTGAACGTCAGTTCCTTCAGCACCTGACCGCCAGCATCCGTCACGGTGACGGTCCAATCCCCGGCCTTCCAGGCGGTCTTGTTCGACCAGGTGCGCCACGGGCTGCCGCCGACCTTCAGGGTGACGGTGTCGGTGGCGTCGCCGATCTTCCAGGCCACCTTGATCGGGTCGGACGGCCCGCCAGTCAGCTTCAGCACCAGATAAACCTTGTCGTTCACCGCGAAACTGCTCGCTTCCTCGGTGATCGCGCGGTCCTGAATACCTTTGCCGAGCTTGGCGTCGGCCACCTGCAGACCTTCCGAGAACGCGGTCAGCGGGAGATAAGACAGCGCAGTGAGCGCCAGCAGGGATAACAGCTTCTTCATGGGGACACCTCCTTTTGAGCAACTATGACGGGCGGGTAGATCGTACGGGGAAGAGTGGCCTCCGTGCAAGCAAGATCTGTACGAGCGTGCATAAGAATCCGGCGCCGAGCCTCGCTTACCGGCCCCTTGCCATCACCGGACGTCGCTCGGGCTGAATACGGACCCCACCGCGGTGATCTCCGCCGCGTCGTCGCGGTCCTGTTCGAACAGCCCTTCCAGTTCCTTGGCGGCCTCGATGGAGGTCTGGCGCAGCTTCGTTTCGTCGTGATACACCGCATACTGGCGTTCGAGCGTTTGCTCGTCGTGCGACCTGAAGCGCGCCACCGTGAGTTGGGCCTCCCAGCTCGAAAGCCCTAAGGCAATGAGCACTTCCTCGGTCAGATGCAGCGAAGAGCGGTACGTTTCGCGTTCGATCAGCTCGCAGCCGAGATCCCTCAGGCGGTAGGTGTGGAAGCGGTTGCGGGCGCGGGCGTAGATCTTGAGGTCGGGGAAGTTCCGGCGCACCGTTTCCGCCGTCTTGATGGAGGACTCCACGTCGTCGATCGCCAGTACGAAGAGCTTGGCCTTGTCCGCCTTCGCCGCGCGCAGCAGGTCGATGCGCGAGGCATCCCCGTAGTAGACCTTGCTGCCGAAACGCCGCACCGTTTCCACCTGCTCCGGATTGCGGTCCAGGGCGGTAAACGGGATCTTCTTCACATACAGTATCCGCCCGACGATCTGCCCGACACGGCCGAAGCCGGCGATGATGACCTGGCTCTCCCCGGCATCGATGGTGTCGAACGGCCGCTCGGCGTGCGATTTCTTCAACCGGCGGGACAACGCGTCGTTCAGCGCCAGAGCGAGCGGGGTGGCGGCCATGGAGAGAGTCACGATCACAACCAGCCGGTCGACGAGCGCCTCATCCATGAGATGGTAGCCGCTAGCGAGGCTGAACAGCACGAACGCAAACTCGCCACCCTGGCACAGCGCTGCCGCGAGATTGCGCGCCGACTCCACGGTGTGGCCCGACAGCCTGCCGATGGCGAGCAGGATCAGCGCCTTGACCAGCATCAGTCCGACCACCAGCGCCACGATGGTCACGGGCTCGCGCGCGATCACTCCGAGGTCGACGGACATGCCCACCGATATGAAGAACAGGCCCAGCAGCAGGCCTTTGAACGGCTCGATGGCGGCTTCCAGCTCGTGACGGTACTCGGAGTCCGCCAGGAGCACGCCGGCGAGGAACGCGCCCAGCGACATGGATAGCCCGACCGCGGTCATCAGCAACGACACCCCGATGACGACCAGGAGCGCGGCGGCCGTAAAGATCTCCTCGATATTGGCGCGCGCGATGACCGGGAAGACCCTCTTCAGCACCACCCGCCCGCCGAGGACCACCGCTGCGATCACTGACAGGGCCTTGAGCGCGGCGAGCCAGGGATTGGCTGCGTGCGCCACCTGCGGCCCGACCGCGAGCAAGGGGATGAGCGCAAGGAGCGGGATGACCGCGAGGTCCTGAAACAACAGGATCGCGAAGGCAGAACGGCCCGAGCGCGTGGTGAGCTGCCTGCGCTCGGCCAGGATCTGCAGCACGAAGGCGGTGGACGACATGGCCAGCGCCAGACCCGTGACCGTAGCGCTTTGCCAGGTCAGGCCGAAGCCGTACCCGATCGCTCCGAGCACGAGCGCAGTTGTCAGCACCTGCGCGCCGCCCAGCCCGAATACCGATTTGCGCAGCACCCACAAGCGCGAGGGCTGCAGCTCCAGGCCGATCACGAACAGCAGGAGCACCACGCCGAGCTCGGCGAAGTGCAGGATATTGTCCACCTTGGTGATCAGCCCCAGCGCCGAGGGGCCGATGATTACGCCGGCGGCCATGTAGCCGAGGACCGCCCCCAGCTTCAGGCGGCGGAACAGTGAAACAGCGAGGACGGCGGCGGCGAGGAAGATCGCCGTTTGTGACAGTAGGGACATGGGATCGAGCCTGGGGCTCGACCCCGGGCAATAGGCAATAGGTGATGGGCGATAGGATAAAGGCGGGCGGCCCGGCCGCCTATAGAGACATCAGTTGCCGTCTGGATGTTCAACATCCCCCGTTCGCGCTGAGGGTAGTGGCGTCAGCCACGGAGTCGAAGCGTGCGAGCGATCCCTCGGGTGACGGTTCATCCAGACGCTTCGACTCTGCAGCTGTCGCACCGTTCGTGTCGAGCGTCGCGCAGCAGAGTCGAAACACGCTCAGCGCGAACGGAGTTTATCTGGCGGCGACAACCCGGATCTCGACCAGATACTTGGCGTTCGCCAGCTTGGCTTCGACGCAGGCGCGCGCCGGCGCGTTGCCGGCCGCGACCCACTTGTCCCACACGGTATTCATGTCATCGTAGTAGCGGATGTCGGCCAGCCAGATGGTGGCCATCAGGATCTTGCTCTTGTCGGTCCCGGCCTCCTTCAGATACTGGTCGATCTTGTCCAGTATCTGGCCGGTCTGCGCCGCCACGTCGGCGATCGGGTGATCGGCCACGATGCCGGCGAGGTATACCGTATCGCCGTGAATCACGACCTGGCTCAGGCGCGCGCCGACGTGTCTTCGTTCTATCGTCATGATGACCTCGATAATGCACATCGCCTTCGGGACAGTAAAGTAACACTATTGGCGGTGGCGGTGATAGGAGGCAGGGGATGGCGGAGCCACGCAAGATCGATCACGGCTGGCTGCGGGTCTGCGGCCTCGAGGAGCTGGCGTGCCCGGGAGTCAGGACGCTCGCCCTGCACGAGCTGAACGTGGCCGTGTTCCGTCTTGCCGACGGCCGGCTGTGCGCCGTGGAGGATCGCTGCCCGCACCGCGGCGCGCGGCTGTCTGCGGGCGTAGTCTACGATGGCGACAAGGTTGCCTGTCTGGACCACGGTTGGGGTATCCGCCTCGCCGACGGCGGCGTCGAGCCTCCCGAGCACGGCTGCGTGCGCACCTTTCCTGTGCAGGTGGAGGATGGGTTTGTGTGCGTCCTCATCGAGGACGGTTAGTCGCCTGACGCAACCACGACGCGGGCGTGGCTTACGCGCTGAGCGCAGGCCGCGGGGTCTTCAGGGTGACGACTTCCTCCGCCACGGTAGGATGGATGGCCACTGTGTCGTCGAAGTCGCGCTTTGTCGCGCCCATGTGCACCGCCACGGCGAAGCCCTGCAGCATTTCGTCCGCGCCCGGGCCGATAACGTGGCAGCCGACTACCTTCTCCTCGGGCCCGACCACCACCAGCTTGATCGCGGTCTTGACCTTGCGCGAAGTGAAGGCGTGATACAGAGGCGTGAAGCGCGTCTGGTAGATGTTGACCGCCGCCGCGCCGAAGCGCACGACGGCTTCGGCCTCGGTGAGCCCGACGGTTCCGATGGGCGGGTGGCTGAAGATGACCGTGGGGATGTTCTCGTACACCAGACGCCGATCGCGCATACCGCCGAAGAGGCGGTCCGCCAGCCTGCGCCCGGCGGCGATGGCCACCGGCGTGAGCGCGACGCGGCCGGAAACGTCGCCGATGGCGTACATGCCCGGCACCTCGGTCTGCTGGTAATCGTCGGTTGCAAGAAAGCCGAGCGAGTCGGGTACGAGCCCGGTGGCGGTCAGGTCCAGGCCACGCGTAGTGGGTGCACGCCCGATGGCCCAGATTACCGTGTCGAATCCGCTCAGCCGCGCGCCGTCCTCGCACACCAGAGCGAGGGTACCTTGGTGCTTGCGCTCCAGCCCGACGATCGGGGTGTTGGTGAAGAACTCCATCCCGGCCGCACGCATGTGCTCCATGAGCGTCTCGCGCAGCATGCGGTCGAAGCTCGCCAGCAGCGACTCGCGTCGGAGCACCAGCGTGACCTCCGCGCCGAGCGCGTGCAGCACCCCGGATAGCTCGGCGGCGATGTAGCCGGAGCCGACGATGGCGACCTTGTCCGGCCGGCGCTCCAGCTCGAAGAAGCCGTCCGACGTGATGCCGAGCTCAGCGCCAGGCACATCCGGAACGAAGGGATGGCCGCCGGTGGCGATCACCACATGCTCGGCGCTGATGCGCTCGCCGTTCACCTCCACCGTCTTCGGGCCGGCGAAGCGGGCATCGCCGTGGATGACCTCGACCGCGTTTCCGGCCAGCCCGCGCGCGTAGCCGGCGTTGAGGTCGAGGACGAACTGGTCGCGCTGGCGCTTGAGCTCGGGCCAGCGCAGTTCGTGGGGGCCGAGAACGAAGCCGTAGTCCTGGGCGTCCTCGAAACCGTGGGCGAGCTGTGCGGCATTCCACATGACCTTCTTGGGAACACACCCGACGTTGACGCAGGTGCCGCCGAGCCGTGCGCGCTCGATCAACACGCACTTGGCCCCGTATTGGCCGGCACGGTTGGAGACGGCGACCCCGCCGCTGCCGCCGCCGATCGTGAGCAAGTCGAAGTGTCTGGCCATATGCAGGTCCCTGGACGGAGCAGCGCAGTGTGCCGGAAGGATGGGGCGTGCCTCAAGCAATGAATTCGGACTGCGCAGCAGAGCGGTGGATGGGTTTCATGTAAGCTTGGGAAAGCGATGCGGGCCGAGTCATCACCCAGGGTGGCTGCGGCAGCGCTTTGCGCTTAAACCAAATGGAGCGGTTCCGACCACGACCCATGATCGACCTCTACTACTGGCCCACTCCGAATGGGCACAAGATCACCATCTTCCTCGAGGAGACCGGGCTGCCCTACCGGATCGTCCCGGTCAACATCGGCCGCGGCGACCAGTTCAAGCCCGACTTCCTGCGCATTTCGCCGAACAACCGCATGCCAGCTATCGTCGACTCGGAGCCGAAGGACGGGGCCGGCCCGCTGTCGGTCTTCGAGTCGGGCGCGATCCTGCTCTATCTCACGGAGAAGACCGGGCGGTTCCTGCCGCAGGACCTGCGCCACCGCTACGACGTGCTGCAGTGGCTGTTCTGGCAGATGGCGGGCCTGGGACCGATGGCGGGACAGAACCACCACTTCCTGCACTACGCGCCGGAGAAGCTGCCCTATGCCATCGACCGCTACGTCAAGGAGACTTCGCGCTTGTACGCGGTGCTCGACGCGCGGCTGGCGGATCGCAATTACCTGGCGGGCGAGTACTCCATCGCGGACATGGCGAGCTACCCCTGGATCGTGCCGCACGAACGCCAGCAGCAGAACCTGGACGACTTTCCCAACCTCAAGCGTTGGTTCGAGGCGATTCGCGCCCGGCCGGCCGTGGTGCGCGCGTACGAGAAGGGCAAGGAGATCAGCGCGCAGCCGGTGGTCGACGATGAGGCGAAGAAATTCCTGTTCGGGCAGAGCGCCGCGACCGTCCGGCGCTAGTCAAGGGGGAGGGGATGAATCGTCCTGCGAGCGCGGTGTTGCTCCTTGCGCTGTCCGCAGCGGCTGAACCGGCTGCGGCCGCGGTGGTGATCGACACCTTCACGGTGCGCCCCAACCCAGCCCGGCTCGGCGGCGGTTATCCGCCGCAGGTCGAGATCGAAGTGACCATCAAGGACCGTGGCATCACCCGTCTGCTCGGATGCGAGCTCATCATCAACTTCGGCGACGGTACCCCGGAGGTATTGGAGAGCCTGGCGGATGGCGGCACGCGCAAGGTGGCGCTCAAGCATGTGTACCGCAAGCCAGGCACCTACGCGGCCGTGGCCCGCGGCCGACCCGGAGGAGGAGGGCGCGCCTGCGACGGAGAGCGGCGCGTGCAGGTGATGGTCGTCGACGAGACGCCGCCGCCGGAGAGTGCGCAACCCAAGGAAACGGTGACCGTGAACTGCCCGGCCGGCTGGTCGGTGATACCAGGCTCCCAGGTGGGACCTCGCTTCAAGTGTCGCGCAGATCACCCCGCGCCGAAGATCGAGTGCCAGGGTGGAACGAAGTACTTCGAGCAGGACGGGATGATCGGGTGTCAGTAGCTGGGAAACGTGAAGAGTGAAGAGTGAAGAGTGAAGAGTGAAGAGTGAAGAGTGAAGAGTGAAGAGTGAAGAGTGAAGAACAAAAGACCCCCTCTCCCCCTCTACTGGGGGAGAGGGTTGGGGTGAGGGGGCTCACCCTTCACCCTTCACCCTTCACCCTTCACCCTTCACCCTTCACCAGCTTCGTCCCCTTCACTCTTCACCCTTCACTTCTCACAGCAGTTCCCTGTACTCCACCTTCACGATCTCGAGCATCTGATCACCG
>JBGPMS010000296.1:0-7182 GCA_041487115.1 Gammaproteobacteria bacterium
CGCGATGCTGAAGCCGCTGGTCGACGTGGAGCTGCCGCTGCCCGGCATAGTCCCGGTCGTGCAGGGCTTCGTCGCCGGGTTCGTCCTGCTCCTGGGTTTTGCCATCCCGCCGTTGGTGGCGCTGCGCAAGGTGCCGACTCTCCGCGTCTTGCGCCGTGACCTGGGCGTGCCCGACACCGCCGGCATCGCCGGGTACGCAGTGGGCATCGCTGCACTGGCCGGGTTGATCCTGTGGGAAGCTCAGGATCCCATGGTGGGCGCCTACGTGCTGGCCGGTGCCATCGGCACCATGGCCGGCTGCGCGCTCGTCACCTGGGGGCTGATGCGTGTGTTCGCGTGGACCTCGGACCGCGCCGGCTTTGCCTGGCGCTTCGGGCTCGCGAACCTGCGCCGCCGGCCTCTTGCCACCATCACACAAGTCGTGGCACTCGGCGTGGGAATCATGGCGCTTGTGCTGCTCACGCTGGTCCGGGGCGACTTGCTCGCGAGCTGGAAGAAGAGCCTGCCGCCGGATGCTCCCAACCGGTTCCTGGTGAATATCCAGCCCGATCAGCTCGAGGCCCTACGAGGCTTCTTTCGCGACAGCGGCCTACAGCCGCCGGAGCTTTTCCCGATGATCCGCGGCCGCCTCACCCTGCGCAATGGGCACCCGGTGACTTCGGCCGACTTCGCAGACGATCGCGCGAAGCGCCTGGTCGACCGTGAGTTCAACCTGTCCTCGGCCGAGCACCTGCAGCCCGACAACGTGATCGTGGCCGGGCGCTGGTGGAGTGAAGCCGATCGCGGCAGGACGCTGTTCTCGGTGGAGGAGGGGATCGCGAAGACGCTGAACATCAAGCTGGGTGACCGGCTCGCGTATGAGATCGCCGGGAGCCGGCTGGAGGGAGAAGTGGCGTCGCTGCGCAAGGTGGAGTGGGACTCGTTCCGCGTGAACTTCTTCGTGCTCGCGCCGCCTGGCGTGCTGGAACCTTATCCGGCCAGCTATGTCACCAGCTTCCACCTGGCGCCCGATCGCTCCGCGCTCATGGATCAGTTGGTCAAGCGCTTTCCCAACTTCCTGGTGATCGACGTCGCCGCAGTGCTGTCACAAGTCCAGCGCATCATGGACCAGGTCATCAAGGCGGTGGAGTTCGTGTTCCTGTTCGGCCTGCTGGCCGGGCTGGTGGTGCTGTTTGCAGCCATCAGCGCCACGCACGACGAGCGCATGTTCGACGCCGCGATCATGCGCACCGTGGGCGCAACCGGGCGGCAAATGCTGTCCGCGCACGCCGCGGAGTTCGCCGCCATCGGAGCACTGGCCGGACTGCTGGCGGCGATCGGCGCGTCCCTGCTGGGCTGGGTGCTTGCCACCCGGGTGCTGACGGTGCCCTACGAAGTCAGTCCTTGGGTCTGGCTGGTGGGGCTGTTCGGTGGTATCGGCGGTGTGCTAATGGCAGGGCTGCTCGGTACCCGCCGCGTGTTGCGTACTCCGCCCATGCAGATCTTCCGTCAGGTCGGGTGAAGGGTGAAGGGTGAAGAGTGAAGAGTGAAGAGTGAAGAGTGAGCCCCCCTCACCCCCGCCCTCTCCCCCGGTGACGGGGGAGAGGGCGGACTTTTGCCCTTCACTCTTCACCCTTCACCCTCTTAACTCCGGCACAGGACTTGCGTCCAGACAGCCGCCCCCCCATGTTATACTCTACGGCTTTTCTGAATCGCGTCAGCCCCATGCACCGACCCGTCCGCAACCTCGCCATCATCGCCCACGTCGACCACGGCAAGACCACCCTGGTGGACAAGCTGCTGCGCCAGTCGGGGGTGTTCGCCGCGCACCAACATCTGGAAGAGCGGGTGATGGACAGCAACGACCTCGAGCGTGAGCGCGGGATCACGATCCTGGCCAAGAACGCGGCGTTGGACTACCGCGGCGTGCACATCAACATCGTCGACACGCCCGGCCATCGCGACTTCGGCGGCGAGGTCGAGCGTGCCTTGTCGATGGTGGACGGCGTGCTGGTCCTGGTCGACGCCGTCGAGGGTCCGATGCCGCAGACGCGCTTCGTCACGCGCAAGGCACTGGCGCGGGGCTTGCGGCCCATCGTCGTAGTGAACAAGATCGACCGCCCGAGCGCGCGCCCGGAATGGGTGGTGAACCATACCTTCGAACTGTTCGACAAGCTCGGCGCCACCGAGGAGCAACTCGACTTCCCCGTGGTCTATGCTTCGGCGCTGCAGGGTTACGCCACGATGGACCTGAAGACGCCGAGCACCGACATGCGGCCGTTGTTCGAAACCATCCTCACGCACGTGCCGGCGCCCACCGGCGATCCGAACCAGCCGCTTCAGTTCCAAATCAGCGCGCTGGACTACTCCAGCTACGTCGGCCAGATCGGCATCGGCCGCATCGGCCGCGGGAGGCTGAAGGCCGGACAACAGGTGCTCATCTTCGGTGCCGATGGCAAATCGCAGCCCGCGCGCGTAACGCAGGTCTACGGATTCGAAGGGCTGGAACGGGTGCCGCAGGAAGAAGCACTGGCCGGGGACATCGTGCTGCTGCAAGGGGTCGAGGGACTGACCATCGGCTGCACGCTGACCGATCCCGAACACCCCGAGCCCCTGCCGTTTCTGGCGGTCGACGAGCCTACCCTGGTCATGAACTTCCAGGTCAACACCTCGCCCTTCGCTGGCAAGGAAGGCAAGTTCGTGACCAGTCGCCAAGTCCGCGAACGCCTGCATCGGGAGCTGCTCGCCAACGTCGCGCTGCGCGTCGAGGATACCGTGGACGCCGACGTGTTCCTGGTGTCGGGCCGCGGCGAGCTGCACCTCACCATCCTGCTGGAGAACATGCGGCGGGAAGGCTACGAGCTGGCGGTGTCGCGCCCGCGCGTGCTGATGCGCGACATCGATGGCGAACGCCGCGAACCCTACGAACTGGTGACCATAGACCTCGACGAGCAACATCAGGGCGCGGTGATGGAAGCGCTGGGCCAGCGCCGCGGCGAGTTCACCGACATGCAGCCCGACGGCAAGGGCCGCGTGCGTTTGGAATACCGCATCCCGGCACGCGGGCTGATCGGCTTTCAGACCGAGTTCCTCAACCTCACGCGCGGCACCGGCGTGATGAGCCATGTATTCGATGACTACGGCCCGCTCAAGCCGGAGATGCCCGAGCGCCGCAACGGCGTCTTGGTATCGGCCGAGCAGGGCACGGCCGTGCCGTACGCGCTGTTCAATCTGGAGCCGCGCGGACGCATGTTCGTGAGCCCCGGCGACCCCGTGTACGAGGGCATGGTCATCGGCATCCACACCCGCGATAACGACCTGGTGGTCAACCCGGTCAAGACCAAGAAGCTCACCAACATCCGTGCGGCAGGCAAGGACGAGAACGTCATCCTCACCCCGCCCATCCAGCTCACGCTGGAGTCGGCCATCGAGTTCATCGCCGAGGATGAGCTGGTCGAGATCACGCCGAAGTCGATCCGCATCCGCAAGCGCTATCTCACCGAGCACGAGCGCAGGCGCGCCGAGCGCACGGCCGTCACGGCGTAGCCGCGTTCGCCCGGATAGAAGGCGAGGCTGGCGAGGCTCCCTCGCCCTGGCACTTCCCCCACCTGCGCCGGCAGCAACACCCGAGCGATCGCACGTCAACCCGTGTTACCTCGCAGGCCAGGCCCCGAGCATCGTGCCCTACTCGCGGAGGTATACTCACGGGGTGGAATTGAGCCTGCTCTCCCTGTTCACCGCGCTCCTGGCCGGTCTCGCGCTCATCGCCGTGCTGTGGATCGGCTATCGCATCGGCGTCGTGCTGCAGCGTCAAGCGGAGCTGCCGGACGAGATCCAGCGCTACCTGGAAGAGCTGCGCCCGGCGACGGTGAAGGACGTCTACGACGGCCTCAACACCCTGGCCGATCGACTGAGCTTCAGCCAGGCCGAATCTTCCGAGCGCCTGCGCGGCACGGTGTCGCAGGACCTCAAGCAGACCCGCGACGCGATGCTCGTGCTGCAGTTGTCGCAGACCGAGGAGCTGTCCGCCACGCGCGAGACGATGAGCCAGAAGCTCGGACATCTCGCATCCGACATGCAGACGAAGCACGACGAGCTGCGCATTGAACTGCTCACCAAGGTGCTGGAACGCCTGGCCGAGCAGTCGCGCGCGGACCAGGAGCTGATCCAGACCACGCTGCGCAACCTCTCTCAGCATCTGTCCATCGCCATCGAGTCGCTCACCAAGACCACCGATACCCGCCTGGATCAGATCAGCGGCAAGGTCACGGAGCGCCTGGAGGAGGGCTTCAAGAAAACCAACGAGACCTTCGCCAACGTGATGGCGCGGCTGGCCACCATCGACGAGGCGCAGAAAAAGATCGACGGCCTGACCACCAACGTGGTGAGCCTGCAGGAGCTGCTGGGCGACAAGCGCTCGCGCGGGGCATTCGGTGAAGTGCAGCTCGAGGCGCTGATCCGCAACCTGCTCCCGCCCACGGCGTACGAGTTTCAGCACACGCTGTCCAACGGCAACCGCGCCGATTGCGTGCTGCTGCTTCCCGAGCCCACCGGGATGGTGGCGGTGGACTCCAAGTTTCCGCTCGAGAACTATCACCGCATGTTCGTGCCGGGTGTGGCGGAAGCCGAGCGTTTGCCGGCCCAGCGCCAGTTCCGCGCCGATGTGCGCAAGCACGTGGACGACATCGGCCAGAAGTACATCATTCCGGGCGAAACCTCGGACGGCGCGGTGATGTTCGTCCCGGCCGAAGCGGTGTTCGCGGAGATCCACGCTTACCACGGCGAGGTAGTGGACTACGCCATGCAGCGGCGCGTCTGGATCGTGTCGCCCACCACCATGATGGCGGTGCTCAACACCGCGCGCGCCGTGCTCAAGGACGTCGAGACGCGCCGCCAGGTGCACATCATCAAAGACGAGCTGTCCAAGCTGGGCAGAGAGTTCGGCCGCTTCGACCAGCGCATGAAGAGGCTGGCCGACCACATCCGGCAGGCGCATCACGACGCCGAGGACGTGCGTGTCACCAGCGACAAGATCTCGCGCCGCTTCTCGCAGATCGAGCGGGTCGAGCTGGATGAGCTCGACAGCGTGGCCCGCCTGGAGCAAACGCTGTCGGAGCCCGAAGCGCCGGTATTGCCGGGTCCGGGCGGCTAGGTGGGAGATCCCTGCGCGAGTGCCGCCAAGCACGCCGGAGCGGGCGTTGGTGTGCGCAGTCGATCGGACCAGCCAGAGGTCGCGATCTTCCCGAGTCACTCATGAATTATCCAGGCTAGTGAACCATGTGGGGCAAGCTCAAGCAATGGCGCCGCAACCGGATACTGGCCAACGCGCGGCTCGACGACCGGGCCTGGCGACTGGCATTGCAACGCTTCCCCTTCACGCGGCCGCTATCGCCCGAAGAGCGGGAGCGGCTGCGCCATCTGACCATACTGTTCCTGCACGAAAAGCATTTCTCCACCGCCCACGCTCTCGTGCTGACCGACGCGATGCGGCTTCACGTCGCGGTGCAGGCCTGCACGCTGATCCTGAATCTGGACATGGACTACTACCGTGGCTGGAGCGAGATCATCGTGTATCCCGCTGAGTTCGTGCCACGCCACCAGTACACCGACGAGCTGGGCATCGTGCACCAGGGCGATCAGCCCTACGCGGGCGAGGCCTGGCTGCATGGCCCGGTGATTCTGTCCTGGGCGGATATTGCGCAGACCGAGTATCCGGATGGGGTCAACGTGGTGATCCACGAGTTCGCGCACAAGCTGGACATGCTGAACGGGGGCGCCAACGGCTATCCACCGCTGCACAAGGGCATGAGCCGGGAGGTGTGGGTACGGATCTTCAGCGCCGCCTACGCGGACTTCTGCGCGCAGGTGGACGCGGACGAGGACACGATCATCGACCCGTACGCGGCGGAGAGCCCGGCTGAGTTCTTCGCTGTGCTGAGCGAGGCCTTCTTCGAGCTTCCCGACGTGGTCCGGGACGAGTACCCCGAGGTCTACGAGCAGCTTTCTCTGTTCTACCGGCAGAACCCGCTGGCGAGGTCGGGGAGCAGAGCCGAGGGCCGAGTAGCGAGTGCCGAGTTGTGAGACTCCCTCTCCCCAGCCCTCTCCCGGACCCTCACCTTACCCTCCCGGAGGGAGAGGGACCTTATGTCTGCTGGGGAGAGGGCGGGGGGTGAGGGGTATCGTATGACCAAAACTTTGTCTCGCAGCTTTCTACCGGGACTTTTGGGACTTTGCATCTTCGCGTTGGCGTGCGCGGTGCAAGCTCAGCAACAGGTCCTGGAAGTCATCACGCTCGGCTATCGCCAGGCCGACGAGGTCATCCCGATGTTGCGGCCTTTGCTCGCGCCAGGCGGTACGCTCACCGGCATGAACAACCGTCTGGTCGTCAAGACCACTCCTGCCAACCTGGCAGAGATCAAGCAGGTGCTGGCGGCGATCGACGCCAGGCCCAGGCAGTTGATGATCTCGGTACGCCAGAGCTCTGTCGCCGAGGCTTCCCAGGACGCAGCATCGGTCTCGGGCACGGTAGGCATTGGCAGCAACGCCCAGGTCAAGGTGCCCAGGCCGCCAGGTGCCGGCAACGACCCCGGCGTGACGGTGCAAAGCGGCAGCACGCGGGTCGAAGGGCGCGCTATCAACAGCCGGTCGGCGCGGGACAGCGGTGTCACGCAAACGGTACAGGTGCTGGAAGGAAACGACGCCTTCATCCGCGTCGGTCAATCGGCGCCGGTGCAGAATACGCAGGTGCTTCGAACTCCGCGCGGAACCCAGATCACCCAGGGCACGGACTTTGTCGACGCCGACACCGGTTTCTATGTGACGCCGCGCGTGAACGGGGACCGCGTCACGCTCGAAATCAGCACGGCTCGCGACCGGCTGCGCAACCCCAACACGGGCGCGGCCAACATCCAGCGCGTGAGCACGGTAGTGTCGGGCCGGCTCGGTGAATGGATCGAGATCGGCGGCTCGAGCGAGACCGTCGAGCGCTCGCAGAACCAGACGCTGGCGCGCAGCCGTGATGCGCGGAGCGAGGAGCGGCGCGTGATGCTGAAGGTGGATGAGGTGAGGTGAAGAAGTGAAGGGTGAAGGGTGAAGGGTGAAGGGTGAAGGGTGAAGGGTGAAGGGTGAAGGGTGAAGGGTGAAGGGTGAAGGGTGAAGGGTGAAGGGTGAAGGGTGAAGGGTGAAGGGTGAAGAAAATATCCC
>JBGPMS010000297.1:0-7138 GCA_041487115.1 Gammaproteobacteria bacterium
CGAATTCTGGAGCGTTTACATCTCGGTTATCACTCTGGTCAGCATCATCGCCTGCGCAGCTCTGCTGTGGAGAATGTCCACCGCGCGCATGGCGGCCGGCCAGAAGGCCGAAGTCATGGGCCATGTGTGGGACGAGAACCTCGAGGAATACAATAATCCGCTGCCGCAGTGGTGGATGTGGCTGTTCTATATCACTATCGTCTTCGGCCTGGCGTACCTGGTCCTGTATCCCGGCCTGGGCAGCTTTCCCGGGATGCTCAAGTGGAGCTCGCAGTCGCAGTACGACGCCGAGCAGAGCGCGGCCAAGGCCACGTTCGAGCCGATCTACGCCAAGTACGCGGCGATGCCCATCCCGGCGGTCGCCGCGGACCCGCAGGGGCGCGAGATCGGACAGCGGCTGTTTCTCAACTATTGCGCACAATGCCACGCGTCCGATGCGCGGGGCGGCAAGGGCTTTCCCAACCTGACTGACAACGACTGGTTGTACGGCGGCGATCCGGACACGATCGTGGCCACCATCACCAACGGCCGCGGCGGCATCATGCCGGCGTGGGGCACGATCGTCGGCGCTGAAGGTGTAGAGGATCTCGCGCATTACGTGAAATCGCTATCGGGCGGGACCCACGACAATCTGCGCGCATCGCACGGAAAGGAGCTGTTTCAGACCAACTGTGTCGCCTGCCACGGGGCCGACGGCAAGGGCAATCCGGCGCTCGGGGCGCCCAACCTGACCGACCAGGTATGGCTGTACGGCGGCGGCGATACCGCCCTGCGCGAAACCATCGGCAAGGGGCGCAACGGAGTGATGCCCGCGTGGGGCGAGTTCCTGGGGCCGGAGAAAGTGCATATCGTCGCCGGCTACGTGTACAGTCTGTCGCATCCGGACGGGAAGTGATTGCGCTCACCTCCCGCCACCCCACCCGTTGCGCGACCACCAGGTCTTCCCCTCCTTTCGAAGGAGGGGTGGCGCGAATGCGACGGTGCGGTTTGCAGGCAGACTCCCACCACCCCGCCCGCTGCGCGGGCACCACTGCTCCGGCAGGCTCCCACCACCCCGCCTGCTCCGCAGGCACCCCTCCTCCGGCAGGAGGGGAGGATTTACTTCTCCCCTCCTTTTCAAGGAGGGGTGGCGCGAAGCGCCGGGGTGGTTAGAGCCGCTCGGAGTAAACCCAACCCCGTGCTGAAGCTCGCACGCAATCGCGCTATTCAATGGATGCACCGATAAAATTGGTCAACGCCGCAGCCGCGACGGAAAGCGTCGAGCAGGCGCTCTTCGAGATCCGCAAGAAGATCTACCCGCGGGCGGTGCACGGCAAGTTCGCGGTTGCGCGCTGGGCGCTGGTCCTGCTCACACAACTGGTGTTCTACGGCACACCCTGGCTCACCTGGAACGGGCGTCAGGCCGTCTTGTTCGATCTCGCCGCACGCAAGTTCTACATCTTGGGCCTGGTGTTGTGGCCGCAGGACATCGTCTATCTCACTGTCCTGCTGATCATCTGCGCGTACTCGCTGTTCCTCTTCACCGCGGTGGCCGGCCGTCTGTGGTGCGGCTACGCCTGTCCGCAGACGGTCTATACGGAGATGTTCATCTGGATCGAGCGCATGGTGGAAGGCGACCGGCTGGCGCGCATGAAGCTGGACAAGGGAGCGCTCTCGTCGCGCAAGCTCGCGCTGAAGGCCGTCAAGCATGGGCTGTGGATCGCGCTCGCCCTGTGGACCGGGTTCACCTTCGTCGGCTATTTCACGCCGATCACGACCCTCGGGCAGGAGGTCCTGGGGCTGAGCACCGGTCCATGGGAAACGTTCTGGGTCCTGTTCTACGGCTTCGCCACCTACGGCAACGCCGGGTGGATGCGCGAGCAGGTGTGCAAGTACATGTGCCCGTACGCCCGCTTCCAGAGCGTGATGTTCGATTCCGACACGCTGATAGTGACCTACGATCAGGAGCGCGGTGAGGCGCGCGGGTCGCGTGGACGCAACGTCGACTACAAGGCCAAAGGCCTCGGCGACTGCGTCGACTGCGGCATCTGCGTGCAGGTGTGCCCGACCGGCATCGACATCCGCAACGGCCTTCAATACGAGTGCATCGGCTGCGGGGCCTGCATCGACGGCTGCGACCAGGTGATGGACAAGGTCGGCTACCCGCGCGGCTTGATCCGGTATTCGACCGAGAACGCGCTGAAGGGCCACTACCAGACCGATCGCATCCTGCAGCGTGTGTTGCGGCCGCGCGTGCTGATCTATACCGGAATCCTGTGGCTCATCATCATCGCCGCGGCGATCACGCTCTATCACCGCGTGCCTCTCAAGGTCGACGTAATCCGCGATCGCGGTAACGTCATGCACGACGCCGACGATCCCGAGGTGCAGAACGTATACCGGCTGGCGATCATGAATACGCAGGAGACCGCACGCGACGTGCGCATCGAGGTCTCGGGTCTGGACGGTGTCGAGCTCGAGATCGGCGCGCAGCCGATCCACCTGTCTCCAGCGTCGTCGCGGGTCGTGTCGGTGCGGGTCGAGGCCCCCCGGGCTTCCGGCAGACCGGGGTCGAATCGCATTCAGTTCAGCATCGAAGCCGTCGACCCGGTGCATCCCGACCTCGCACCGATCAAGGTGATCGAGCGAGCCACTTTTGTCATCCCTGGAAAGGCGACGCACCCATGAGCCAGCACGCATTTGTCCATCCGGCCGTTCCCTGGTACCGGGAGCCCTGGCCATGGATCCTGATCTCAGGGCCCGCGATCGTGGTCGTGGCCGGTTTCTACACCCTCTATCTGGCGGTGGTGGGCGCGGATGCGCTGGTTGTGGACAACTACTACAAGGAGGGGCTGGCAATCAATCGCGTGCTGGCCCGTGACCATCTCGCTTTGCAGCGAGGGTATCGAGCGGTGGTGATGCTGAACGAGAAGCGAACGCTGGTGCGCGTGCAGCTGACGGGCGCGGAGCTCCCGGCTGAGCTGCGCTTGCATTTCATTCATCCGACCACAGCCGGCCTGGATCGGCAAGTCGCGGCGAAGCAGATTCAGCCTGGACTGTACGAGGCGAACGTGCAGCTCGCCGATGCAGGGCGCTGGGATGTCGAGCTGGCGGACTCGCAGCAGCAATGGCGGTTGACCGGCGACTGGCGCCCGTCCGCCGACCGGTTCGTGCTCGAAGCTCAACCGAAATAGCGCGGCGGATCGCAGCGGCGCGGCAGGACGCGGAGGAAGGAATGACAAGTCGAACGCTCATCTGGATCCTGTGGCCGTCCTTCCTCGTGGCAGGCGCGGCGGAGGCGCTGTTCTTCACCATCTTCGATCCCAGCGACCTGACCTTCTTCGGCCTCACGCTCGCCTGGAGCCGTGTGGCGACCTACTCGATCGGGTTCTTCCTGTTCTGGGCGTTCGCGGCGTGCTCGAGCGCCTTGACGTGCTTCCTTCAGCGCACGGCAGCCGAGATCAACCGCTGCCCGCTGCCGGCAAACGAGCGGCCGGTCGGCTGTCCCAAGCGCGCAGATGAAGGCGCCTCATGCGGTTGAGCTCGCCCTCGCACCCCCGGCTACGTGTCGCGTCCGAGTAGCCGACGGTACCCGACATGATCACGTGGACGATCCTGGGAGTTGCCGTCCTCACCGGCTTGTTGGGCGGGGGGCATTGCGGCGGCATGTGTGGAGGCATCGTCTCGGCGCTCGTAAGCGGTCGGACGGCAACCGGCAAACCGTGGCTGATCCACCTGTGCTACAACCTCGGCCGGATCGCAAGCTACGCCGTGGCCGGCGCAATCGCGGGCTCGGTCGGCAGCTTGGGTCTGATGCTGGATGGATTGCTGCCGGTGCAGATCGTGCTGTATGCCGTGGCAAACCTGCTGCTCATCGGGCTGGGGCTGTACCTGGCCGGTATCCGCGGGCCGGTCGCGCGCCTCGAGCGCCTGGGCTCGCACTTGTGGTCGCAGCTAAGGCCCTTCACCCGTCGGTTCCTGCCGGCCGACTCTCCAACGAAAGCGCTCGCGCTCGGCGTGCTATGGGGATGGCTGCCCTGCGGCCTGGTCTATACGGTGCTGTTCACGGCGCTGCTGAGCGGTAACGCTCCGAGCGGCGCGGCGGTCATGCTTGCGTTCGGCCTCGGCACTTTGCCTAACCTGATGGTCGCCGCAGCGCTGCTGCGCGGACCGCGTGCATGGCTCGCAAGCCGCACGGCGCGAACACTGTCAGGGGCTATGGTCCTCGGCTTCGGTGTCTATGGTCTCGCGCACGCCGCCACGCTGAGCCAGCAGATCAAGGGCGGATTGCTCTGCATCTGGTAAGGGGCCGGCCGGGACCGGCCCGTCCTGGTAGCGATGTCCGAGCAGAGTCACCTCCGTCCCGGCGAAGCGGAGACGCTCGTGAGGTGGGTGCTGGGGCGAGCCGCGACCGGGGGCGCTGGCGCAACGCGACAGGAGCTTGTCGCGGCCCAGCCTGGCCGCCGTTTTCGATGGCAATTCGAGGCGCTTGGAAGGATAATACCCGTGCACCTCTTGGATTTTTTCAGCCTCGCGTCCATACGTGGAGACGAGGCGCCGCCATGGAAGCCGGGCAGGATCGAGATCATCGTAGCGAGACGAGTACCGACCGCATGATCACCGCTGTGCGCGAGACCGCGGCTCGTCTGAACTGCATCATCCAGTCGGCCATGGACGCGATCATCACGGTCGATGAGCGCCAGGACATCGTGATCTTCAACCCGGCGGCGGAGCGCATGTTCGGGTGCCAATCGGCCGTCGTGCTCGGAACGCCGCTGGAACAGTTCATTCCGGCGCGCCATCGCGAGATGCATCACGGTCATGTCGACCAGTTCGGCGTCACGGGCGCCACCACGCGCCGGATGGGAGGGGCAGCCGAGATCGTCGGATTGCGCGCCGATGGGGCCGAGTTTCCGATCGAAGCCTCGATCTCCCAGGTATCGGTCGGCGGCAAGAAGCTGTTCACGGTGATTCTGCGCGACATCACCGCACGCAAGCAGGCCGAGGAGGCGCTACGCGACAGCGTGGACCGCTACCAGCGGCTGGTAGAGCTCGTGCCCGACGCGATCTGGGTCGAGCGCGAGAGCCGGATCGCGTTTGCCAACCGCGCCTGTTTGCGGTTGTTGGGGGCGGAGTCGGCCGAGCAACTGGTCGGGAGATCGCCGCTCGATTTCATCCACCCGGAGTTTCACGCTTTGGCGGCCCAGCGAAGAGAGCGGCTCGGAGCCGGGCTCGAGGCCAATCCGCTGATGCAGAAGAGGGTCGTGCGAATCGATGGTGGGGAGACCGAAGTCGATATCGCGGAAGCGTCGTTCCACGACGAGGGGAGTGTCGCTATCCTCGCGGTCTTGCGCGACATCACCGAGCGCAAGCGTGCCGAGCGCGAGCTGCACGAATCGCGCGAGCGCCTGCGCCAGCTCTCGGCCTCGCTGCAGGCGGTGCGCGAGGAGGAAAAGGCGCGCATTGCGCGCGAGCTGCACGACGAGCTGGGGCAGGCGCTAACCGGGCTCAAGATGGATCTGGCCCAGATCGCCGACGCGCTAGGGCCGGAGCAGCAGGAAGTCATGAGACGCGCCGATGCAATGAAATCGCTGATCGAGGCTACGGTCACCTCGGTGCGCAGGCTCGCCACCGAGCTGCGTCCGCTGATGCTCGATGATCTCGGCCTGGTCTCTACAATCGAGTGGCTGGTCAACGACTTTTCCAGGCGTACCAGTATTGCGGTGGAGCTGACGCTGCCCGGTCCCGATTTCGACGTGGATGCCGCGCTCTCCACCGCCTTGTTCCGAGTACTGCAGGAGTCTCTGACCAACGTGGCGCGGCACGCGCACGCCAGCCGCGTGCGTGTCGCGCTGACGGAGTGCGGCAGCGCGGTGCGGCTGGAGGTGCATGACGACGGTACAGGGATGGATACCGCCACGGAGGGTGAACGCAAGACCTTCGGTCTGCTCGGCATGCGTGAGCGCGCAGGCATGCTGGGCGGCGAGCTCACGGTCGAGAGCAGTCCGGGCGCGGGCACCTTGGTTATGATGATCATTCCGCGGACTGCCGGGGACAGGCAAGCATCCCAGTGATCAACATTCTGGTGGCCGACGATCATGCCATCGTCAGGGACGGGCTCAAGCAGATCCTCGCGCGCACTGGCGATCTCGTAGCCGGCGGGGAGGCGAAGAACGGCCAGGAAGTCCTCCAGCTGGTGCGTCAAGGGAAGTGGGACTTGCTGCTGATGGACATGTCGATGCCGGGTCGCAGCGGCATCGATCTGATCAAGCAAGTGAAGAGCGAGCACCCCCGGCTCCCGATCCTGGTGCTGAGCATGCATCAGGAGCACCAATACGCGGTGCGCGCGATCCGCGCCGGCGCTTCCGGCTATCTCAACAAGGACAGCGCCTCCGAGCTGCTCGTTTCCGCCATCCGCAAGATCGTGAGCGGTGGTGTCTTCGTCTCCGAAACGGCGGCGGAGTTGCTCGCGCGCGAAACCATGCGCGGCGCCGACGTCGTCCCGCATACGCTGCTCTCGGACCGCGAGTTCCAGGTGTTCAGCATGATCGTGCAAGGCAAGACCGTCACCGACATCGCCGCCGAGCTTTCGCTCAGCGTGAAGACAGTCAGCACGCACAAGATGCGCGTGCTCGAGAAGATGAACCTCGCCAACCAGGCCGAGCTGGTGCGCTACGCGATCGCGCACCGGCTGCTCGACGATCCGGCGGACTGATCGCCCTCCCCTGAGGCTCCGGTCCCTATCTTGGGCGGATCGCGCAGCGCCTAACTGCCTGCCCGCTAGGGTAGGAATATTCTGACACCGGCGCGATTCGTCCGATAGGACGAATCAGACCCGTACCGATGTTCGTGGCCAATCCGGCTGCCTATAGTGCAGCCATGAACACATCGGGCAACCCCGTCCACGACGCCTCAGCCACGCGCATCTTCCTGGTCGAGGATTCCGCGATCATCCGCGAGCGGCTGCTCCGGCTGTTCGAAGGTCTTGGCGGAGTCGAAGTCGTCGGCGACGCCGACAGCGTCCCGGAGGCGATCGCGGGGATCGTTGCCGCCACGCCGGATGTCGTGGTGCTCGATATCAAGCTCAAGAACGGCAGCGGTATCGATGTGTTGCGGCACATCGAGGATCGCCTGCCTGGCGTCACGGTCATCATGCTTA
>JBGPMS010000298.1:0-7092 GCA_041487115.1 Gammaproteobacteria bacterium
CCCGTGCCGGGCTATCAGATCCGCCTGGTGGACGAACACGGGCAGGAGGTCGGGCCGGACCAGCTCGGCGAGCTGCAGATCAACGGACCCACCAGCGCGATGCACTACTGGAACAACCGCGCCAGGAGCCTCGCCACCTTCATCGGTCCCTGGACTCGCGCCGGCGACAAGTACAGCGTCGGCCAGGACGGGTACTACACGTATGGCGGACGCTCCGACGACATGCTCAAGGTCAGCGGCATGTACGTTTCTCCGTTCGAGGTCGAGGCGGTGCTGGTGACGCACCCCGACGTGTTGGAGGCGGCGGTGATCGGCGTGCCCGACGAGCAGCAGCTCATCAAGCCCAAAGCCTACGTGGTGGCCAAGCCCGGGGTGAAGCCCGACGCGGCTCTGGCGGAGGCGCTCAAGCAGCACGTCAAGGACCGCCTCGCGCCTTTCAAGTATCCGCGCTGGGTCGAGTTCCTTCCGGAACTACCCAAGACCGCGACCGGCAAGATCCAACGCTTCAAGCTGCGCGCGCGGGGCTGAGGAATTGGTCCGACCGCTTCGCATTGGCGTGGTCGGAGCCGGACCGGCAGGGCTGTTGTTCGCCTTCCTGGCCAAGCGGCGCCGACCCGAGGATGAAGTCGTCGTCTTCGAGCAGAATCCGCGCGCAGCGACTTTTGGCTTCGGCGTCGTGTTCTCGACCGGTGCACTGGCGTTCCTGGAGCGCGACGAGTCCGGGATCTACCGAGCCCTCGCAGCGCAGATGGAATCCTGGCCGGCCCAGAAGATCGTCCATCGCGGCGAGGCCGTTCTCATCGATGGCAACGGCTTCTCCGCGATCGCCCGGCTGAAGCTGCTGGCGCTCCTGCAGGAGCAGGCCAGGCGACAAGGTGTACAGATAACCTTCGACCGTCCGCTCTCCTCGCTCGACAGCTTCGCGGGCTTCGACCTGGTCGTCGGCGCCGATGGCGTCAACTCGCTGGTCCGCCGGCTGCACGCCGCGAGCTTCGATGCGCGGGTGGATCATCTCACCAACAAGTTTGCCTGGTACGGCACGCGCGCAACCTTCGACTGCCTCACGCTCACCTTCCGCACCAACCAGCACGGGGTATTCGTCGCGCATCACTATCGTTACAGCCCGTCGATGAGCACCTTCATCGTCGAGTGCGACGCGGCCACCTGGTATCGGGCCGGCCTCGACCGCGCCAGCGAGGAGGAAGCCCGCGCCTACTGCGAGGAGGTGTTCGCACCGGATCTCGGCGGGAAGGCGCTGATCTCGAACCGCTCCATCTGGCGCAACTTCCCGCTGATCTACACCCGCAACTGGGTGGTCGGAAACAGGGTGCTGATCGGAGACGCGCTGCGCACCGGACATTTTTCCATCGGGTCCGGGACGCGCCTGGCATTGGAAGATGCCATCGCACTGGATCGCGCGCTCGCCGAAACCGGAGAGGTGGCGGCAGCGCTATCGCGGTTCGAGCGCGAGCGGCGCCCGATCGTGGACAAAATGGTGAGCGCCGCCAACCAGAGCTCGTTCTGGTACGAGCGTCTCGCCGACAAGATGCACCTGGAGCCCTGGGAGCTGGCCTACGACTATATGACCCGCAGCGGCCGCATGAGCGACGATCGCCTGCGCGCTACGGCGCCGGCGTTCATGGCGATGGTGGTAGCGAAGCGCGGCGAAGATGAGAGCTGGCAGCGCAGGCGAGACGCTCGTGTGCCCGATCCCGTACCGCGCGATGCACCCGGCGCGCGCGAGATCGGATTCGAGGTGCCGGAGCGCTACAACGCAGCCAGCATTCTGTTCGACAATCTTCGCCCTGGCAGGGCGCAGAAGACTGCGCTGTACGCTGGAGCGCGCGCAGTCAGCTACGCGACATTGTGCAGCATGGCGTCGCGAGCCGGAAACGGACTGCGGGCTCTCGGGCTGTCTCGCAGCCAGCGCGTGCTGCTGCTGATGCACGATACGCCGGAGTGTGTCGCAGCGATCTTCGGAGCGATCCGCGGCGGCTATGTGCCGGTGCTGGTGAATACGCTGTCGCCGCCCGAGCTGGTCGCCTACTATCTTCAGGACAGCGCCGCGGAGGCGGCGATCGTCGACGTCGATCTCGCGCCGCTTCTGGCGCACGAAGACGTGCGTGCGAGCCGGCTGCGGCACGTCGTACTGACGGGTTGGGCGGAGCAGGAGTTGCCTCCGCACCTGTATAGCGTGCATAGGTGGGACGAGTGGCTGGCCGCACAAACCGATGACTTGGAGCCCGCCGACACGCATCGGGACGACATGGCGTTCTGGATGTACAGCTCCGGCTCGACCGGGCGTCCCAAGGGCGTGGTGCACCTCCACCACGACGCCAGGTACACGTTCGAAAGCTATGGCAGACGCACGCTCGGCATTCGCGAGGACGACATCGCGTTCTCGCCGCCCAAGCTTTTCTTCGCGTACGGTTTCGGCAACTCGCTGACCTTCCCCTTCTCCGTCGGCGGCAGCGCGGTGCTGCACCGTGGCCGCCCGGACCCCGAATCGGTGCTTGCCGCGATCGAGCGCCATCGGCCCACGATCCTGTTCGGATTGCCGACGCTCTACAGTGCGCTGCTTGCGCACCCCGGCTCCGAGCGGCGCGATCTTTCCAGCCTGCGGCTGTGCGTCTCCGCAGCCGAGGTGCTTTCGAGCGAGATGTTTCGGGAGTGGCAACGGCGCTACGGGCTCTCCATCGTGGAAGGGCTGGGCTCGACAGAGGTCCTGCACATCTACGTCTCCAACCGCATCGGCGAGCAGAAGCCTGGCGCCAGCGGCGTGCGGGTACCCGGTTACGAGATCAAGCTGACCGACGTCGACGGCAATCCCGTGCAGCGGGGTGAATCCGGCGTGATGTGGGTGCGGGGCGACTCATCGGCGCCCCTGTACTGGAACCGGCCCGATAAGACGCAGGAGACCATGCGTCAGGGCTGGATCTGGACCGGCGACCGCTTTCACGAAGACAAAGACGGGTTCTATTTCTTCGAGGGACGCGCAGACGATCTGGTCAAAGTCAGCGGGCAGTGGGTCCATCCACTGGAGATCGAGCGTTGCCTGGCCGAGCATCCCGCGATCCTCGAGTGCGCGGTGCTCGCCGTGGAGGATTCCAACCGTCTGATGAGCGTCCAGGCCTGGGTCGCGCTACGGCCCGGTCATACACCGGGCCGCGACACGACACGCGATTTGCAGACCTTCGTCAAGCAACGCCTGCTGCCCTACAAGTATCCGCGGACGATCGAGTACCTGGACTCGCTGCCCAAGACCGGAACCGGCAAGATCGACCGGCAGGCGCTCAAAGCGTTGCTGATGAGGAGATGAGTCGTCCACTCTCGAATTCGAAAGCAAGACCCGGAGTGCGAAGACGCGTGTCAGCCTCTAACATTGCAATACGCATCGGATGGTTGAAAGGGACGAGCATGAGCACGTCAGCGCACAAAAATCTCGAGGGAGCGCCGCTCGACCGCGCGGCGAACGCATGAATGCACGAGACAACAGCGCATTGGCCATCGCCTCGGCAAGCGGCGTTGCGGCACGGGTAGAAGCGGTCGACTGGGAACGGGTTTCGGCAGATCTCGACGCTCAGGGCAGCGCGATGATCGAGCGCCTGATCGTTCCGGCCGAGTGCGACGCCTTATCCAAACTGTATTCGATCGACGACCTCTTTCGAAGTCGAGTGGTCATGGGGCGGCACGGGTTCGGGCGCGGGGAGTACAAGTACTTCAGCTATCCGTTGCCCGACATCGTTGCCGGCCTGCGTGAGGCCATCTACCCGCGCCTGGTGCCGATCGCCAGCCGCTGGAATGCGGCCATGGGCAGCGACACTCGATTCCCGGAGAAGCATGCACAGTTCATCGAGCGCTGCCACGCAGCGGGTCAGCGCCGGCCGACGCCGCTGCTCTTGCAATACGGGGAGGGCGACTACAATTGCCTGCATCAGGATCTCTACGGGGAGCACGTCTTCCCGCTGCAGGTTGCGATACTCTTATCGGAGCCCGTACGCGACTTCGCCGGTGGCGAGTTCGTGATCACCGAACAACGTCCACGCATGCAGTCGCGGCCGGAAGTGGTACCGCTTCGGCAAGGTGACGCGGTGGTGTTCGCCGTTCATCATCGCCCGGTCCAGGGAACGCGCGGCGTGTACCGGGTCAATCTCCGGCATGGCGTCAGCCGGGTGCGGTCGGGGCATCGCCATACGCTCGGGATCATTTTCCACGACGCGATGTGAGAGTGGCGAAATGACGATGGATCTGTTCGAGATAGCGGGCGGCGTCCAACCGCAGCAGGAAGCTTTGGGTCCCGGCGCGGTACTGCTGCGGGGCTTCGCCACACGCGACGAAGTCGCGCTCCTGGCCGGTGTAGAGGACGTGGCCAGGAAGGCGCCGTTTCGCCACATGGTTACGCCGGGCGGCTTCTGCATGTCGGTCGCGATGACCAACTGTGGGGCGCTCGGCTGGGTCACGGACGGAACGGGCTACCGCTACGACGCCGTGGATCCCGAGAGCGGGCGTAGCTGGCCGCGCATGCCGGATTCTTTTCTGCGGTTGGCCCAGGACGCAGCCGTGCGGGCTGACCTTGGTCCGTTCGTGCCCGACGCCTGTCTGGTCAATCGCTACGAGCCGGGTACCCGGCTGTCACTGCACCAGGATCGGAATGAACGGGACTTTGGCGCGCCCATCGTCTCCGTCTCGCTCGGCATCCCGGCTGTTTTCCTGTTTGGCGGCGCGCACAGAACCGACAGGACGCGACGGGTGCCGCTGGCGCACGGCGACGTGGTGGTATGGGGAGGGCCCGCCCGGCTTCGCTACCACGGGGTCATGCCGATCAAGGAAGGTCACCACCCCCTGGTGGGCGGCCATCGCATCAACCTGACCTTCCGCAAAGCGGGCTGAGCTGCAGCTCTCCGCTACGGGCAGTCCCCTAACCTCCTGCCGACCTGCGTCTCGGACATGGTCATGTTCTTCCCGCCCATGTTCATCTTGATGGTGCCGCGATAGGCGGTGCCCGTGAGCTCGAACACGGCAACGGCGCCGCCCATGTTGGGTCCCGGGCACGCCACGCGATAGGTGGCTGTGTCGGCGGTCAACTGATAGTCGAGCAGAGCACAGTTCTTGAGCGGGTTGTCACTCAACACGAAAAAAGCCCGTCCTGACGTCAAATCCGCGGGGCTGACGCATCGGTTCAAGACTAGCGGGTCGGCTGCGTCCTGCACGTTGGGTAAGCTGATGCGAACTTCCACCTGGTACAGTCCCGGAGTCGGCGACGGATCGGCCGCGCTCGACCCAGTTGCCGTCAGGGCGGTAACCAGGCCTGCCGCTGCGAACAGAGTGCGCATGTCACCGCTGCCTGTCGCGTCAAAACTGAGATGCTAGCCTCCCAGCTCGAGGCGTGCATGCCGTTTGTTGCTCCCGAATTCCGCCAAGGAGGGTCTGCTCGATTCGTACATCCGCGACCGCGCGATTCGGGGCGGCCGGGAGGCGTCATTCCGGATCGGCCGGTTCCGACCCAAAGACGACATTGAGCAACGTCGGCTATCGGGCAGTCCAATCAACCATCGTTGTTGGAAACTAAGGGGTCAGTGAAGAGGGGTCAGTGAAGATGTCAGCCGAGACTATTTGAAGACATTCTTATCGGGCACTCCGAAGTTCTGGGCTTTCGGCGCGCAGGTATCGATCGATTTCAAGACGATGTCGGCCGCCTCGCCAATGGCCTGTCCTGAAATAACGTAAGGGCGGTATTGTTCCTTCGGCGTGTGGCTATCCAAATATCTGGTGACGAACGGGGCGCAGTTGACCATCAGCGCCGTTTTGTCATCGGTCCACCAAACCGCTCTCAAGCTGAAGGGTCGCCCGGTGATCGTTACACCGGAAATGACAGAGTAGGATCCGTCTTTGCTGGTCACGATCGACTTGAATTCATCGACCTTGAACACGAGCCAGCGGCCTTTCTGGTCTTCATCGAGAAACTTGCAAGCCTCGGCCTCGCAGGTCCGCTGCACTCGGTAAACGTCGATTGTGACGGGCTCGCTGGACACGTTCTTGTATTCGACCGAGATCTTGCCGGAAGCGGGCGTGTATTTCCGCGACGCGCCCAAGGGAGTGGCGATCGTGTAGTTGATGCCCCGGTCACGTCGGTGGCCTGGACGCAATTGGTGGTGCAGCGCTTAGCCTGCACGGCCTGCCAGCCAATTTCCATCGGTTTGGTGGCTTCAACGGTGATGGTATAAGCCTGGTCGGGCTTCAGTACAAGACTCGATTTGATGGGAACATGTACGACCGCTCCATGAGCGGTGCCAGCCCAGAAGATAAGAAAGGGCAGAAAATATCGGACTGGGCTACCTAGCCGGCCCGCCCGGTCTTCACGAACTCTAGCGAGGCCTGAAACAGCGGAAGATCCTTCTCGTATTCGTTTGGGTCGGTGCGATTGATCTGTATCCATTCCCTGGTACTCGCAATACCGCGAGGCTGAAACGAGACGACGTCGTTCCTTGAAAACTGCAATTCGGTTGCGGTGGCGGCGGGCAGGCGCAAACCGATGCCATCTCCGCTGATACAGGCGAACATCTTATCGCTGACGAAATAGGCACCAAGGCCGTTGATTTCTCTTGCGCTTACGCCTTGGAGTTTGAGAAGCAGAGCGTCAATCTTCGCCTTGCGATCCGGCTTAGTATTATCGTTAGTCAAAGGAAATTCTTCGTATTGTCATGGACAGAAGGATTAGACCACATGCGCCAAATGCGTGGGTGACCCCTTCGGCATAGCCCAGCCCCAGTGGCAGCATCGGCTGAGTACGTTCGAGCGCCTGGCACTGGCTTTTCTCGTCTACGCACAGCACCAAGGCGTCTTCGGGGGGATTCAAGTATATCCGGCCGAATAGGCCGAACGCGCTATGACACCGTTAATCTTAATCCCGGTGAAACATTGTCCGGTTATTATTGTTCCTGCTCAGGATTCATTTGGGGTAATGGAATCCGAAAGCATCCGAATCGAAATACAAAACTCAGGAAAATCATCCTCATGAAAAAGTCTCTTGCGACCCTGTGCGCGGCGAGCGTCCTGCGTGCCGGTCTGATTATCGCGAAAGGACGCAAGGTA
>JBGPMS010000299.1:0-7069 GCA_041487115.1 Gammaproteobacteria bacterium
CCCCGGCGGCCACCCAAACTCCCCCACCTGTGGCCACCCCAAACTCCTCCACCCTGAGCGAGCATAAAGGCGTCTGAATCGAGGCGCCAGACGGCGGGACGTTACGCTGCTCCCTGATCAACGTGAGGGAGAAAGGAGTGAACGTCTTGAAGTCGCATCTACGCATCACCATCCAGACGCTGCTGGCAAGCGGCGTGTCGCATCGGGAGATCGAGCGTCGTACCGGGGTGGATCGCAAGACCATCCGGCGCTTGGCGCGCGCGGCAAATTCCCCCGGGGTGGCCACCGGCTCTGAAGGCGAGGCCGGCCAAACTCCCCCACCCCGGCCACCGGCTGAGGGCAGCTTTGTTGCGGGCAAGGTTTCCTCGGTGACGATCTCGGCGTGCGAGCCACACCGCGCGTGGATCGAGCCGCAGGTTTCGCTCGGACGCAATGCGGTGAGCATCTTCCAGGATCTGGTCGAGGAGCACGGCTTTGCGCACCGGTACAACTCGGTTAAGCGCTTTGTCGCGACATTGCGCCAGCGCGCGCCCGAGCGCTTTGACGTGCTGGAGTTCTTGCCCGGGGAGGAGGCACAGGTCGATTACGGCCAGGGCGCCCTGACCCTGTACAAGCCGGGCAAGTACAAGCGGCCCTACCTGTTTGTGATGACGCTGAAGTACTCGGGCAAGAGCTTCCGCAAGGTCGTCTGGAAGACCTCTCAGGAAGTCTGGGCGCAGTTACACGAACAAGCCTTTCGCTCCTTTGGCGGTTGTTGCCAGTACATCGTGCTGGACAATCTGAAAGAGGGCGTGATCCGCCCCGACCTGTACGAGCCTGGCTTGAATCCGGTCTATGCCGCGATGCTCGCGCATTACGGCGTCGTGGCCGATCCGTGCCGGGTGCGCGACCCCAATCGCAAGGGCACGGTGGAGAGCGCGATCCAGCATACCCAGGCCACCGCGTTGAAGGGGCGCAAGTTCGACTCGATCGACGCGCAGAACGCCTGGCTTGCGCACTGGGAGCAGCGCTGGGCGGCGCTGCGTATCCACGGGCGCAAGAAACGCCAAGTGATGGAGATGTATCAGGAGGAGCAACCGAAGCTGCGTGCCTTGCCACTGGAGGGCTTTCGGCTGTTCAAGCAGGGTGTACGCACCGTGGATGACGCAGGGCTCGTGCAGGTGGACGGCTCCTACTACGCGGCGTTGCCCGCGGCGCTCAATAGCGAAGTCAGCGTGCGCATCTTTGATCACGCGATCGAAATTCTCGACGCCGCTGGCCAGGTGCTGCGCCGGCACGACAAAGCGCTTCGCAAAGGCGCGTTCGTGATCAAAAGTACTGATCGAATCTTCAACCCCTCTCGCGAGAGCGCACGGGTGCTCGCGCGCGTGGAGAAGATCGGACCGCATACGGCAGCGCTTGCCCGCGAGCTGTTCGCTCGCCTGGGACGCCCGGCAAGCCGGGCAATCTATGGTCTGGCGAGCCTCACGCGCACCTATGCGCGCGCGGACATCGAAGCGGTGTGTGAGCGGCTGCTCAAAGCGCAGTGTGCCTCTTATGCCAGCGTGAAGAGCGCGCTTGCGCGCCGGGCCGCAGCGGCAAGCGCCGCAGACCCGCAAGTGCTTACACAATCGGGCCCGGGTATCCGGGCCATCACCGAGTACCAATCGTTCTGGGAGACGCACTCTCACACTCAACCCACAGGAGACAAACGATGACAATGTCAATCACTGAACTGGAACGGGCACTGCGCGGCCTGCGGCTCTCGGGCATGGGCGCGACGTTGCAAGCACGCGCGCTGCAAGTGGGCAGCAACGAGATGGATTTCATTGAGGCATCCTCGTGGCTGGTACAAGACGAACTCGACCGGCGCCGCTCGCGGCTGCTCGATCGCCGCTTTGCGCTCTCGGGGCTGCCTGAGCGCAAAGAGCTCAAGACCTTCGACTGGAGCTACAACGCGCGACTGCCCAAACGTGAGGTGCTCGAACTGGGAACCCTGAAATTCATCGATGCCAAGGAAGACATGTTGCTCATCGGCCCGCCCGGCACGGGAAAAAGCCATATCGCCAAGGCCCTTGCGGTTCTCGCCGTGCAGCGCGGCTACAAGGTAATCTACCGCGAGGCCCATCAACTCGTCGAGGACATCACCGAGGCGCGCGAACTGGGCGCAATCCGCAAATACCGCAGTCAACTGAAGGCCGCCGAACTGCTGCTCATCGATGATCTGTTCCTGCGAAAACTCCCCGCGCACGCTGGTGACGAACTGGCCGAAGTCCTGATGAGCCGCTACGAAAAGGCCTCGACCATTGTGACCTCGAACCGACCGTTTGAGGACTGGGCGCGACTGCTCGGCGACACCGTGGTCGTCACCCCGCTACTGGATCGCCTGATGCACCACGGACACCTGCTGAAGTTCGAGGGCAAGAGCTGGCGTCTGAAGGAGGCTGCCGCGCGAGTTGCCAAGCGCGCGCCAGTCCAATAAAGTCCCACCGTCCCGCCACCGCAGGTGGGGGAGTTTGACCCGGCCACGGGTGGAGGAGTTTGAGGTGGCCGCCGGGGGGATGCTCAAGCACGATGACCTCCATGCCACCGGAGCAGTTTGTGGTCCGCGATCTGCTGTTGCTCGGGGCTCAGCACGGCGTAAAGCCCTTTGGCGGCCTGCCCCATCGCCTCGAATCCGGCGACGCGCTGCTTCATCAACTCCACCTGGCGATCGATGCGTTCAGGAGCCGTCGCCGGAATGCTCTTCCGCTGCTGATGCGAGGCCTTCATCTGCTCCACCTGCTGCAGCACCGTATCCGAGAACGCGGACCATTGCGCCTCCTGCTCCGGGGTGATGCTCAGCTTCGACTTCAGCATTAGACCAAACCCGTGTAAGCGGGATATTGCAAATCCGGGGATTTTCGTAACGGCGTGTTGCCCGGATTTCTTACGATGGTCTTACAAGAAACGGCAGCGTGATCCACGCTTGGCCGACCTTTTCGCCAACGCGAGAGACGGTGCCGTGGTTGACGAGATTGGCAACAGCCCCAGGCTCGCAGCGATTCTCGCTACGGACATTCGTCGGGTACAGCCGATCGCTGCCGCTGCGGCGTCAGCTAGCTGGATTTCCCGATGAGCTACCGAATCCGACGTTACAGTCCAGGCACCCCGGGCGGTCAGGGCCGCTCGTATTTGAGCAGGAACTGATCGACCGGCACGGTAGCCTTAAAAAAAGGCGCATCCCGCGGGTCGTTCGGGTTGCGCAGGAAATATGCCTCCTCCACGAACCGGAACCCTGCCGCTTCCAACTCGGTGCGCACCAGGCTCTCCTCGATACGATGCAGCGTCGAGCTCTGAGTAGCCCCGGTGCCCGGATTGCCCGCATGGTCGGCGAGGATGAGACGGCCGCCAGGCTTGAGCGCGTTGAAGAGAATCCGGTTCATCGTCGCGCGATTGCGCCCCATCCACTCGGTATCGTGGTAAGCGAAGATCACCGTGATCAAGTCGAACGGCCCGGCGCCCAGCAGGATCGGATCGTCGTACGGCTGCACGACGTGCCGAACGTTTTTCATGATCTCCAGACTGAAGCGCGGATCCACCTGGCTCTTCATGAACCGTTCGAAGATGATGGGATCGTTTTGTGCGACGACCGAACCGCCCGGACCTACCGCGCGTGCCAGCAACTCCGCCGTGTAGCCCCGCCCCGTGCCGATATCGAGCACGGCCATGCCGGGCTTGACGCCGAAGAAGGTCAGCATTTCCGCGGGATGCCGGCGTGGATCCGTTTCCCGGTCAGCTTGGGTGCGGTCCGGGCTGTCGACGACGGCTTGGATCTCCGGCGGGATGACCAGCTCCGCCGCCCGCGCGACGGAAGGGCCCCACGGCGCGAACGATAGACTCGTCAGGAGAGCTGCGACATAAGACCGACGGATCAGACTTGACCGGCGGCGCCGATGAGGCATCGCAGCAAGCTGGCTAGAGTGGTTCATCATCCCTCCCGTATGTTCATTGGATTACCGTGTCAATACACTGTCGTGCACACAACGCTGTCCCTTCAATCCATAAGACCCGCAAACAGCGGGGTGGTGAGGTAACGCTCGCCGAACGACGGGATGATGACCACCAGCACCTTGCCGGCACTCTGCGAGCGGCGCGCGACCTGCAGGGCGGCCCACATCGCGGCGCCGGACGATATACCGACGAGCAGGCCCTCTTCCCGGGCCATACGGCGCGCGATGTCGATCGCGTCGTCATTCTTGACGCGTACGATTTCGTCGTAGATGCGAGTATTCAGAATCTCCGGAATGAACCCCGCGCCTATGCCTTGCATCGGGTGCGGGCCGGGTGGGCCGCCCGACAGGACGGCGGACGCGTCGGGCTCCACGGCGACGCAGCGGAACGAGGGTTTCCTGGCTTTCAGTACTTCGCCAACCCCGGTGATGGTGCCCCCGGTGCCAATGCCGGAAACGAGGATGTCGGCCTTGCCGTCGGTATCGCGCCAGATCTCCTCCGCCGTCGTTCGACGATGGACTTCCGGGTTGGCCGGATTCTGAAACTGCTGCGGGATGAAATAGCGCGGGTCGGCGGCGGCCATCTCCTGCGCCTTCTTGATGGCACCGGGCATCCGTTCCGCTCCAGGCGTCAGGACCAGCTCCGCGCCGTAGGCGCGCAGCAGCGCGCGCCGCTCCTTGCTCATGGTGTCCGGCATCACGAAGGCGCATTTGTAGCCGCGCGCCGCGCAGACCATGGCCAGGCCGATGCCGGTGTTGCCGCTGGTGGGCTCCAGGATGATCGTGTCGGGTTTGATCATACCCGCTTTCTCGGCGGCCTCGATCATCGACAGACCGATACGATCCTTCACGCTGTGCGCCGGATTGTAGAACTCCAGCTTGGCGATGACTTCCCCAGGACAACCCGCGGAAAGGCGGTTGATGCGCACCAGCGGTGTGTTACCGATCAGGTTGGTGACGTTATTGGCGATGTTCATGTTGTCCTCGTTGTGGAGCCGATCAAAGAACGCGATCACCGGCTTCCGGGCATGGCTCGAGTCGAGCGCGGCCCGGAAGCAGTCCGGTCAGATTACCAAGAACGCCAGGCCGCTACAAATGGCCGGCAGGTGGAGACGCGGATATGCATTCCCGCTGGACGTGATCTACAATGAGCCTGGCTGCGTTAAGAGCATCCATCACCGGCCCCGCTTTTTTGCCAGCCCGAGGTCATGGCCGCGCCGATGCCAACCAACGAAGTCGCTCTCCGGTTCCGGGAAGTCATCGTCCGGGATCTGTCGCGCCACGACTTCGAGTGCCCGACCTTCATCGACGCCTCCCTCGGCGTGCGCCTCGCTCTGAGCGACAAGGATCTGTCGAACGCCGATCTGGCGCGGGTCGTGAGCGCGGAACCGGTGTTGAGCGTCCGTGTGGTCGCGCTCGCCAACGGGGCGTGGGTGCGCCATGGCGGCAAACGGGTGACGGACGTGAAGCGCGCGATCACGCGGATCGGGCAGCACGCCGTGCGCAACATCGCGGTTGCGTTGGCCCTGCAGCAGATGGCGCGAGCGAAGGACATGCTACCGTTTCGCGCGCAGGCCGAGCAGGTGTGGGCACACAGCCTGGAGGTCGCGGTCCTCGGCCACGTGCTCTCGCGCTGCTGCACGGGCATCAACGCCGACGAAGCGCAGTTCGCCGGGCTGGTGCACGACCTCGGTCACTTCTATCTGATGTGGCGCGCGGTCCAGATCCCGGAGCTCGCGGCCAGACCGGGCGACGTGAGGGGGCTCGTCCGCGAATGGCATCCGGTCGTGAGCGGTGTGCTGCTCAACAAGATGGGCTTGAGTGAAACGCTGATCCGCGCGGTCAACGAGCACGAGTTCGACGCCGCCCGACTATCCTCCGGCAGTCTGTCCCAGGTCCTTGCGCTCGCGAATCACTGTGCGCTGGTCCCGTCTCTTTCGTCGGAGACCACCGCGGTCGATCTGCCAAGCGAGTCGAGCCCACGATTCGGTCTGGATGAGCCGACTGCGCGCGCAGTTCTGGCGGCGCACGCCGACGAGGTGACGGCGATGCTCGCGGCGTTGAAGACGTGACAGACTGACGCAAAATTCAACTTGAAGCTGAGCCGAGCTCCGTTCGCGCTGAGCTTAAGTGGCGTGAGCCACGGAGTCGAAGCGTCCTCCGCTTGCTCCCACCGCCCAAAATCCCCCTGCCCCCCTTTGCGAAAGGGGGGTTCTGCAGTCCTGTCCGCAGTTCCCACCCGGCCGCACCATATTGGGTGAGCCACAATACTATTCCCCGTGCTTTTTGCGCCTCGTAGAACCTGTTTGCGCAAAATAGTATCTGCAGCCACCTCCCAAAGTATCAAACCTCCGCGTTGCGCCGCCTATCATGATCGGCGCCGATGTGACCAGCGCGCCGCACCGGGTCAATCAAAAACTATAGCTACGAGGAGACTTGACCATGAACCTGAAATCCGCCCTGGCGTTGGCATTCGGCCTCGCCTTTGCCGGCGTCTCGCACGCCGCCACCGAGCTCGTCGTCGCGACCGTCAACAACGGTCACATGATCGAGATGCAGAAGTTGACCAAGTTCTTCGAGCAGGCCAACCCCGACATCAAGGTGAAGTGGGTGACGCTCGAAGAGGGCGTGCTGCGCCAGCGCGTGACCACCGACATCGCCACCAAGGGCGGCCAGTTCGACATCATGACGATCGGCATGTACGAGACGCCGATCTGGGGCAAGAAGGGTTGGCTGCAGGAGCTGAAGCCCGACGCCGCGTACGACATCGACGACCTGCTGCCGGCCATGCGGCAGGGGCTGTCCGTCGACGGCAAGCTCTACGCAGCGCCCTTCTATGGTGAGAGCTCCATGTTGATGTACCGCAAGGACCTCGCCGACAAGGCGGGCGTCAAGCTGCCCGAGCGGCCCACCTGGGACCAGGTCAAGGATCTCGCCGCGAAGATCCACGACCCGCAAGCCGGCGTGTACGGCATCTGCCTGCGCGGCAAGCCGGGCTGGGGCGACAACATGGCCTTCCTGACCACACTGGTCAATACCAACGGCGGCCAATGGTTCGACATGAGCTGGAAGCCGCAGCTCGAATCCAAGCCCTGGAA
>JBGPMS010000300.1:0-7067 GCA_041487115.1 Gammaproteobacteria bacterium
CTACTTCACGCCACCGAGAAAGCGAAGCAGCGCGGTGTTGAAAGCTGCAGGCTGCTCGAGGTTGGAAAGATGGGAGGCCTCGCGCAGCACGACCAGCTCCGATCCCGGAATGGCCTTCTGGATCACCTCCGACATGGCCACCGGCGTGCCCACATCCTTGTCGCCGACGATGATCTGCGTCGGACACTTGATCGCGCCTAGCCGGTCGGTGAGGTTGATCTTGGAGATGGCATGGCAGCAGCCCGCGTAGCCCTGCGGCGACGTGTTGCGGATCAGATTCGCGACGCGCTCGACGACGCTGTTGCGCTTGGCGAGGAAAGGCTCCGTGAACCACCGCTTGAGAGTGGCTTCCACCAGCGGCGCCATCCCCTGCTCGAGGGCAGTCTTGATGCGCTCGTCCCACACCGGCTGGGCTTCCGGCGGAATGCGGCTCGAGGTGTCGCACAGCACCAGGCTCTTGAACACGCCGGGGTACTTGAGCGCATAGGCCATGCCGATCATCCCGCCCATGGATAGCCCGACGAAGTGGGGGTGGGTAATACTCAGGGCACCGAGCAGGCCGTGCAGGTCCTCGGCCAGCGCGTCCAGCGTGTAGGCGCCGGGCGGCGCATCGCTGCCGCCGTGGCCGCGCGTGTCGAAGCGCAGCACTTTGTACTTGCCCTTCAGCGCGTCGGCCTGCTCGTCCCACATCGAAACGGCGCAGGCCAGCGAATGGCTCATCACCACCCACGGACCGCTGCCCTCGATCTCGTAGTTGACCTGTATCGCGCCGACTTTGACTTTCATGTGCACCTCCCCGGAGAGTCTTCAAGTATAGCGCCAGACGGCGACACTTGACCGCAGGCTCACCTTGGTACCATTCTCGCGCTTCTGCCAACATGGCCGAGCTGCGCAGCGCAACGGTCGGATCACGAGGAGGGAGAGGAAATGAGACTGGTACAGTTTGTGGACCGTGACAACACGCGCAAGGTCGCGGCGGTGTCGGAGGATGGCAACACGCTGCGCGTGCTGCGTGAGACACAGCGGGTGTACGACCTCGCCCTGGAGGCAGGCCGGCGCAAGGTTGCGCTGTCGGTCGTGGTGCGGGACCGCACAGGCTCCGAGGGGCAACGCTACGACGAGGTCGTCGCGGAGCGCCGGCTGTTGCCGCCGCTGGACAACCCCGAGCCCGCGCGCTGCCTGATCACCGGGACCGGGCTGTCCCATCTGGGCAGCGCCGCGGCGCGCGATTCCATGCACGTCAAGCTCAAGCAGGACGAGAGCCAGCTCACCGACTCGATGAAGATGTTCAAATGGGGCATGGAGGGCGGCAAGCCGGCAGCGGGCAAGATCGGGGTGCAGCCCGAATGGTTCTACAAGGGCGACGGCAGTTGCGTGGTTCCGCCCGAGCAGGCTCTCGAGCTGCCCAGCTTCGCACTCGACGGCGGGGAAGAAGTCGAGGTGGTGGGCTGCTACATCATCGGCGATGACGGCGAGCCCTTGCGTGTCGGCTTTGCGCTCGGCAACGAGTACGCCGACCACGTGATGGAGCGGCAGAATTACCTGTATCTCGCCCACTCCAAGCTGCGCCAGTGCTCCTACGGACCGGAGTTGCTGCTGGGCGAGCTGCCGGCCAATGTCACCGGCCAGGCACGCCTTCTGCGCAAAGGCGAGGCGATCTGGAGCGAGCCGTGGCTGTCCGGCGAAGATAACATGGCGCACACGATCGCCAACCTGGAGCACCACCACTTCAAGTACCGGGAGTTCCGCCGGCCCGGTGACGTCCACGTGCACTTCTTCGGCGCCGCCACCGGCAGCTTCACCAAGAACATCAAGACAGAGGTCGGTGACGTGTTCGAGATCTCCGCGCCGATTTTCGGCCGGCCGCTGCGCAATCCACTCGGCGCCGCGGCGGCACCCTACGCGTTCGTGGCGGTCAAGGCACTGTAGGCCTGCGAGGGGAGCGAGCGTGGCGGACGGCGTACACGTGGTGTTCGGCGCGGGACCGCTCGGACTCGCCGTCCTGCGCGCTCTGCAGACGCGCAAGTTGCCTGCGCGGCTCGTCACGCGCCGCGGCAAGCCGGCGGGCAGGGCGCCCACCGCTTTCGAATGGGTCGCCGGAGACGCGACCGATTCGGACAGCGTGCGCCGGGCCTGCGCGGGAGCGTCCGTGGTCTATCACTGTGCGGGCGCGCCCTACGACCGCTGGGCCGAACTTCTGCCGCGCATGATGGATGGCATCGCCGGCGGCGCCCGCGTTGCGGAGGCGAAACTCGTCTATGGCGACAATCTATACATGTACGGCAGGGTCACCGGCCCCCTGCGCCAGAATCTGCCCTCCAATCCGAATACGCGCAAGGGCCAGGTGCGCGCGCAGCTTGGCGATCGCCTGCTGGAGGCGCATCACAAGGGAGCGTTGCGCGCCACCATAGGGCGCGGCTCGGATTTTTTCGGGCCGCATGTCTTGCTGTCGCACGCGGGTAGTCGCCTGTTCCCGCAGGCCCTCGCCGGAAAACTCACCGACGTGCTGGGCGACCCCGACAAGCTGCACACCTTCACCTACATCGACGACTTCGGCGAGGCATTGGTGCTGCTCGGCACGCGCGACGAAGCGTTGGGCAAGGCCTGGCACGTACCGAACCCCGAGACGCTCACCCACCGGGCCTTTGTCGAAAGGGTCTACCGCGTAGCCGGTACCGAACCGAAGCTGCGTGTCGTCCCGCGCTGGCTGGTGTCGATCCTGGCCCCTTTCAATCCGACGCTGCGCGAGGTGAAGGAGATGCTGTACCAGTTCGAAGAGGACTTCGTGGTGGACAGCCGCCACTTCACGAGCACCTTCGGCAAGACAGCGACGCCGCTAAATGATGCCATCCGTGCGACGCTGGACTGGTACCGCCAAAGCTATCAACCCGCGTGAGTCGCACAGCGACGGGCGCCCGCGGCCTCTGGCATACTAGATGGGGAATGAATGAACGAGGAGACGACGCATGGTTTACGAACTTCGCATCTACAACGCCACGCCCGGCAGGCTGCCGGATCTGAACAAGCGCTTCGAGACCATCACGCTCAAGCTGTGGGAAAAACACGGCATACGCCAGGCGGGCTTCTGGACCGTGCTGGTGGGCCCGAGCAATCAGCAGCTCTACTACCTCATCGAGTGGAAGGACCTGGCCGAGCGCGAGCAGAAGTGGAACGCCTTCATGGCCGACCCGGAGTGGCACGAGAAGCGCGCCGAGACCGAGAAGAACGGAGTGCTGGTGCAGCGGGTCGAGAACATGTTCCTGACGCCTACGTCCTACTCGCGCATCAAGTAGGTCCGCGCGCCGCCTGCGACTGAGCCTCGATCCAGAGCTGCTCGAAGCTCGAGCCGCGACGCAAAAGAGAAAACGGGCGACCGGTGGGATCGCCCGTTTTCCTTGTTGCCGTCAAATCACCCATTAAAGTCTGCTGCTTGGTCTGCTTCTTTACAACTCCTGCATGACTTCACGTTACACTACCGCGGCGCTCGGCGCCACCTCTTTGTGGGAGGCGGGCCTCGCGCTTCGCGCCTAGAGCGACTCCTTGATCAATCTGCCGTTGGCGGGCTGAACCGGCCTCGCATTCATGCTGTAAAGCTTCCCGAAGATCCCCACCTGGTCGCTGGCGACGGACACGGGCGTCTTCAACACCAGCCATAGCACGCCCTCGGTGCACGGTGGCGTGGTGAGCGATCCCATGTACGCGTAGTAGCTGCGAGGGTCGGGCAGCAGGTTGTTCAGGTCGACCACGACCTCCGGCTGGGAAAACTCGCGTCCAGGCTCGAGCGGGAGCGATGGCCACAGCGACGCGATGAAAGGATTCGGGGGCCCGGCTTCCATCAGCACCGCGACCACCGCGAGACGCCCATCGGCGCTCTGGTGCACCAGGTGCACGACCATGTCGTAGGCCTTGCCGTTGACCCGCTCTTCGCTCGGCTTGTGGAAGTGGAACTGCTTCAGGTCGTAGCGCACGCCGGAGACAGTGATGGAACTGCCCTCGGCGTAGTTCACCTGCACGGTGTGGCCGTTGTCGATGATGCGCAGTGGCGCGGGCCGGTAGTCGAACTTGATGGGTTCGAGGTCCAGTCGCGCGCCCTCCTGGATGTCGATGGGCGACTGTTGCTTGCCTTCACCGCAGGCCGCGAACTCGGGCTTCAACTCGCCCCAGCTCTGCGGTGCACCCTTCCCGTCGTAGCCCCAGGGGACGCGCTCGTGCTCGTCGTTCCTGGTGTCCTTCTTCGAGCACTTGGCGAGTGCGAGCTTGAGCGGCGCCCTGACATAGGGTCGATGCACCGCGGGCACGTCCGGCTTGCATGCGACGACCTTGGGTGGAGCCGTCTGCGGGACCACGGGTTTGTTGCTGGCCGGTGCGGCGCGCTTGGCCGGCTCGGGGCTCGCGGGGTTGGCCACAGGGGGTGCCGGTGATTTCTGCGCGTCCACGGCAGCAGGCACGTCGGTCCGGGGCTTGGTGTCGGCCAGCGCCACCTTGGTCGGGCCATCCGACGGCTCGCTGTCGCCCCGCTTGTTCTGTGCTGCTTTGCGTTCGGTGGGGGGCAGGCACGCACGATTCAGCAAGTGCTCCTGCACCGAGCCTGGCGCCACGAGCGCCGGGAGCTCGACCGCATCGAGGCTCACCCGTCGCAGCTCGGTGCCGTCGCCGCCGTAGAACACGCGGGTCGTCGGCGCCATGGTCCGCTTGGCGCAGTCGAACCGGATCCGCGAGTTGGCGCTGTAATACAGCACGCCGATGTGCGCCGAGCGCTGCTCGTCCATGTAGACTTCGCGCGTCCAGGCATGCACGGTAGTCCCGTCGCGCTGCAAAGCCTCACTATCCAGGTACACGGCGCGAGCGGATCCCTCGGCGATGCTTACCCACTTGGCGGCCGGGGCCTCAGCTGCAGCCAGCAGGAACAGCAGGGATAGCCAGGCCACGCGCATCTTTCGTCTCTCGATCGATCTAACGTTGTTGGGCATATCGGCCAACCGGGCCGATCCTTTAGACGGGCGTCGTGCCCGGGTTTGACGCACCGCGCCGGTCGCGTACAATGACTGCTTCCGGCGGAAGCGCATAAAGTATTTATAAACAAGAGATTAAGGCGATGGACGACAAGCGGATCTACAACGTAAATGTCATGTCGCAGGACGTGCTGCTCACGCCCGAAGAGGTCAAGCAGCGCGTCCCGATGACGCCCAAGGGCCAGAAAACCGTGCTGGAAGGGCGCGTCGCCGTCGAGAACATCCTCGACCGCACGGACCACCGCTGCATGGTCGTAGTGGGCCCCTGCTCGATTCACGACCCGACCGCAGCCCTGGACTACGCCCAGCGCCTGAAGCAGCTGTCCGACGAGGTGTCGGATACGCTGTACATCGTCATGCGCGTGTATTTCGAGAAGCCCCGCACCACCACCGGCTGGAAGGGCCTCATCAACGACCCCCACATGAACGACTCGTTCGACATCGAAGAGGGGCTGCAGCGCGCGCGCCAGGTTCTGCTCGACATCAACGAGCTCGGGCTGCCGGCGGGCACCGAGGCGCTCGACCCGATCAGCCCGCAGTATCTGTCGGACTTGATCACCTGGAGCGCCATCGGCGCGCGCACCACGGAGTCGCAGACCCATCGCGAGATGGCGAGCGGGCTCTCCACACCAGTGGGCTTCAAGAACGGCACCGATGGCGGCCTGCAGGTGGCGATCAACGCGCTGCTGTCGGTGTCCGGTCCGCACAGTTTCCTGGGCATCAACCAGGATGGTCAGGTGGCGGTGATCCGCACCACAGGCAATCAGTACGGCCACATCGTTCTGCGCGGCGGCGCCAAGGGCCCGAACTACGATTCGGTGACCATCGCGCTGGTGGAGAAGGAGCTGGCCAAGAACAAGCTGCCGGCCAACATCGTGGTGGACTGCAGCCACGCCAACTCGAATAAGGACCCGTCGCTGCAGCCGCTGGTGATGCACGACGTGGCACACCAGGTCCGGGAGGGAAATCAGTCGATCGTCGGCGTGATGATCGAGAGCAACATCAGCGCCGGCAATCAGCCGATCCCGGCCGACTTGTCGCAGTTGAAGTACGGCGTGTCCGTGACCGACGCCTGCATCGACTGGGCGACCACGGAGAAACTGCTGCGGGAGGTGCGCGCGAAGCTGAAGGACGTATTGCCGCGCCGCATGCCGCGGACGGTGGAGGTTCGCAGTATCAGGAGTTAGGGGCTAGGGAGTGAAGAGTGAATGCCTAACCACTTACCGCCCTAATGCCCCACCCGGGGACAGCGGCAACGCATTGAGGTTCCCTCTCCCCCGCTACTGGGGGAGAGGGCTAGGGTGAGGGGGCTCACTCTTCACCCTTCACACTGCCCCTCACCGCATCACGAACGGATTCGCGCTGGCCGCACCGGTGTTGATCCACACGCTCTTCAGCTGCAGGTACGCGTAGATCGCCTGCATGCCGTTCTCGCGCCCGACACCGCTGTCCTTGTAGCCGCCGAAGGGCGACATGAAGCTGACGGCGCGATAGGTGTTGACCCACACCGTTCCCGACTGGATGCGCTCGGACAGGCGGATCGCGCGGCCGATGTTCTGCGTCCACACACCTGCTCCCAGGCCGAAACGAACGTCGTTCGCGATGCGCACCGCTTCGTCCTCGTCCTTGAACCGGATCACCGACAAAACCGGTCCGAAGATCTCCTCCTGCGCAATGCGCATGTCGTTGCTCACGCCGGTGAAGACGGTCGGCTCCACGAACCAGCCCTTGCCGCACTCGGGGCGCGTCGCCGGCCCGCCGCCGAGGCGCAGCTTGGCACCTTCCTTCTTGCCGACGTCGATGTAGGACAGCACCTTTTCGTATTGCGGCCGGGTGGTGACAGGACCGACCTGGGTATCGAGGTTGAGCGGGTTGCCCATCTTCGCGGTCCTGGCCAGCGCGAGGAGCTTCTCCACGAACGGGTCGTGGATCGAATCCTGCAGCAGCAGCCGCGAGCCCGCGATGCAGGTCTGCCCGGTGGCGGCGAAGATCCCCGATACCGCGCCGTTCACCGCATCGTCCAGGATGGCATCTTCGAATACGATATTGGGCGAC
>JBGPMS010000301.1:0-7055 GCA_041487115.1 Gammaproteobacteria bacterium
GGTGGCGTAGCCGTGCGAGATGCCGATGCCGAGCGAGATGTCATGACCGCGCATGCGCCAGGTGGCCATCAACTCGGTGAAGCGCGCCTGCATCTCCAGTGCCATGCGGACGGCGCGTACGGCCGGCTCCTCGACGATTACGGGATCATTGAAGATGATCAGCATGGAGCCGCCGCTGAACTGCTCCAACGTGCCGCCGTGCGCCTGGATGAGTTGCCCCATCACCTGGTGATAGCGGCGCAGCAGGCTCATGACCTCCTCGGGCTCGGAGGTGTCGGCAAAGGCGGTAAATCCACGCAGGTCGAGGATGACGACGGTGACCTCGCGCCGGTGCGTCGCGAGCGGATCATCCACGTCGCCGGCCACGATGCGCTCGGCCAGGTGCGGCGGGAAGAAGCGCTTGAGCTGGGCGAGCCTTTGCAGCTCGCCAAGCTGCTCCTGCACGCGCCGTTCCAGACCGGCGTTGAGCTCAGCCAGCTCCGCTGCCTGGGCCTGTACCGTGTCGTGGAACGTCTTGATCCGCAGCAGGGACTTCACCCGCGCCAGCAGCTCGGGCGTGTTGATCGGCTTGGTCAGGAAATCGTCGGCACCGGCGTCCAGTCCCCTGACGCGCTCCTGTGCCGGATCGAGCGCTGTCACCATCACCACCGGTAGCGTACCGGTGACAGGATCCGCGCGAATGGCGCGGCACACGTCGTACCCGCTCAGCCCGGGCATGACGACGTCCAGCAGCACGAGGTCCGGTCTCACGTCCTCGAGCTTCGCGAGCGCCTCCTCGCCGGATTTGGCGGTCTCCACGGCGTAGCCCTTGCTCGCCAGCAGATCGGCCAGCAGCTTGCGGTTCGGGGCCTGGTCGTCGACCACCAGCACGACGGGCTGTTCCCTCATGTGGGCAGAGACGGGGCCGACTGCCGATCGAGCAGTGCGCGCATCTTGCGCAACAGGCCGACGATGCTGACGGGCTTGGACTCGAGTGCGTCGAAGCCGGCGCGCAACACGTCGTTCTGTTGCGCGCTCATCACCGAAGCGGTCACGGCGATCACCGGGATCGAGCGCGTGTCCGGATCGCTGCGTAGTCTGCGCAGCGCTTCGAAGCCGCCGATGCCGGGCATCTGGATGTCCATCAAGATGAGTGCCGGCCGCCGCTCGGCGGCAAGCCGCAGACCGAGCTCGCCATTCTCGGCCTCCGCCGTCTCGTAGCCTATCACCTGGAGAGCGTCGCGCAGCAGCTTGCGGCTGTTGTCATCGTCTTCGACTATCAGTATCAATTCGTTTGCCACGGCTGCTCCGCTAATGTAAAGGTAAACGTGGATCCCCTGCCCGGCTCGCTGTCCACCCAGATGCTGCCGCCGTGCATCTCCGCCAGGCGCCTGGCCAGTGCCAGGCCCAGTCCGGTGCCCTCGCGCTTCGCGCCGTCCTCGCTATGCACCTGCTGGAAAGCCTGAAACAGCAACTGCTGATTCTCCCTGGAGATGCCGATCCCGGTGTCGCTCACCGCGATTTGCACGCCCGCATCGGTCGCCAGCGCCGCGACCGAGATCCGGCCTCCCTCCGGCGTGAACTTCACGGCATTGGACAAGAGATTGAGCAGGATCTGCTTGACCCTGCGCTCGTCGCCGACGAAGGAGTTCAAGCGCGTATCGACCCGAACGTCCAGCGCGATGCCGTTGCGGCTTGCGCGCTCGCGCACGAAGGCCATGGCGTTGTCGATGGTCGTGGGCAGGTCGAAACTCGCCACCGCGAGCTCCATGCGCCCGGCCTCGACTTTGGACAAATCGAGAATATCGTTGATCAGCGAAAGCAGATGATGTCCGGAGGAATGTATGTCGCGAATATACTCAGCCTGCTTGGGCGCGAGTTCGCCGAACAGCCCGTCCTTCAGCACCTCCGAGAAACCGATGATGGCGTTGAGCGGCGTGCGCAGCTCGTGCGACATGTTGGCCAGGAACTCGGACTTGTGCTGGCTGGCGGCCTCCAGCTCGCGATGCGCCTGTCCCAGCTCGTCGCTCATCCGGTTGAGGTCGGCGGCCAGGGCGCCGAGCTCGTCGCGGTTGGGCACCTGCACCTGCTTGGAGAAATCCCCTGCGGCGATCTCGGCCATGCGCGTTTCCATCTGCCGCACCGGCCCGATGATGGAGGAGGAAATCGCATAGCCGAGCAGCAGCGCCAGCAAGATGCTGGCCACGACGAAGGCGATGACGGCGTGGCGCGACGTCGTATAGGCGTCATGCGTCGCCTCGATGCTCGCCACCATGTCCGACTCAGCCTTGTTCACCAGCTCGTTGGTCAGGCGCTCGAGCCGGTCCGCCAGCGGTGTGGCGCGTGCGAGCTGCAGATCGCGGCCGTCGGCTACCTTGCCGCTGCGTATCAGCTCCACCACCTGGGTCACGATACGGATGAACTCCTCGTAGTCGGTGCGCACGCGCGCGAACAGTTCCTTTTCGTCCTGAGCCACGAATTGCAGCCGGTCGAGGTCGTATCCGAACTGGTTGAGCTGGCGCAGGGTCGCCTCCAGCGTGCGCTCCTCCGGTTTGAGCAGCGAGGAAGCCACGCTGTAGAGCTGGCCGATGGTGTCGTGGTTGAGCTGGCGGTAGGCGGCGATCTTGCGCTGCAGCTGCACCATATCCTCGGCGCGCGTATTCACATCGCTTAGCGCGCGCAGCCCCACGAGGCCGGCAGCGAGCAACATTGCGACGATGGTCAGGAACGCCGCCAGGAGCTTGGTATGAATCGAGGCGCGTACCCGCGCCACCATCCGGGGGAGCCAGTTGGCCAGACGCTTCATCGCCGCGGCGCCTCCGCGAGCAGGGATTTCAGGTCGCCGAGGAACTCCTTCGGATCGAAGCGCACGCCCAGGTACTGCACGCGCAAGGTACCGGCCTGGTCGACGATCGACGTGAGGAAGGTGTGGTCCACGCTGCCGCTAGCCTGCTTCTTCTGAAACACGGCGTAGCGACGCGTGACGTCATCGATTTCGTCCAGCGACCCGGTCAGGAAGGAGAAGCCGGAGAGATCGGCGGAGTGTGCCTGCGCGTATTTCTTCAGCACCCGGCGTATCGTTGAGCGGATCCACTGTAACGGCGGTGAAGAAGACCTTGGACCGATCCGGTCCCAGGCGCTTCTGAATCGCGACCAGTTTGGCGGTAAGCATCGGGCAGGTATCCGAGCAGGTCGTGAAGATGAACGTTACCACGGCGACCTTCCCACGGAGATCGCGCAGCGCGAAGGACTTGCCGTCCTGGTCGGTCAGCTTGAACTCGGGCGCCGGCCCGATCTTGGGCAATCTGGCATCCTTACCGGGGCTGTGAGCGAGGGTAGGGCTGAACCAGATCAAGGTCAAAAACGCCAGCGCACCGATGTTGATGCTTTGATGCTTGTCTGGAAGGCATCGGAGTGCTAACCTGGCACCTATCATGAGAACCACACTCACGCTCGACGACCGCATCGCAAAGGCTTTGAAGGCGCTTGCCCACCGCTCTGGCAAGCCGTTCAAGCAGGTCGTGAACGAGACCCTGCAGGCGGGGTTGACGGCCGGGGGAGCGCCGAAGCCCAAGCCGTACCGGGTCAAGCCGGCTTCCCTTGGCGGTGTCATGCCGGGTTTCGATATCGACAAGGCGCTACGATTGGCTGCCGCACTCGAGGACGAGGAGATTGCGCGCAAACTGGAGCTGCGCAAGTGATCCTGGTGGACGCCAATCTGCTGATCTACGCCGTCGACGCCGACTCGCCTCATCACGCAACTGCTCGCCAGTGGCTGGAAGAGACGCTGTCCAGTGACACGTGGGTCGGCCTCTCTTGGATCGTGGTGCTCGCTTTCGTGAGGATTACCACCCGAGCTGGCATCATGCGGCAACCGCTGTCCCCTGAGCGGGCTATCGGATTCGTGGATGGTTGGCTTGCACAGCCCTACGTCGTGCTCGTCGGTCCAGGGGAAGGACACTGGTCCGTCTTGAGTAACATCCTGCTCACCAGCGGAACCGCAGGCAATCTCACTACGGATGCTCATTTGGCCGCGCTGGCGATCGAACATGGTTGCGAGATCGCGTCCGCAGACAACGACTTCCGGCGCTTCACCGGGGTCACGCTGGTCAATCCGCTTGCGGACCGCTAGCGCCAAGCGAGCGAGCGCGCCAACCACCGCATTCGATGCGCCGCTTGGGGCGGATTCACTCCTGCATCCGTCGCGAACGGGCGGAGGGAGTTGGATCACGCCTTCAGCTCCTTCTTGAGCTCGTTCACAAACCGCCAGTCTGTACCCTGAGCGATGAGCTTCTGCGGGTTCGACTTGATCATGCCCACGTCGTGCAGGCGCAGAGCGTAAAAACGTAGGGTATCTTCGGGGTTATAGGTGCGCCAGCGGTTGTAAGAGAGCGATTGAATCACTTCCAGAGCGATCTCGTAGCGCGGTTCGTAGCCTTTGGCCACGATGTACCGAGCGGCGCACTCCGGTTCCCGCGCGCAGATATCGGTGGCCTTGAGGATGGCTCGCACTGCACGCTTGGTGGCGACCGGGTTTCTACTCACGAACTCCGGACGGGCAGCGATCATGCAGCAATAGTATTGCTCCCATGGCCGGTCTTGTGCGGTGTTGACGATGACATGTCCGATCTTCCTCGCTCGCAACGTCTGTGGTTGTGGCGGAAATCCGAGGAACGCATCGGTCTTTCCCTCGACGAACAGTTGCATCGTCTCGGCGTGAGTCTGCGGCTCGACCCAGCGGATGTCATTGCGCGGGTCCATGCCGACGTACGCCAGCAGACTGGCGATCCAGAAGTAATCATGCGATGCTCCGATCTTTTCGACGGCAACGCGCTTTCCCCTCATGTCCCGGACTGCGCGGATTGTCTCGTTCCCGAATAGTTCGTAGCAGCCGCCGTGAATCCCAGCGAGCGCGACCAGAGGTTTCCCGGCGTCCAGCGACGGGAGCAGAGTCGGCGGCGATTCCACGGTAATGTCGGCTCGATTCGCTACCAGCATGGCGCCGGCCAGGTTGAGGTCCATCTCCACGTACTCAACATCGGTGAATCCTTCGAGCCGCAACAACTCTTCGGCGAGGTACTCTGGCGCCAGACAGATCGCCGGGATTTTCACCAGCCGGATTTTGGTTGTCTCCGGCGGAGGCTCGGCCGCTGCAGTCCGCGGAAGACCAAGCAACGAAGCAGCACCTAAGGCGGATGTGTTGGAGAGGAACCTGCGACGGCTGAATCCGTCACTATTCTTGTCACTCACTGTCTTCATGCGTTGCCTCTTTTAGTCATGCCCACTCGTTCGACGCACTGCGCGCTTTTCCTCTCAACCTCGCGCTGTGCAGCCCGGATCCTTCTAAACGGTGCGCGATGATTGGTGCGACTGATTCCCTCCCCTTCAAGGGGAGGGTCAGGGTGGGGATGGGGTTGATGCGAGCCCCTCACGCCTTCAGCTCCTTCTTGAGTTCGTTGAGAAACCGCCAATCGGTTCCTTGGGCAAGGAGCTTCTGCGGACTCGACTTGATGATCCCGACCTCGTGCAGGCGCAGCGCGTGAAACCGCAGGCTGTCCTCCGGATCGGCATCACGCCATCGGCGATAGGGCAGGTCCTTCAGAACTTCCAGCGCCACCTCGTAGCGGGGCTCGTAACCCTTTGCGACCAGATAGCGCGCTGCCTTCTCGGGTTCCTGGGCACACAGATCCGCTGCCTTTAGGACTGCGCGGAGCGCCCGTCGCGTAGCGACCGGATACTGCTCGACGAACTCACGGCGTGCATTGAACATGCAGCAGAAGTACTGCGACCACGGACGGTCGTGCGTGGTGTTCAGGATGACGCGGCCGACCTTTTTCGCCCGCAGCTCCTGCGGTTGCGGAGCGAACCCGAGGAACGCATCAGCCTTCCCCTCGATGAAGGTCTGCATCGCATCAGCCCCGCTGGGTGTCGTGATCCATTGAATGTCGCGCGGATTCACGCCCACGTAGGCGACGATGCTCGAAACGAACAGGCGCTCGGTCGAAGCTTCAGTGGTGATCACGACGCTCCTGCCCTTGAGATCCTTGACCGCCGCAATCCGTCCGTTCACGAACAGCTCGTAGCAGCCAGCATGGATACCGGCCAGGGGGACAACGCTCCTGCCCGCATCCAGGGCTGCAACGACGTCGGGCGATGCGCTCATAGTCATGTCGGCCCGGCCCTGTTCCAGCAGGGTCAGGCTCGTGGCGACGGGCGTATCGACGTACTCTATCTCGGAGAAGCCTTCCAGCCGCAGCAGCTCCTCGGCAATGTATTGAGGCGACAGGCAGATCGCGGTGGCATGGACGAGACGGATCTTCTTCACCTCGGGTGGCGGCTCGGCCGCCGCTGGACGAGAGACTCCGAGCAAAGAGGCGGCACTCAATGCGGATGCATTGGCGAGAAACGTCCGCCGGCTAAATCCGGCGCTCATGGTGTCAGTTCGTTCGGTCATAGCTTTACCCCCTTCGCTGAGGTGCGCGGACCACGCTTTTTTATGCCCAACGCGCTCACGCCTTCAGCTCCCTCTTCAGCTCGTTCAAGAAGCGCAAATCCGTGCCCTGGGCGATGAGCTTCTGCGGCGCGGACTTGATCAGCCCCGCCTCGTGCAGCCGCAGACCGTAGAAGCGCAGCGTATCCTCCGGATCGTAGGTGCGCCAGCGCGTATAGGCGAGAGATTTCAGGACCTCGAGGGCGAGGTCGTAGCGCGGCTCGTAGCCTTTGGCCACCATGTAGCGAGCGGCGCGCTCGGGGTCCCGCGCGCAGATGTCGGTGGCTTTGAGGATCGCTCGCACTGCACGCTTGGTGGCGACCGGGTTTTTACTCACGAACTCCTTGCTGCTGCCGATCATGCAACAATAGTACTGATCCCACGGGCGGTCCTGCGTGGTGTTGATGATGACCCGCCCGATCTTCCGCTGGCGCAGATGCTGCGGCTGCGGCGGAAACGCGAGCACCGCGTCCGCCTTTCCGTCGATGAAGGTTTGGAGCATCCCGTCCATGCTGTCTGCGCGGACCCACTCGATATCCTTGCGCGGATCCATGCCCACATAGGCCACCATCGCGGCGAGGAAGTA